>NZ_JAVRFH010000456.1:0-253 GCF_031845825.1 Streptomyces lancefieldiae | reverse complement strand
GACGGCACCAGGCACCTCCACGACCAAGACGAGCGGACGAAACACCCCCATCTCTCCCGCCGCCAGCCGGAGTTCACACCCACCCAGCCCAAACCAAACGATCACGTTCGGAAAGCGGATGACGTCTGAGGTCAGGTGCGTAGGGCGGAAGACGGACGGTGGTGAGCCAGTCGTGGTCGGCCTCGTACCGCTTCAGCCCGGTGGCCAGGTGGGTGTTGAGGTTGTCCCAGACCACCACGATCGGGCCGTCGAG
>NZ_JAVRFH010000455.1:0-253 GCF_031845825.1 Streptomyces lancefieldiae | reverse complement strand
CTGGAGATATACCTCCCGCTCACGCAGCAGCCGACGGCCGCCCCCACCACGTCTGTCCTTGCGGATCTCGAAGTCCATCGCACCCCTTGAGCTGGGGTGTTGCGACGACCGCTAGAACTCAAGCCCGGTGGATTCAACTGGTCGTCGCAACACCCTGATCTCGGAGGTGTGCGACGTGGCCACGGCGGACTGGAGTTTGAAGACCAGTGATATTCCGGAGGGGCGGCGTCGGCAGTGGCGCGCTGACCGTGCG
>NZ_JAVRFH010000454.1:0-254 GCF_031845825.1 Streptomyces lancefieldiae | reverse complement strand
CGGATCCCCTCACGAAATGCCCGCCGCTCAGCGGTCAGGCCCCCACCCTCTGGATACCTCACCTCATCGGCATACCGCGGGGATCATGAACCGTCACTACCCGACGACAATCCGAAAACCTCAGTAGCTAGTAGGGCTTGGTCATGTTGGTGCGGGGTCTGGCATGTCGCGGTGACAGGTGGGGCAGGCGCCGGTCCAGGTCGCGAGGAGTATCTGCAGCTCGCGGACGACTCGGTAGAGGCTCAGGCCGACGC
>NZ_JAVRFH010000453.1:0-254 GCF_031845825.1 Streptomyces lancefieldiae | reverse complement strand
GGTCCTGGTGATTGATGAAGTCGGCTACATCCCGTTCGAACCGGAGGCAGCGAACCTGTTCTTCCAGCTGGTCTCCGGCCGCTACGAACGCGCCTCCGTGATCGTGACCAGCAACAAGCCGTTCGGAAAAGCGCACATGTTCCGGCGAACCTGTGCCAGGCGGCACCGAAACCCACCAGGTTCGGCGAGGCTCAGGTGCTCTCCAGGCGGTGGCTCTTGTGCCAGGCCGCTCTGAGGGCTTCGAGTTCGGAGTG
>NZ_JAVRFH010000452.1:0-254 GCF_031845825.1 Streptomyces lancefieldiae | reverse complement strand
GGTCCTGGTGATTGATGAAGTCGGCTACATCCCGTTCGAACCGGAGGCAGCGAACCTGTTCTTCCAGCTGGTCTCCGGCCGCTACGAACGCGCCTCCGTGATCGTGACCAGCAACAAGCCGTTCGGACGCTGGGGAGAGGTCTTCGGCGACGACACCGTCGCCGCCGCCATGATCGACCGCCTCGTCCATCACGCCGATGTGCTCTCCTTGAAGGGAGACTCCTACCGGCTCAAGAACCGCGACATCGGCCGCA
>NZ_JAVRFH010000451.1:0-255 GCF_031845825.1 Streptomyces lancefieldiae | reverse complement strand
CCGCTCGAGCAGGGCGACAGCGGCATCGCGGTCCTGCACGCTCGCCGCGGTCACCGCGACGGCCAGGACCAGGCCGAGGCAGTCGACCACCAGGTGCCGCTTGCGGCCGCCGACCTTCTTCCCGCCGCCCCAGCCGGACGTGGAGCGCGGGATGTTCGCAGCCGCCCGCAGTGACTGCGAGTCCACGATCGCGGCCGTCGGGTCCACCGAGCGGCCCTCCTTGTCCCGCACCCGGTCGCGCAGCCGGTCGTGGAA
>NZ_JAVRFH010000450.1:0-255 GCF_031845825.1 Streptomyces lancefieldiae | reverse complement strand
CCACCGGCAACGCCACCGACGCCATCCCACCCCGCCCCGCCAGCACACGCCCGATCAACCGCGCACGCAACACCACCACCCGCGCCCCGTCCTCCAACGACAGACCACCCGCCACCACCGCAGCAGCGATCTCCCCCTGCGAATGCCCCACCACCGCATCCGGCACCACACCCAACGACCGCCACAACTCCGCCAACGACACCATCACCGCAAACGCGACCGGCTGCACCACCTCCACCCGCCCCAAAGCAGCCT
>NZ_JAVRFH010000449.1:0-255 GCF_031845825.1 Streptomyces lancefieldiae | reverse complement strand
TCGTGGATGAGGGATGGCCGGTCGCCCGTGCGGCCGAGCGCTACAACGTGTCCTGGCCCACCGCGAAGCGGTGGGCCGACCGGTACGCCGAAGCCGGGCCGGCCGCGATGGCCGACCGGTCCTCACGGCCTCACAGGAGCCCGGCCCGGACCCCTCAGCCGCAGGTCCGCAAGATCGTGCATCTGCGCTGGAAGCAGCGACTGGGACCGGTCCAGATCGCCGGACGGCTGGGCATGGCCGCTTCTACCGTCCACG
>NZ_JAVRFH010000448.1:0-255 GCF_031845825.1 Streptomyces lancefieldiae | reverse complement strand
GCCCACGATGTGCTGGTAGTCCACTGCCAGCACCGATGCCGTCATGCCCTCGGTCCGGTGCGGCACCGTCGATCCCGCAACCGCCCTCTGCGGCAAAGACTCCGGCACCACGGCCGGCTCCTCGGCCGGCACCTCCGTCACCGTGACCCGTGCATCCACCAGGCGCTGAAGCGCACGTTCCGCCTCATCGAGCGCGGCACGCAACCGCGCCACCTCCTCCCGGATCCCCTTCTCCCTGGCCTCCAACAGACCGAT
>NZ_JAVRFH010000447.1:0-255 GCF_031845825.1 Streptomyces lancefieldiae | reverse complement strand
TGACGTACGAACCGCCGTACTGTACACGGAATGTGCCCGTACGCTGACTTAGCGTACGGGCGGTATGTGTGGAACACACCCCCGCACACCCGTCACCGTGGTCCCATGAACACGACCGCTCACCAACACGCCCCCACCGTACGCACGTTCGCCCAGCTCCTGTCGTCCACCCGGCGCGGAGCCCGGCTCGCCCGGCTGCTCGCCGTCGGGCAGCTCATGTCCTGGGAGGTGTCACCCGGCGTCACCGAGCGGACC
>NZ_JAVRFH010000044.1:0-63866 GCF_031845825.1 Streptomyces lancefieldiae | reverse complement strand
GCTTCGGCGTCGGGGTCGGTGTGGGCGTCGGCGAGGGCTCGGGGCACGGCGGGAAGGTGGGCCAGGAGGCCTTCCCGGCGACCGAGACCGCGTCGGTGCCGCCCGGTCCGTTCGACACGTACGCGCAGGCGTCGGCCCGCGCCGGGCCGAGCGGTACGCCGACGAGGGTGAACGCGAGCGTCACCAGGGCCAACGCCCGTCCGGCCAGGGCGGATCGGGTCGGTTCGGGTCCATGCACGTCGCAGAGCATGGAGCCTGGCGCGCCGGGCCACGTCGGATTGTCGGGCGATTGCCCCGAAGGAGGGACCCGGGCCGGTCGGCGGTTTGACCGGCGGACCGTCACGCCGCGTCCGGCCTCGTACCCGTGTACGAGAGGCGCCCGAGGGGTGCGGGGAAGGAAAACGGCTCGCCGGTTGAACACCGCGGGCTCCCGGTGCGTACCCCGTGTCGTGCGGCGGCGCAGGAGCGCGCGTCCAACGCTTTCGCGACGACCGGGGATCTGACGATGTGAGCACCTCCTGGCGGAGCGCCTCACCCGTGGTGAGCGCCGCGGCGGTGCCGGCGCTGACGACCGCGTGCGGCCGGCACGGCGGCGGCGCCACCGGCAGCCAGAACGACGGTGCCACGGCCGCGCCCGGCGACGGACTCGGCACCGGCGCGGACGGCACACGGGCGTCGGCGAACGCGCCGGAGCCCGCGGGCAAGCTGTCCGTCTCCACGAACGCCGCAATCGGCGAGCCGGTGACCGACGGGACGGGCCGTACCCTCTACCGCTTCGACGCGGACACGGCCCAGCCACCCAGGACGACGTGCGGGAACGACTGCGCCACCGCCTGGCCCCCCGTGGCCGCGGACGAAGCGCACGCCGGCGGGGGCATCGACAGGGCCCTGCTCGGCGAGGTCACCCGCCCCGACGGCACCGGGCAGCTGACCATCGGCGCCCGGCCGGCGTATCGCTACGCCGAGGACACCGCCGCCGGCGACACCAACGGCCAGGGCGTTGGCGGCACTTGGTAAGCCGTAGCACCCGACGGAAAGCCGGTCGGCGCGCCGAGGAAGCAGCGGCCCTGCGCCGCCACTCCCCGGCGCGCGACCAACGGGCCGTACCCTCCGTCCAGGGCGGAGGGTACGGCTCCGTTCGCGCGCTTCCGTGTGCCCTGACGCGCCTTGGCAGGCGGCACGTGCCGCAGGCAGTGACCGGGAACGGACGGTCAATTTCCGTTTGGACTCGCCCGTTCGGCGGACGATCAGTAGCCTCAGCTCGAACACCGGATCGCCTATGCCCTTGGAGAGCCAGATGGAGCGCCCTGCCTGGGCCCCACGCAGCATCGACATCTCGGTGCCCAGCGTGTCCCGGATCTACGACTTCTACCTGGGCGGTTCGCACAACTTCGAGGTCGACCGGGAAGCGGCCCGCAAGGCCATGGAGTTCCTGCCGGGACTACCCAAGATCATGCAGGCGAACCGGGCGTTCATGCGCCGTGCCGTGCGCTTCGCGGCCGACGAGGGCATCGACCAGTTCCTCGACATCGGATCCGGCATCCCCACCTTCGGCAGCGTCCACGAGGTGGCCGGGAGCAGCCGCCCGGGCGCCCGCGTGGTGTACGTCGACCACGACCCGGTGGCGGTCGCGCACAGCCAGGCCGTCCTTCGGGGCAACGACGACGCGGACGTCGTGGCCGCGGACCTCCTCAAGCCGCGGGACATCCTCTCCAGTCCCCAGGTGGAGCGGCTGATCGACCTGAATCGGCCGGTGGCCCTGCTGTTGGTTGCCATACTGCACTTCGTGGAAGACGCGGACGACCCCTACGCGGCGGTGGCGGAGCTGAGCGACGCGCTCGCGCCCGGCAGCCTGCTCGTGCTCACGCATGCCTCGTACGAGGGGATCCCGCTGCCCGCCGAGCGGGCCGGGGGCGCGGTGGACGTGTACAAGGACATCCGCCATCCGCTGATCATGCGTTCGCGCGACGAGATCGCGCGGTTCTTCAAGGGGTACGACATGGTGGAGCCCGGACTGGTTCCGATGCCGCGCTGGCGGCCCGAGGGAGCGCCGGAGGACGAGGACCCGTACGCGTTCTCCGGGTTCGCCGGCGTGGGGCGTACGGCGTGATCGCGGAGCCGGACGGGCCGGAGGACAGACTGCGCCGGTTCGCCACGATCTGGAGCCGGGCGGTCTTCCCGGTGACCTCGACGTCGGCCACCCGGCCCGAGTTCGAGGAGCGTCTGCTGCCGCTGGCCCGCCGGCTGAGCGAGGTGCTGCGGGCGCGGAGCTTCGACGCGGAGCGGGCCAGGGAGGTCGGCGTCGCGCTCGTCGACGCGCACTGCACCGACCCCGAGGCGCTCGCCCGGACGCTGGACTGCGTCGACGCCTACCTCGTGCTGTACTGCGGGGAGGACGGCGACCCCGAGGGCCTGCGAGCGCGTTCGGCACGGCTGCAGCACGCCATGGCGGCCGGGTTCGCCGGTGCGCTGCGCGAGCGCACCCTGGCGGAGCAGGAGGCCATCGCGCAGGCCGCCCTGAAGGCGCAGGGCGTGGTGGCCGAGGCCCTGCACGCCAGCGAGGCACGCTTCCGCGCGGTCTTCGAGGGCGCCGCCATAGGCATCGGCATCGCCGACCTGGACGGCAACGTCCTCCAGGTCAACGGCGCGTTGATGCGCATGTTCGGCATCGCCGACCCGACGCTGGGCGGCCGCAGGGCCACGGAGTGGACGCATCCGGACGACGCGCCGCAGATCTGGCGGCTCTACGACGAGCTGGTGCGCGGCGAACGCGAGCACTACCACGTGGAGAAGGCCTTCTACCGGCCCGACGGAACCGTCCTGTGGACCAACCTGACCGTCTCCCTGCTGCGCGACGCCGACGGCACCCCGCAGTACCAGCTCGCGTTGATGGAGGACACCACCGAGCGCCGGCTGCTCAACCTGCGGCTGCGCTACGAGGCCACGCACGACGCGCTCACCGGCCTGCCCAACCGCAGCTTCTTCTTCGAACGCCTGGAGAAGGCGCTGGGCGCCGGCCCGGGCCAGCGCTTCGGCCTGTGCTACCTCGACCTCGACGGCTTCAAGACCGTCAACGACAGCCTCGGCCACGCGGCCGGCGACCGGCTGCTCGTCGAGGTCGCCGACCGGCTGCAGTCCTGTGCCACCGCGCCCGGTGAGATGGTCGCCCGCCTCGGCGGCGACGAGTTCGTCGCGCTGACCACCGGCCCGGACACCCGGCACGAGGTCGACGAACTGGCCGCGCGCATCATGAACGCGCTGCTCGCTCCGATCAGCGTCGACGGCCGCGAACTGACCGTGCGGGGCAGCATCGGCATCGTCGAGGGCCCCGCGGGCGAGCGCAGCCCGGCGGAGGTGCTGCGCAGCGCCGACATCACCATGTACCGGGCCAAGTCGGCGGGCGGCAACCGTTTCGAGCTCGCCGACCCGGAGGCCGACGCCCGCGTCATCACCCGGCACGGGCTGACGACCGCGTTGCCGGCGGCCCTCGAACGGGGCGAGTTCTTCATCGAGTACCAGCCGCTCGTGCACCTCGGCGACGGCAGCGTACGGGGCGCCGAGGCGCTGGTGCGCTGGCTGCATCCGCAGCACGGCGTGCTCGGCCCGGACCGGTTCATCCCGCTCGCCGAGCACACGGGGCTGATCGTCCCGCTGGGCCGCTGGGTGCTGGAGCAGTCGGTGCGCCAGGCCCGTGCCTGGCGGGAGCGGTACGGCGGGACGACCGCCGCGGGCCCGCTGCGCATCAACGTCAACCTGTCGCCCTGCCAGCTCACCCACCCCGGCCTGGTCCAGGACACCGTCGACATCCTGGAGCGGACCGGCGTCGCGCCGGACGCGCTGTGCCTGGAGGTGACGGAATCGGCGCTGATCGGCGCGGACGACGACCTGCTGAAGCCGCTGCGCCGGCTGGCCGAGATGGGCGTGGACATCGCCCTGGACGACTTCGGCACCGGGTACTCCAACCTCGCCAACCTGCGCCGACTGCCGGTGAGCGTCCTCAAGCTGGACCGCTCCTTCACCCAGAGCATGCAGCAGTTCCCGGCGGACCCGGTCGACCTCAAGATCGTCGAGGGCATCGTCGCCCTGGCCCACAGCCTGGACCTCGCGGTCACCGTCGAGGGTGTGGAGACCGGCGCCCAGGCCGAGCAACTGCGCATACTGGGCTGCGACACCGCACAGGGCTGGTACTACGCCCGCCCGGGCCCGCCGGAGCGCCTGCACGAACTGGCCCTGGTGGACGCCACGGGCTGACCGGGACTCCGGCCCCGGGGGCGCCTACGCCCCGTCACGGGCCTCTTCGGCCACGGCCGTTGCGGTGCGGACGAGGGCCGCGGTCGCCGTCGAGCGGGACTGCTGCGGCCAGGCGAGGGACAGGACGGCCGGCGGCGCGTCGGACACCGGGCGGTAGGCGACGCCCGGGCGGGGATAGCGCGCGGCGACCGAGGCGGGCAGGAGGGTGACGACCTCACCGAGGGAGACGGCCGTGAGCACCTGGGCCAGGTCGCCGTGGCCGCGCCGGGCCCCGTCGATGTGCCGGTCCACGGTGCCGGCGTTCAGTCCGAGGTCGGCGAGTTCCATCCGGTCGCGCGAGGCGAGCGGATGGTTCGAGGCCAGGACGGCGACGCGCGGTTCGACGGCCAGCGTCTCGGTGTCGAGGCCGGCCCCGTCGAACGGCGCGTGGACCAGCGCGACGTCCGCCTCGCCGCCGCGCAGCAGCCGCGGCTGCTCCTGCCACCCGCAGAGCCGGACGGCGACCGGTACGGACCCGGGCTCGGCCGCGTAACGCGTCAGGATCGGCTCCAGCAGACCGGCGTCCCCGTCGGCCTTGACGGCCAGGACCAGCTTCGGCTCCGCCGCCGCGCGCCGGGTCCGCCGCCCGGCGGCCTCCAGGGCGTCCAGCACGACGCGGGCCTCGGCGAGCAGCACGTCCCCCGCCGGGGTCCGCGTCACGCTGTGGGTGGTCCGCTCGAACAGGGTGACGCCCAGCTCGGCCTCCAGCCGGCGGATCGCCCTGGACAGGGGCGGCGGGGAGATGCCCAGCCGCTCGGCCGCGCGCGCGAAGTTGAGTTCCTCGGCGACGGCGACGAAGTAGCGCAGGGGACGGGACTCCATGGTCTCCGCCTCCCTTCGGTGTTGCCCTCAGGGTAACAACCGGGATCCGATCGGTCCTTCAGTTCCGCCGGGCCGCGGAACAGGATGAACACGCGCCGGAGCACGTGCGGGACGGGCCCGCGGACCCGGCGCGGTCCTTCTTCCTTCCCTCCCTGAACCGGAGTTGTGTTTCCGTGATCGTCATCACCACCCCGACCGGCGGAATCGGCCGGCAGGTCCTCGACAACGTCCTCGACGCCCTGGACGACGGGAGGGCTGTCCGTGTGATCGCCCGCGACCCCGGCCGCCTCACTCCCCGGGCGCGGGAGCGGGCCGAGGTGTTCCGGGGCTCGCACGCCGACCCCGAGGTCCTGGGCGCGGCCTGCGCCGGTGCCGACCAGGTGTTCTGGCTGGTGCCGCCGGCGCCCGGCGCCGAGAGCGTCGAGGGGCACTTCCGCGACTTCACCCTGCCGCTGTGCGAGGTGATCGGGCAACAGGGCGTCGAGCGGGTCGTGGCCGTCTCCACCCTGGGACGCGGCGTCGCGAAGAACGCCGGGCAGGTCTCCGCCTCGCTCGCCATGGACGACCGGATCGCGGCCACCGGCGTCCACTACCGGGCGCTGTGCCCGCCCTTCCTGATGGAGAACCTGCTCGGCCAGGCGGCGGCCCTGCGCTCCACGGGCGAGTTCCGCGTGGCGTACGCCGCGGACCGGGTCCTGCGGACCTGCGCCACCGCCGACATCGCCGCCACGGCCGCCCGCCTGCTGCTCGACGACTCCTGGACCGGCCGGGCCGACGTCCCGCTGGTCGGCCCCGACGACCTGACCCCCGAGGGCATGGCGGAGGTCATGTCCGACGTACTGGGCCGTCCGGTGCGGGTACGGGAGACCACCCCGGCGGAGTACCGGGCGGCGGCCCTGCGCCTCGGGGCGAGCGAGGACGCCGCCCGGGGACTGGCCGACATGGCCTCGGCGATGAACAGCCAGGGGTTCTACGGCTCGGCCGAGCCCAGTACCCCGGACACCGCGCCCACGGGTTTCCGCCGCTGGTGCGAGGAGATCCTCAGGCCGGCCGCGCTCGTCTGAGACGCGGGAGCCGTCACCGCTCCAGCAGCATCCGCTGGAGCTCCCGCGCGGCCCTCGGTGGGGCCACGTCGCTGCGGTGGGCCAGGGCGATGGTCCGGTGCAGGCCCGGGCGGGCCAGGGGCGTCACCCGGAGCCCGCGGCCGGAGCGGGCCGCCACCATCCGGGGGACGACCGCCATCCCGAGCCCCGCCCGCACGAACCCCAGCACCGCGTCCATCTCCCCGCCCTCCACCGCGAAGTCCGGCTCGAACCCGGCGGAGCGGCACGCGGCCACGGTCAGCTCCCGCAGGTCGTAGCCGTGCCGGAACATGACCAGACGCTCGCCCTCCAGGTCGGCGATGCCCACGGCACGGCGCCCGCCGCCCGGCGGGGGCGACTCCGGGGACGACACCACCACCAGGTCCTCGCGCAGCAGTTCCACCGTGGTCAGCGCAGGCGACGCGGTGGGCAGCGGAAGCACGACCAGGGCGAGGTCGAGCGCGCCGCGCGCCAGCTCCCGCACCAGGTCGTGCGAGCCGCCCTCCTCGATCATCAGCCGGACGCCGGGATAGCGGTCGTGGAAGGCGCGCAGCACGTCGGGGAGCAGACCGGTGCACAGGCTCGGGGTGGCACCCAGCCGGACCCGGCCGCGGCGCAGCTGCACCAGCTCCAGCACCTCGTGCCGGGCGGTGTCCGCGTCGGCCAGGATGCGCCGGGCCAGCGGCAGCAGCGCCTCCCCGGCGTCCGTGAGCGTGATGTTGCCCCGCGCCCGCAGGAACAGGTCGGCGCCCAGCTCCCGCTCCAGCGCCTTGATCTGCTGCGACAGCGAGGGCTGCGCCACGTGGACGGTCTCGGCGGCCCGGGTGAAGTGCCGGGTCTCGGCCACCGCCACGAAGTACTGGAGCTGCTGGAACTGCATCCCGCAAGCATACGTCGTCGATAGGCGGCTCCTATGGAAACAAGCCGGACCATGTCTTGGACCGATGAGTCTCATCCCCGTAGCGTCTTGTGCCATGGCTCTGGCAACGCGGACGGACCGACGGCCGTCCATGGCGCGCACCGTGTGGGACTCGACCGTCGGCAAGAAGACAGTGATGGCGGTCAGCGGTCTCGTCATGCTGCTCTACCTGGTCGCCCACATGATCGGGAACCTGAAGATCTACTTCGGGGCCGAGGAGTTCAACCACTACGCCCACTGGCTGCGCACGGTCGGCGAACCGTTCATGCACTACGAGTGGACGCTGTGGCTGATCCGCGTCGTGCTGGTCGTCGCCGTCGTCGCCCACGCCGTCTCCGCGTACCAGCTCAGCCGCCGCGACATCAGGGCGCGGCCCGACAAGTACGTGCACAAGAAGCCGCGTTCCAGCTACGCGACGCGCACCATGCGCTGGGGCGGGATCATCCTCGGCCTGTTCATCGTCTGGCACATCCTGGACCTGACCACCGGCACCGTGCACCCCGGCGGCTTCGAGACGGGCAAGCCCTACCAGAACGTCGTGGACACCTTCTCCACCTGGTACGGCAACGTCGTCTACATCGTCGCGGTGCTCGCCCTCGGCCTGCACATCCGGCACGGCTTCTGGAGCGCCGCCCAGACCCTCGGCGCCGGCAGCCGTACCCGCGACCGCGCCCTGAAGACCGTCGCGAACGTCCTCGCGCTGCTGCTCACGGTCGGCTTCGTCGCCGTCCCCGTGGGCGTCATGACCGGAGTGGTGAGCTGACATGACAACCTACGCCGACTACCCGACCGGTGAGCCGGTCGTCGACACCAAGGCCCCGTCCGGGCCGGTCAACGAGCGCTGGGACAGGCGCCGTTTCGAGGCGAAGCTGGTCAACCCGGCCAACCGGCGCAAGCAGACGGTCATCGTCGTCGGCACCGGCCTCGCGGGCGGCTCGGCCGGCGCCACGCTCGCCGAGCAGGGCTACCGGGTCGTCCAGTTCTGCTACCAGGACTCGCCGCGCCGCGCCCACTCCATCGCCGCCCAGGGCGGCATCAACGCGGCGAAGAACTACCGCAACGACGGCGACTCCGTCCACCGGCTGTTCTACGACACCGTCAAGGGCGGCGACTTCCGCTCCCGCGAGTCCAACGTGCACCGCCTCGCCCAGATCTCGGTCGAGATCATCGACCAGTGCGTGGCCCAGGGCGTCCCCTTCGCCCGCGAGTACGGCGGCCTGCTCGACACCCGCTCCTTCGGCGGCGTCCAGGTCTCCCGTACGTTCTACGCCCGCGGCCAGACGGGGCAGCAGCTGCTGCTCGGCGCCTACCAGGCCCTCAGCAGGCAGATCGCGGCCGGCAACATCGAGATGCACGCGCGCACCGAGATGCTGGACCTGATCGTCGTCGACGGGCGGGCGCGCGGCATCGTCGCCCGGGACCTGGTCACCGGCAGGATCGACACCTACTTCGCGGACGCCGTCGTCCTGGCGAGCGGCGGGTACGGCAACGTCTTCTACCTGTCGACCAACGCCATGAACTCCAACGCGACCGCCGTGTGGCGGGCGCACCGGCGCGGCGCCTACTTCGCCAACCCCTGCTTCACCCAGATCCACCCGACCTGCATCCCGCGCACCGGCGACCACCAGTCCAAGCTGACGCTGATGAGCGAGTCGCTGCGCAACGACGGCCGGATCTGGGTGCCCAGGGCCAAGGGCGACGACCGCCCGCCGAACAAGATCCCCGAGGACGAGCGCGACTTCTACCTGGAGCGCATCTACCCGTCCTTCGGCAACCTCGTCCCCCGCGACATCGCCTCCCGCGCCGCGAAGAACGTGTGCGACGAGGGCAGGGGAGTGGGACCCGGCGGCCAGGGGGTGTACCTGGACTTCGCCGACGCGATCAAGCGCATGGGCCGCAAGGCGGTGGAGGCCAAGTACGGCAACCTCTTCGACATGTACCAGCGGATCACCGACGAGGATCCGTACGAGGTACCGATGCGGATCTACCCCGCCGTGCACTACACGATGGGCGGCCTGTGGGTCGACTACGACCTCCAGACCACCGTCCCCGGCCTGTTCGCCATCGGCGAGGCCAACTTCTCCGACCACGGGGCCAACCGGCTCGGCGCCTCCGCGCTGATGCAGGGCCTGGCGGACGGCTACTTCGTCCTGCCGGCCACCATCAACGACTACCTCGCCCGCAACCCGCTGGGGGACGAGGTCGACGACGATCACCCCGTGGTGCAGGAGGTGCTGGCCGAGACCGAGGACCGGCTCAACCTGCTCCTCTCCGTCGACGGCGACCGCACCCCGGACTCCTTCCACCGTGAACTCGGCGAGCTGATGTGGGAGTTCTGCGGCATGGCCCGCACCGACTCCGGCCTGCGCAAGGCGTTGGAGCGCATCCCGCAGATCCGCGAGGAGTTCTGGCGGCGGATCAAGGTCCCCGGCACCGGCGAGGAGTTCAACCAGTCCCTGGAGAAGGCCAACCGCATCGTCGACTACCTGGAGCTCGCCGAGCTGATGTGCCTCGACGCGCTGCACCGCTCCGAGTCCTGCGGCGGCCACTTCCGCGAGGAGTCCCAGACCCCGGACGGCGAGGCCGCCCGCAAGGACGACGAGTTCTCCTACGCCGCCGCCTGGGAGTTCACGGGTACGGGTGAGGCCCCGACCCTGCACAAGGAAGACCTGGTCTTCGAGTACGTCCACCCCACTCAGCGGAGCTACGCATGAAGCTCACCCTGCGCGTCTGGCGGCAGAAGAACGCCGACGCCGACGGCGCCATGTCCACGTACGAGGTGGACGGCATCTCCCGCGACATGTCCTTCCTGGAGATGCTCGACACCCTCAACGAGGAGCTCATCCTCAAGGGCGAGGACCCCGTGGCCTTCGACCACGACTGCCGCGAGGGAATCTGCGGCGCCTGCTCGCTGGTCATCAACGGCGACGCCCACGGCCCCGAGCGCACCACCACCTGCCAGCTGCACATGCGGTCCTTCCAGGACGGCGACACCATCGACATCGAACCGTGGCGGGCGTCCGCGTTCCCGGTCGTGAAGGACCTGGTCGTCGACCGGTCGGCGTTCGACCGGATCATCCAGGCGGGCGGCTACATCACCGCGCCCACCGGTGCGGCGCCGGAGGCCCACGCGACGCCGGTGCCGAAGCCGGACGCCGACCTCGCCTTCGAGCACGCGGAGTGCATCGGCTGCGGGGCGTGTGTCGCGGCCTGCCCGAACGGGGCGGCGATGCTGTTCACCTCCGCGAAGGTCAATCACCTCAACGTCCTGCCGCAGGGCGCGCCCGAGCGCGAGACCCGGGTGCTGGACATGGTGGCGCAGATGGACGACGAGGGCTTCGGCGGCTGCACCCTCACCGGCGAGTGCGCGACGGCGTGTCCCAAGGGCATCCCCCTGGTGTCCATCACCAGCATGAACAAGGAGTGGCTGCGGGCCACGCGCAAGGTGGCGAAGAGGTAGCCCGACCGGACGTTCGCCGAAAGGTGCGGACGGGCGGGGCCGGGAGCGGTGCTCCTCCCGGCCCCGTCTCGCTCTTCGCCCCTGGCATTCAACAGCCCCACACCCACTCTCCCGGCCCAGGTCACGCCGCGGCCAACCGGCAGCGGAAGAACAGGGGCGTCGGGCCGTACACCGTCGGTCCGTCGCCGCCGCCCCGGCCCGTGACCAGGAGAGTGCCATGACCGGCGTACTGACCGCAGACCGCCCCCCGAAGCCCTCCGCACCCCACCGCTACACCGTCACCCTCGCCCGGGACGAGGAGGACGTGCGGGCCGCGCAGCGGCTGCGGCACGACGTCTTCGCCGGGGAGATGGGCGCCCTGCTGGCGAGCCCGCAGCCTGGGTACGACATCGACCCGTTCGACGCGTACTGCGACCACCTGCTGGTGCGCGAGGAGACGACCGGACAGGTCGTCGGGACCTACCGGCTGCTGCCGCCGGAGCGCGCGGCCGTCGCCGGGCGGTTGTACGCGCAGGGCGAGTTCGATCTCGCCTCGCTGGACGGGATCCGGCCCGGGCTGGTCGAGGTGGGCCGGTCCTGCGTGCACCCCGGCCACCGGGACGGCGCCGTCATCGGGCTCATATGGGCCGGGCTGGCCCGCTACATGACCGACCGGGGCCACGAGTGGCTGGCCGGCTGCTGCTCGATCCCGCTCGCCGACGGCGGTGCCCTGGCGTCGGGCACCTGGGACCGGGTGCGGGCCAGGCACCTGGCCCCCGAGGAGTACCGGGTACGGCCACTGCTCCCGTGGATCCCGCGCGCCGCGGCGCCCGCCGGCCGCACCGAACTGCCGGCCCTGCTGCGCGGCTACCTCCGGCTCGGCGCCTGGGTCTGCGGGGAGCCCGCGCACGACGTGGACTTCGGTGTCGCCGACCTGTACGTGCTGCTGTCGATGAGCCGGGTCGACCCGCGCTATCTGCGGCGCTTCCTCTCGCTCGTCCCGGCGTGATGAGCGCCTGGCTGCCCAGCGCGCCCTGCACCCCCGGGGCGTGCGTGGAACGATGCCGGGACGTGGCGGCCGTGCCGCGCGCCGTGCTGCGGCTCGCGGCGGTCGCCGTGCTGCTCCTCGTCGGGATCGCGATCGTGCTGTCGCCGCTCGGCCCAGGGCGCCCCCGCTCGCGGGGGAGGATCCCCGCCGCCCTGGTGCGGCACTGGTGCCGGTGGATCGTGCGGGCCTTCGGCGTCCGGGTCCGTATGACGGGCGCCGCCGCGCCGGCCGGCGGGCTGCTCCTGGTCGCCCACCACGTCTCCTGGCTCGACATCCCGCTGCTCGCCGCCGTCCGTCCCGCCCGGATGCTGGCCAAGAGCGAGATACGGCGGTGGCCGGTGGCGGGTCCGCCGGCCGCGCGCGCAGGCGTGCTGTTCATCGAACGGGACCGGCTGCGGGCCCTGCCGGACACGGTCGCCGCGATCTCGCGGGCCCTGCGCGAGGGCGCCGCGGTCGCCGCCTTCCCCGAGGGCAGTACCTGGTGCGGACGTGCCCGGGGCAGCTACCGCCGGGCCGTCTTCCAGGCCGCCCTGGATGCCGGAGTGCCGGTCCAGCCGGTCCGCATCCGGTACCGGACCGCGGAGCGGGAGGTGAGCACGGCGCCCGCGTTCGTCGGCGAGGACACCCTGCTCGCCTCGCTGTGGCGGGTGGCGACGGCGCGCGGGGTGACCGCCGAGGTGGAGGTGCGCCCCGTCGTCCCGCCCGGGCGCCACCGCGACCGCCGCTCACTGGCCGAGGCCGCCCAGCAGGCCGCGGCCGCTCCCGGAGTGCCGGTTCTCCGGCACGGTCACCGGAGGAAAGCACCTTCGAAAAGTATGTGCGCTTTGTGAGTTATGTTCCGTTTTCGCACGCCTGATGACGGACATCCGGAAGGCAGGCACTCCGGAAGGAGGGTGATGCCAGATGATCACCCGTGAAGAGATCGCCAACGTCCTGGACCAGCCGGTCTACGACGGTGACGGCAACAAGATCGGCGACGCCAAGCACGTCTTCTTCGACGACATGACCGGGCGCCCCGAGTGGGTGAGCGTCAGGACGGGCATGTTCGGCGCCAAAGAGTCGTTCGTACCCATCCGCGACGCCGAGATGGTGCAGAACCACCTCGAGGTCCCCTACCGCAAGGACCAGGTCAAGGACGCACCCAATGTCGACGTCGACGCGGGCGGCCATCTGTCGGAGACCGAGGAGCACCGGCTCTACGACTACTACGGCATCAACTGGGACAGCGTGCTGTCCGAGGCCGAGCGGACCGACGACGGTCGCTGGGCCGCCGGCCCCGGCGCAGGGACCGGCACCGGCACCGGCACGGGATTGGGCGCGGCCGATGCGGCCGGTGCCGCCGGAACGGCCGGCATGGCCGGTGCGGCGGGCGGAAAGGCCGGCTACCGGGACACCTCCGAGCGGACGGGCATGCGCGGGGACGACGCCATGACCCGCTCCGAGGAGCAGATGCGCGTCGGCGTCGAACGGCGTGAGACCGGCCGGGCCAGGCTGCGCAAGTACGTGGTCACGGAAGAGGTCCAGCAGACCATTCCGGTCACCCACGAGGAAGTGCGGGTGGAACGCGAACCGATCACGGAGGCCAACCGTGGCGACGCGCTCTCCGGCCCGGAGATCAGCGAGGCCGAGCACGAGGTCACGCTGCACGCCGAACGCCCCGTCGTGGAGACCGAGACGGTGCCGGTGGAACGCGTCCGGATGACCACGGAGGAGCACACCGAGGAGGAGACGGTACGCGGGCGGGTACGCAAGGAGCGGATCGAGGCCATCACGGAGGACATCGCCGAGGAGGACGACGACAGGCGGCGGGGCCGCACGTAGCCGCCGCCGGGCCGTCACCGCGAGGACGTGCGCCGGTGAAGCGGCTTCACCGGTGCGTCCCGCCGTCCACGGCCCGTGCCAGGTACGGGGCGGTGGCACTCGCGCCCACCCGCGCCACCTCGGCCGGCGGTCCCGCGGCGACGATCCGACCACCCGCGTCGCCGCCGCCCGGACCCAGGTCGATCACGTGGTCGGCACCCGCCACCACGGTCATGTCGTGCTCGACGACGACGACCGTGTGTCCGGCGTCGACCAGACCGTGCAACTGGCGCATCAGCACCTCGACGTCGGCCGGGTGCAGACCGGTCGTCGGTTCGTCGAGGAGATACAGGGTGTGGCCGCGGCGCCCCCGCTGCAACTCGCTCGCCAGCTTGATGCGCTGCGCCTCCCCGCCGGACAGCTCGGTCGCCGGCTGGCCGAGCCGCAGGTAGCCCAGCCCGACGTCGAGCAGCGCGGCCAGGCTGCGCGCCACCGCCTCGGTGTCCGCGAAGAACTCCGCCGCGTCCTCCACCGTCAGGTCCAGCACCTCGGCGATGTTCCGCCCCCGGTACGCCACTTCGAGCGTCGCGGGGTTGTACCGCGCCCCGCCGCAGTCCGGGCAGGCCGCGTACGTGCTGGGCAGGAACAGCAGCTCGACGCTGACGAAGCCCTCGCCCTGGCAGGTCTCGCAGCGGCCCCCGGGCACGTTGAAGGAGAAGCGGCCGACACCGTAACCCCGTTCCCGTGCCTGGTCGGTGGCCGCGAAGACCTTGCGTACGACGTCGAACAGGCCCGTGTACGTGGCCAGGTTGGAGCGCGGGGTGCGTCCGATCGGCCGCTGGTCGACCAGGACCAGCCGGCCCACCCCGGGCAGGTCCTGCGTGATCTCGCCGATGAGCGTCGACTTCCCGGAGCCGGACACGCCCGTCACCGCGGTGAGCACGCCGAGCGGGAACCGTGCGGTCACCCCGCGCAGGTTGTGCCGGGTGACGGGACCGACCGTCACGCCGCCCCGAGGAGCGCGTACCTCGCGGACGGGAGCGGGGGAGCGGTCGAAGAGGTGGCGGGCCGTCGCGGAGTCCCCGACGTCGGCCAGCCCGGGCACCGGGCCGCTGTACAGCACCCGCCCGCCGTGCTCGCCGGCGCGCGGACCGACGTCCACGATCCAGTCGGCGCCGCGCATCACGCCGAGGTGGTGCTCCACCACGAACACCGAGTTGCCGGCGGCCTTCAGCCGCTCCAGCACCGTCAGCAGCGCCTCGGTGTCCGCCGGGTGCAGTCCCGCGGACGGCTCGTCCAGGACGTAGACGACCCCGAACAGCCCGGACCGCAGCTGCGTGGCCAGCCGGAGCCGCTGCAGCTCGCCCGCCGACAGGGTGGGCGCCGGACGGTCGAGGCTCAGATAGCCGAGCCCCAGCTCGACGACGGGCGCGATGCGGGAGGTGAGGTCCCCGGTCAGCACCCGGGCCGTCTCGCTGTTCGTCGGCAGCGCCGCGGTGAGTTCCGTGAGCGGCAGTGCGGCCAGCTCCGCGATGGTGCGGCCGCCGACGGTCACCGCCAGGGCCTCCGGCCGCAGCCGGCCGCCGCCGCAGACGGGGCAGGGCGCACCGGTGAGGAAGCGCTCCGCTTTCGCCCGCAGCGTGGCGCTCTTGGAGTCCGAGAACGTCTTCATCACATACCGGCGGGCGCTCATGTACGTGCCCTGGTACGGCCGCTGGATGCGGCCCGCCTCCCGCACGGGGTGCACCGTGACCACCGGCTGCTCGTCCGTGAACAGGATCCACTGCCGCTGCTCGGCGGGCAGCTCGCGCCACGGCCGGTCCACGTCGTACCCGAGGGCGCCGAGGATGTCGCGCAGGTTCTTGCCCTGCCAGGCGCCGGGCCACGCGGCGATCGCGCCGTCCCGGACGGACAGCGAGGGGTCCGGGACCAGCAGCTCCTCGGTCGTACGGTGCACCCGGCCGAGCCCGTGGCACTCGGGGCACGCCCCGGCCGCCGTGTTGGGCGAGAAGGCGTCGGAGTCGAGCCGCGCCGCGCCCGGCGGGTAGTCACCGGCCCGGGAGAACAGCATCCGCAGGGAGTTGGACAGGTTGGTGACCGTACCGACCGAGGAACGGGACGTCGGCGCCGCGCGGCGCTGTTGCAGCGACACGGCGGGCGGCAGCCCGGTGACCTCGCCGACCTTCGGGGCGCCGACCTGGTGGATCAGCCGGCGGGCGTAGGGCGCGACCGACTCGAAGTAACGCCGCTGCGCCTCCGCGTAGACCGTGCCGAACGCCAGCGACGACTTCCCCGAGCCCGACACACCGGTGAACACGGCCACCACGTCCCGCGGGATGTCCACATCCACGCCCTTGAGGTTGTGCTCACGGGCGTCGCGCACCCGGACGTACGGGTCGTGGGGGCTGTGCATCGCGGGGAACTCCGTACGGTCTTCGGCGTCGGCCGGTGGGCCGGTGGGACAAACCCCGCGATTCTACGCCGGTGCGGCGGACGTCCCCGCGCCGACGACGCGGGCGAGCCGCCGGTAGGAGTCCAGCAGTGCCTCTCGGTCGTACGTGCTGGTGGTGATCAGGACCTCCTGCGCGCCCGTGTCCTTCAGGAGCGACTCCAGTTCGTCGGCGACCTGTTCCTCGGTGCCGGCGATGTGGCCGGCCAGACCGGACTCGTAGAGGTCGCGTTCCTTGGCGGTCGTCGTCCGGGCCTCGACCTCCTCGGCCGGGGGCAGGGGAGGGAAGGAGCCGCGGGTGCGGGCGTGGGCCATGGACCAGGCCTCCGGGACCAGCAGCCGTCGGGCCGCCTCGGGGGTGCCGGCCACGGCGATCGTGCCGGAGACGACGACGTACGGCTGCGGGCTCCACTCGGAGGGACGGAAGCCCGCGCGGTAGCGGTCGATGCCCCGGCGCATCCGGTCGCGGTCGCGCAGGTCGCCGATGACCATCGGCAGGCCCGCTCGGGCGGCGACCGCCGCGCCCTCGCCCATGGCCAGCACGAACGGCGGCACGGTCAGCCCCTCCGCGGGCCGGGCGTGCACGCCCGTGGGCGAGGTGCCCCGGAACCAGCCGAGCAGCTCGGCCAGTTGGGCGTCGAAGTCCTCGGCGTCCCCCTTGTCCCGGCCCAGCGCCTTCCGCACGCCGTCGGTGAAGCCCACCGAGCGGCCGAGCCCCATGTCGATCCGGCCGGGGAAGAGGGACTCCAGCACGCCGAACTGCTCCGCGACGACCAGGGGCCGGTGATTGGGCAGCATCACGCCGCCGGTGCCGACCCGGATGCTCCGCGTGGCGCCGGCCACGGCGGCGGCCAGCACGGTCGGCGCCGAGCCGGCCACCCCGGGCACACCGTGGTGCTCCGACACCCAGAACCGGTGGTAGCCGAGCCGCTCCGCCTCCCGTGCCAGTCGCACCGTGTCACGCAACGCCTGAGCGCCGGTGTGGCCCTCGCGGATGCGGGAGCGGTCGAGGACGGAGAACCGGGTGTTCGCGATCAGGGAGCTCACACCGGGTTCAACGTCTGCGGGGCGCCAGGATTCCCGGCGGGGCGCCAGGTTTCCCGGCGGGGCGCCTAGGGTGGGGCGGGTGACCGACAGCAGCAGGCCCCCGCTGGCCGTGTTCGACCTGGACAACACCCTCGCCGACACCGCGCACCGGCAGCGGTTCCTGGAGCGCCGGCCGCGGGACTGGGACGCCTTCTTCGCCGCCGCGCCGCACGATCCGCCGCTCGCGGAGGGCATCGCGCTGGTGCTCGAGAGCGCCGACGAGTGCGAGATCGTCTACCTGACCGGGCGTCCCGAGCGCTGCCGCCGCGACACGCTCGACTGGCTGGCCGCGCACGGCCTGCCGGAGGGGCCCGTGCACATGCGGGGCAACGCCGACCGCCGGCCCGCCCGCCGCACCAAGCTGGAGATCCTGGGCCGGCTCGCCCGCACCCGTGAGGTGCGTGTCCTCGTGGACGACGACGAGCTGGTGTGCGACGACGCCGAACGGGCCGGATTCACCGTCGTCCGGGCACGCTGGGCGGCCCGGTCGGCCGAGCTGCGGATCGCGCAGGAGCGCGAGGGCCGCACCTGACCGTCCGGGTGAACCGGGAGGGGAGTGCGGCCAGGGCCGTCAGCCCGACTCCTCCAGGCGGAATCCGAGCTTCAATCCGACCTGCCAGTGTGCGACCTCCCCTTCCTCGATCTGGCCGCGCACCTGGGTCACCTCGAACCAGTCCAGGTTGCGCAGGGTCTGCGAGGCGCGGGAGATGCCGTTGCGGATGGCCCGGTCGACGCCGTCGGGCGAGGTGCCGACGATCTCGGTGACCCGGTAGGTGTGGTTCGACATGCGGGTGCTCCCTTCTGCGGGGCGGTGGTGCGGTGTCGTGTGTCGCACGCCATGTGTCATGCGTCACTCCACCGTGCCCCAAGCCGCGACGTGGCGCGAGGCGTCGGGTGGTTCGGGCCGTTCCCCCCTTGACCTTCCCATTGGTCCATACCAAAATCCCAGACACCCGTTCGAGCCTCGGGCTCGTCCCCCACGTCGGGTCTCCCTTCGCGTGCGCAGGACATCCCTGTCCGCCTCCGCCCCCTGTCCGTCAGACAGAAGGACCCCCTCGTGAGACGTCGCCTCCTCGCTCTTGTCTGTGTGTCCGCCTCCCTGCTCAGCGGCTGCGGCCTGATGTCGCAGGACGGCGGGAGCGAACGGCGCACCGTCACCGTGTGGCTGATGAAGGACAGTGCCTCGCAGGACTTCCTGGGGCGGTTCACCGAGGAGTTCGAGCGCGAGCACCCCGACCTGGACCTCGACATCCGCATCCAGGAGTGGACCGGCATCGGCGACAAGGTACAGGCCGCGCTGAAGGCCGACGGCACGGACGGACCCGACGTCATCGAGGTCGGCAACACCCAGGTCCCGCAGTACGCGGAGGGCGGGCGGCTGCACGACCTGACGCTGGAGTCGATGCGCGACTGGGGCATCCGCGAGTGGCTGCCGGGCCTCGCCGAACCCGGGCAGTGGCTGTCCCAGCAGTTCGGCATCCCCTGGTACGCCGCCAACCGGGTGGTCATCTACCGCAAGGACCTGTTCGAGAAGGCCGGCATCACCCGGCCGCCCCACACCCGCGAGGAGTGGCTCACCGCCACCGAACAGCTCGACTCGGGCGGCGACCAGGGCATCTACCTGGCCGGGCAGGACTGGTACACGCTCTCCGGCTTCATCTGGGACGAGGGCGGCGAACTGGCCAGACAGGACGGCGGCGTCTGGACCGGCGCCCTGGACTCCGAGGCCGCCCTGCGCGGCATGGACTTCTACCGCGAACTGCAGGCCCTGGGCGACGGCCCGCTGGACGCCGACGAGGAGCACCCGCCGCAGGCCGGGGTGTTCGCCCGGGGACAGGTTGCCCAGATCGTCGCGGTGCCGGGGCTCGCCCAGTCGATCGTGCGCGAGAACCCCGGACTCAAGGGGAAACTCGGCTTCTTCCCGGTGCCCGGCAAGAGCGCCGACAAGCCCGGCGCGGTCTTCACCGGCGGCTCCGACCTCGTCGTCCCGAGGAACACCGACACCCGGGACGGCGCCCTCGCCGTGGTCGACGCGCTCGCGGGCGCCAAGTGGAACACCGACCTGGCCCGCACCATGAACTACGTCCCGAACAAGACGACGCTCGCCAAGGCCGTCGCGGACGAGGAGGGGGTCGCGGCCATGGCGGCCGGCGCCGCACAGGGCCGGGCGACCCCCGGTACGCCCACGTGGGGCGCGGTCGAGGCGGACAACCCGATCAAGGAGTACATGACCAAGGTGCTCACCGGGGCGGACGCGAAGACGGAGGCCCGCAAGGCCTCCGCCCGCATCACCGAGCAGCTGGACCTCGACGCGCGCTGACGCGCCGCCGCCCGGTCGGCGCGCCACGCTCAGGCACGACGCTCAGGGCACCACGCTCAACGCACCACGCTCAGCGACAGCGCGAAACGGTCCTCGGCGTCCGTCCACCAGTGGGCGAGCTCCAGACCGGCCGCGGCCAGTTCGGCGCGCACGCCCTCCTGCCGGAACTTCGCCGACACCTCGGTGCGCAGCTCCTCCCCGTCGGTGAAGTCCACGGCCAGGTCGAGCGCCTGGACCTTGACCGTCTGCGCCGTGCGCGAGCGCAGCCGCATCTCGATCCATTCCCGTTCGGCGTTCCACAGCGCCACGTGGTCGAAGGCCGTCGGCACGAAGTCGGCGCCCAGTTCCCGGTTGATCACGGACAGCACGTTCTTGTTGAACTCGGCCGTCACCCCGGCCGCGTCGTCGTACGCCCGGACCAGCACCCGCTCGTCCTTGACCAGGTCCGTGCCCAGCAGCAGGGCGTCGCCGGGGGAGAGCAGCGCACGCACGGCGGACAGGAACGCGGCGCGCTCACCGGGCAGCAGGTTGCCGATCGTGCCGCCGAGGAAGGCCACCAGCCGGGGCCCCGGCGTCCCCGGCAGCGCCAGCCCGCCGGTGAAGTCGGCGATCAGCGCGTGCACCTGGAGGTCCGGCCGCTCGGCGACGAGCGCCTCGCCGGCCTGGGTGAGGGCGCTCTCACTGACGTCGACCGGCACGTACGCGCGCAGCCCGGTCAGTGCGTCGAGCAGGAACCGCGTCTTCTCCGAGGAGCCGGAGCCCAGCTCGACCAGGGTGCGGGCGCCGGTCGCCGCGGCGATCTCGTGGGCCCGGTCGACGAGGATCTCCCGCTCGGCCCGGGTCGGGTAGTACTCGGGCAGGGCGGTGATCTCTTCGAACAGCTCGCTGCCCCGCGCGTCGTAGAACCACTTGGGCGGCAGCCACTTGGGCGTGCCCGTCAGGCCCGCCAGGACGTCGGCGCGCAAGGCGGCGTCCGTGGCGTCCTCGGGCAGCGTGCGGGTGAGGCGGAACGGGCTCACGTGCGGGGCTCCTTCTCAGGTGCGAAAGCGTCTGCGGGGGCGGGCTCGCCCGGGTCCTTGAGCGGGGTGAGCAGCACGTCCGTGCGGCTCGCCGTGAGCAGGGTGCGGTCGGGGACCTCCTGCCAGTGCGGGTCGTCGTCGTAGGGCTCCGAGGCGACGGCCGTGCCGTCGCCGGGACGGCTCAGGTACCACAGGGTGTCGCCCCAGGTGGTGGCCGTGATGGTGGCGCCGTCCGTGAGCAGCAGGTTGAGCCGGGAGGCGGGGGCCGCGGCGGCGGTCTCCAGGACCGTCTCGGCGAGGGCCCGGCCCTGGTCGTCCCCGGCGCGCAGCCGGGCCAGGACCAGCGCCCACACGAGCGCCGAGTCGTTGCGGGCCTCCAGCGACAACAGCTCCTCGGGCGGCAGCGTGCCGGCCACCCGCGCCAGCGAGCCGGGCCAGCCCGCCACCGCGCCGTTGTGGCTGAACAGCCAGGTCCCCGCGGCGAACGGGGCCGCGGCGGCCTCGGCGTCGGCGCCCGCCAGCGTCGCGTCGCGTACGGCGGCGAGCAGCGCGCCGGTGCGTACGACCCGGGCCAGGTCGGCGAAGGACTGGTCCGCCCAGATCGGCCCGGCCCGCCGGTAGCGCGCCGGCACCGGGTCGCCCTCGGCGTACCAGCCGACGCCGAACCCGTCGGCGTTGACCGTGCCGTACCGCTGGTGCCGGGGTGCCCAGGACTGGCGGTACAGGGCGTGCGGCGGATCCACGAGGACCCGGCCGAGTGACTGCGCCGGTCCCACGTAGGCGAGGTGTCGGCACATCAGGCGGCCCCCGCCGACCGGGCGGTGCGGAACCCGGAGAAGATCTGCCGCCGGATCGGATAGTCCCAGTTGCGGAACGTTCCCCGGCAGGCCACCGCGTCCACGGCGAAGGAACCGCCGCGCAGCACCTTGTGGTCGGGCCCGAAGAACACCTCCGAGTACTCCTTGTACGGGAACGCCCGGAAGCCCGGGTACGGGGCGAAGTCGCTCGACGTCCACTCCCAGACATCGCCGATCAACTGCCGTACGCCGAGCGGCGACTCCCCGGCCGGATAGCTGCCGGCGGGCGCCGGACGAAGGTGGCGCTGGCCGAGGTTGGCGTGCTCCGGGCCCGGGTCGGCGTCGCCCCACGGGTAGCGGGCCGAGCGGTCGCCGGCCGGGTCGTACCGGGCGGCCTTCTCCCACTCGGCCTCGGTGGGCAGCCGCCGCCCGGCCCAGCGGGCGTACGCGTCGGCCTCGTACCAGCACACGTGCACCACCGGCTCGTCGGCCGGCACCGCCTCGGTGACCCCGAAGCGGCGCCGCAGCCACTGCCCGCCGTCGCGGCGCCAGAACAGCGGGGCGGTGATGGACTGCCGGCGGATGTGCTCCCAGCCCCGTGGCGTCCACCAGCGGGGGTCGTCGTAGCCGCCGTCGTCGATGAACGCCTGGTACGCGCCGTTGGTGACCGGCGTGGTGTCGATGAAGAACGGCGCCACCTCGCGCCGGTGCGCGGGACGTTCGTTGTCCAGGGCCCACGGCTCGGTGGAGGTGCCCATCGTGAACGGACCACCGGGCACCAGGACCTCCGCCGGCCCGGTGAACAGGGGGACGGGGGACGGGTCCGGGGCGGTCAGGGCCGGTGGGCCCTTGCGGAGCTGATGGGTGATCAGCATCGTCTCGTCGTGCTGCTGCTCGTGCTGGGCGATCATTCCGAAGGCGAAGCCGGCCTCCGTCAGCCGCGTACCGTGGAACGAGGTCGCCTCCAGTACTTCCAGTGCCCGCCCGCGCACGTCGGCGGCGTACCGGCGGGCCTCGGCGGGCGACAGCAGCGGCAGTTCGGGGCGCTTGGCGCGCGGATGCTCGAAGGCGTCGTACAGGCTGTCGATCTCGGGCCGTATCGCCTCCTGCCCGGCGACGGCGCGCAGCAGCCACTGCTCCTCCTGGTTGCCGATGTGCGCCAGGTCCCACACCAGCGGGGACATCAGTGGCGACACCTGGGCGGTCAGGTCGGGGCCCTCCACGCAGCTCGTCAGCAGAGTGGTGCGCTCGCGGGCGGTGACCAGCGTGGCCAGGGCCCGCTCCCGCAGGGCCTCGGCGTCGACGGCGGAGTCTGCGGTGGCGGTGTCGACGGCGGAGTCGGTGATGGCGGTCTCCATGGCGGGGTCGGTCATGAGCGGGTCTCCCTCCCGTGCGGGCCACGGCTCGCGCCGTCCAGCAGATCCAGCAGATCGTCGGCGGGGCAGCGGCCCCGCAGGACATGGCGCTCCAGGAACGCCGCGACGGCGTCCGTCACCTCGGTCGTGGCGCCGAGTCGGGGCAGGGCGGCGAGCGCCGCCGTGAAGCACGTGACGGCCGCCTCGCGCAGCTCCGGATCGGTGAGGGCGTCGCGGGCCGCGTCCCGGTACAGCGGGTTGTGCGGAGCCGGCCGCCCGAGCGTGCGCTCGGCGAGGGGCTTCACGGCCCGGTAGGCGGTCTCGGTGGCCTCCGGGTCGTCGAACAGCGCCGCCGTCACGGCGAGCGGCACCATCCAGCCGTCGTCCCCGGGCTGCGCGTCGATCATGCGCAGCTCCAGGTGGCCGCGCGGCCTGACCGGCGGGAACAGCGTGGTGAGGTGGTAGTCGAGATCCTCCCGCGTCGGTGGTCTCGGCGCCCGGGTCCTGGTCCACTCCCGGAAGGTCAGACCCTCCGGTACGTCCCAGGGCCCGCCGTCCCGGCGTACGCACATCACCGGGGCGTCCAGGACGTGCCGGGTCCAGGTGCCGCGCGGGTCGGTGTCCAACGGGGGGCCGCCCGCGCGGCCGGTGCCTATCTGCGCCCAGCGCAGCTGCCGGGTGGACCGCCAGCCGGTGGGCCGGTCGCCGGCCAGCGGGGAGTTGGCGAACGCGGCCACCAGGACCGCGCCCAGCTGGTGGGCCAGCCACCAGCGGCGCACATGGCCGAGCGGGCCGGGCTCCTCGTACCCGGCGTCCACGCACACCTGCACGGACGCGGAGGTGCACATCATGAAGCGGCCCGCGGGACCGGTGCGGTCGAGGCAGGCCTCCATGGCGTCGTAGCGTGGCTGGCGCAGGAACCGGCGGGGCGTCTGCCAGGGGTCGTGGCCCAGGCCGACGAGGGCGAGACCGTGCTCGCGCAGGACCGCGCGGACGGCGTCCAGGTCGGCGGAGACGGTGCCGATGCACTCCATCAGGGAGGCGGCGGGGAGCGAACTCAGCTCCAGCTGGCCGCCGGGCTCGATGGTCAGCGGCGACGTCAGGGGCACGGTCTCCAACGCGGCGTAGACCGCGTCGAGTCGTTCGGGTGTCACGGGGAGCCGCGGCGCGCGCAGCTCGTGGACGAGCCATTCCACCTCGACGCCGAGACGCCGGGGCGGGCCGGTCTTGAAGCAGATGCCGTGGACCAGCGCCTCGACCTCGGCTTCGCTGACGGCGGTGCGTGGCCTGATGCAGCCACTTACCGAATCGGACATGTCGGGATCCTCCTGAGATTCCACCATGCCGCCGGCCCCTTCATCGGTGGGCCGGGCCGGCACACTCGTCCCACCCAAGTCCGTCACGCCGCTCGGCACAAGGGTGCATAACGGGACGTTCCAGCTCGGTAGTCTCCACGCCCCGTCCGTTTCCGGGGGCTTTCCCCGGCGTTCCCGGGCCGGGAAACTCCGTTGCACCGCCTCACCAGCATCACCCAGGATTCCCTCATGAGCACGACGGGGGAGACCGCGCGGCGCGCGGGCACGGCGTCCACGGGGGTGGCGCCGTGAGCGCGCGCCTGCGGGGCATCGCACAGCAGACCGAGCAGATCGTGACGGCGGGGTCCTACCGCACGGCCGACGGGCGCGAGGTGCCGATCGGGGCGGCGGTCGAGAGGGCACGCGAGGGCACGCGGATGTACGGACCGGGGCCCGTGGAGGTGCCCCCGTCCACCCCGGTGCGGACGGTCTTCGAGGTCACCGGCGAGAGCAGCCTGGAGGCCGCCCACCGCCTCGGCGGCGAGGTCGCCGTACTGAACTTCGCCTCCGCCCGCAACCCCGGCGGTGGCTACCTGAACGGCGCCCAGGCCCAGGAGGAGGCCCTGTGCAGGGCCTCCGCGCTCTACACCTGCCTGCTGCGGGCCCGCGACTTCTACGACCACCACCGCGCCCACCGCGACCCGTTCTACACCGACCGCGTCATCCACTCACCCGCCGTGCCGGTCTTCCGCGACGACCGCGGACGGCTGCTGGACCGGCCGTTCACCGCCGGGTTCCTCACCGCCGCCGCGCCGAACGCGGGCGTGGTGCGGCGCAGCGCCCCGGAGCGGGCCGGCGAGCTGCGCGCCGCGCTGGCGGTGCGCGCCGAGCGGGTGCTGGAGACGGCGGCGGCCCAGAGGTACCGGCGGCTGGTGCTGGGTGCCTGGGGGTGCGGGGTGTTCCGCAACGACCCGGCCGACGTCGCGGGCGCGTTCCGGACCCTGCTCGGGCCCGGCGGACGGTTCGCGTCGGCCTTCGAGCAGGTGACGTTCGGCATCCTGGACCGCACGCCGGGCGGCACGGTCCGGGAGGCGTTCGTACGTGCCTTCCCCGAGGGCCGGTAGCGGACGGCGGCGAGGGCGTCGGCTCCAGCCGTGGTGCTCCCGCGGACGCTGCCGTGCGAGGTCGAACCGTGTCCGGTCCAGGGCACGGGCCTCGCGGCGCCGCCCTGTCGTGTCCCGGGGGCAGGCGGTCCTGCCGCCGAGTGGCAGCGGCCACCCCGAGCGGCAACCATGCAGCCAGGGACACCGAAGGGACGCGACGCACCCATGACCACGCCGAACGCGATCAACCGGCCGGGGAAGCACCTCCCGGGGAAGCACCTCCCGGGCACCGGCGACGACTTCGTCCCCAACGAGGTGATCGTCCGGGGCCGGACGGCCGCCGACGGCCCCGAACCGAGCCAGGACACCGTGTTCGGCTGCGCCGCATCCGGTTTCCCGGCCCTGGACGCGCGGGTCGTCGAAGGCCGACCACCCGCCGCGGGGATGCCCGGCCGGCCGTCCTGGACGGCGAAGCGGGGCGGCTCGCCCGAGGAGCGGCTCGACGTGCCGCACGCCCGGCCGGTGGAGGGCCTGTCCGGCGGCCGGGTCCGGAACTCCCCCCAGGAGTCCGGGTCCGGCCGGCCCGCCGCCGAACTCGCGCGGCGGACGCCGCACCCGATGCGCAGTGGTCAGGCCTGGCCGGACGGCCCGGTCCGCGCCGCCCGCGGAACGGTGGCCGGCTGACCACCGGACTCCACCGCCCCGGGGGCCGGATCACCGACCACCCACCGTACGAGCACAGAAAGCCGACGTCATGACCGACAAGCTCACCGTCAGTGTCCTGGGCACCGGCATCATGGGCGCCGCGATGGCCCGCAACCTCGCCCGCGCCGGACACACCGTCCGGGCCTGGAACCGCAGCCGGGACAAGGCCGAACCGCTGGCCACCGACGGTGCGCACATCGCCGGCGCCCCCGCGGAGGCCGTACGGGGCGCCGACGTCGTCCTCACCATGCTGTACGACGGCCCGGCCGCCCTCGACGTCATGCGGCAGGCCGTCCCCGGCCTCAGCCCCGGCACCGCGTGGGTGCAGTCGACCACGGCCGGCGTCGACGCGGTCGCCGACCTGGCCGCCTTCGCCCACGAACACGGCCTCGTCTTCTTCGACGCACCCGTCCTCGGCACCCGCGAGCCCGCCGAGTCCGGCCGGCTGCTGGTCCTGGCCGCGGGTCCGGCCGACGCGCGGGACGCGGTGGCGCCTGTCCTGGACGCCGTCGGCTCCCGCACGGTGTGGACCGGCGAGGACGGCGCCGCCGGCAGCGCCACCCGGCTGAAGCTGGTGGCCAACAGCTGGGTCCTCGCCGCCACCAACGCGGTCGGCGAGGTCCTGGCACTCTCCAAGGCACTGGGCGTGGACCCCGACGGCTTCTTCGACGCCATCGCCGGCGGCCCGCTCGACATGGGCTACCTGCGCGCCAAGGCCGGCCTGATCCGCGACGATGCCCTGATCCCGCCCCAGTTCGCCGTCACCACCGCCGCGAAGGACGCGCGGCTGATCGTGGAGGCCGGCGAGGCCAACGGCGTTCGCCTGGACATCGCCGCCGCCGGCGCCGAACGCCTGGAGCGCGCCGCCGCGCAGGGGCACGGCGGCGAGGACATGGCGGCGGCGTACTTCGCCAGCTTCGACGAGAAGGCGTCCGACTGACCGCGTCCGACTGACCACGTACGACTGACCGCGTCCGGGGTACCGGGTGAACGGGCGTCCCGAACACCGAACAGCCCCGGGAACACGCCAAGACCAAGGCAACGAGCCACGACTGAAGGAGTCCGCATGTCCAAGCCGCCGCTGCCGCCCGAGGCGGTCGAACTGCTGCGCCGCCCCAACCCGTGCGTCATGGCCACCCTCCGCTCGGACGGCGCCCCCGTCTCCACGCCCACCTGGTACCTGTGGGAGGACGACGGCCGCGTGCTGATCAACCTCGACGAGGGCCGGGTACGCCTGAAGCACCTCCGCCGCGACCCGCGCGTGAGCCTCACCGTGCTCGCGGGCGACGACTGGTACACGCACGTCACCCTCATCGGCCGCGTCGTCGAGACCCGCGACGACGAGGAGCTCACCGGCATCGACCGCCTCTCCACGCAGTACACGGGCAAGCCCTACCCGGACCGGGTCCGCGCCCGGGTCAGCGCCTGGATCGAGGTCGAGCGCTGGCACGGCTGGGGTGCGATGAAGGACAGCGATCAGGCGTCCACCTGAGCCCCGGTGGGCGGGACGCGCCGACGCGGGGCGCGCACCCGCCCTGAAGGCGGCGGCATGACCGGCGACGGGCGGCCTTCGGCCCTCGTCACCGGCCCGGCCTGCCGTCGGCGTTACTGGCCCACCCTTCCGTCGACGCACTCGCGCAACAGGTCGGCGTGCCCGCAGTGACGGGCGTACTCCTCGATCCGGTGCACCATCAACTCCCGGACCGAGCTTCCGTCCTTCCCCAGCCGCTCGCCCAGATCGGGATGTGCGGCCAGCGCGGCGTCCGTCGCGGCCTGCTCACGCTCCAGAGCCGCGTACGCGGCGTCGACCTCGGCCTGCTCCGCGACGACCCCGTCGAAGTCCCCGTCGTCCTCGCCGTACAGCATCGGCAGCGGATCTCCGTCGGTGATCCAGTTGCGCCAGTCCCGTTCCACCTCGGCGAGGTGCCGTATCAGGCCGAGCAGCGACATCGTCGACGGCGGGACCGACCGGCGGGCCAGTTGCTCCGGGTCCAGGCCCTCGCACTTCATCCGCAGGGTCATGCGGTAGCCCGTGAGGAAGTCCTCCAGCGTCGCGAGCTCGCCTTCCGGACCGGCACCGCCGCTGTGGCGGGGGTCGTGGTCCGGGTCGACCCACATGTCGGGGTAGGTGGTCGCCCGGGTCCATCGTGCGGGTTCGTCACTCATGCTTTCCCTGTTCGTCCGTGCGGGGCCGGACTCCCCGTGCACCCGCGGTGAAGTGACCCTCTAGTGCCGCAACAGGCAACGTTCGCCCCGTCGCGACGCCCGGCACGCACTCTCGCCGCACCGGCCGAAAGCCCGAGTACGTCCAGTACGAGGGCTTCCGGCCGGCACGCCGAGAGCACGCACCGGACGCCGCTCCTTACCGGGCAAACGTTGCCTGCCGCGGCACTAGGTGTATTGACCCCCGGTGGCGGCCACCGTGACGCCGAGCCCGATCATGGCCAGACCGCCCACCCCGCCGACCGCGGACAGCCGGCGCGGCGAACGCGCGAACCAGTCGCGCGCTCCGGCCGCGAGCAGCCCCCACAGGCTGTCGCAGGCCACCGCGACGAGGTTGAAGACCAGCCCGAGCAGCAGCATCTGCACGGCGGTCCCACCCTGGTCCCGGTCGACGAACTGCGGCAGCACGGCCGCGAAGAACACGACGGTCTTGGGGTTGGTCACGCCGACGGCGAACCCCTCCCAGAAGGTGCGCCGCCGACCGGCGTGCGCCTCGGCGTCACCGGCGAACGCGGCCCGCAGGGAGTCGCGTTCGCGCCACGCCCTGACTCCGAGGTGGACGAGGTAGGCGGCGCCCGCCAGTTTGAGGACGGTGAAGACGACGACCGAGCGCTCCACGACCGAGCCGACGCCCAGGGCGACGGCGACGACGAGGACGTACGCCCCGAGCGTGTTCCCCACCACCGTGGTGAGCGCGGCGCGACGGCCCCGCGCGAGTGCCCGCCCGATCACGAACAGCACGCTGGGGCCGGGGACCACGACGAGGAGGAACGACAGCGCCGCGAAGGCGAGCAGCCGGTCGGGGGACACCATGCCGTCATGCAAGCACGGGGCGGACGCCGCCTGCCACGGGATTTCTCCATGTGCCGGCACCTCGGAACGGGACCCTCGACAGCCCGGAGGGCCCCGTCTAGGATCCACGGCGCGGCATCGCGTGCCGGTCACCGTCCGGGTGAGGCATGGAGGCGCCGCGGAGATGCCCGTGGAGGCATTGACCCGTGTCAGTCGAGTTCAACCACACCATCGTCCTCTCCCGCGACCGGGAGAAGTCCGCCCACTTCCTCGCCGGAATCCTGGGGCTGGAGGTCGGCGAGCCGGCCGGAATGTTCCTGCCCGTGACGACCGCCAACGGCGTCACCCTCGATTTCGCCACCGTCGACATCGACATCCCCGTGCAGCACTACGCGTTCCTCGTCTCGGAGGACGAGTTCGACGCGGTCCTCGCCCGGCTCGTCGAGGGCGGCGTTCCCCTCCAGGCCGACCCGCACGGCCGGCATCCACGCCGGATCAACCGCAACGACGGCGGGCGGGGCGTGTACTTCGCCGACCCGTCCGGGCACGGCATGGAGGCCTTCACCCGCCCCTACGGCAGCGACCCGTCCTCGCCGCTGAACGGCGTCACGGAAGACGTCCCCGGGGCACGCTGACCGCCGAGGGGACCCGCACGGTCCCACGCCGTCGGAGGCTCGCGCCGGGCAGACCCACGGTCTGTGCGGCGCGGCCGTCCCCCGCCCGTCGTGCGCCGTGCCGGTACGCCTGTGCCCTGCGGCCTACCGGGTCAGCAGCTCTCGCAGCGCCCCGGCGACCTCCTCCGGAGCCTCCTCCGCCATGAAGTGCCCGCAGCCGACGGTGTCGTGCCGCAGGTCCGGCGCCCAGGCCCGCCACAGCGCGGCGGCGTCGTAGCCGAGAGCCGCGCCCCAGTCCTGCTGGAGGACGGTCACCGGCATCCGCAGCCGGTTGCCGCTGTCGCGGTCGGCCCGGTCGTGGTCCACGTCGATGCCGGCCGAGGCCCGGTAGTCGGCCACGATGGACGGCACCGCCTCGCGGGACGCCTTGAGATAGGCGGCGCGGACATCGGCGGGCAGGGCCTCGGGCGCCCGGGTCCAGACGTCGAGGAAGTGACCGAAGAACGCGTCCGGCGCGGCGCCGATCAGCTGCTCCGGCAACCCGGGCGGCTGCGCCATCAGGTACAGGTGGAAGCCCACGGCCGCCGTGGTGCCGTGCAGGACGTCCCACATGTCCAGGGTCGGCAGCACGTCCAGCGCGGCCAGATGCGTCACCGCGTCCGGGTGGTCGAGGCCGGCCCGGACCGCCACGAGGGCGCCCCGGTCGTGCCCGGCCAGCGCGAACCGCTCGTGCCCGAGCGCCCGGGCGAGGGCGACGACGTCGGCGGCCATGGTCCGCTTGGCGTAGGCGGTGCCGTCGGGGTCGGCCGGCTTGTCGCTGTCGCCGTAGCCGCGCAGGTCGGGGCAGATGACGGTGTGGTCGGCCGCGAGGTCGGCGGCGACATGCCGCCACATGAGGTGGGTCTGCGGGAAGCCGTGCAGCAGCACGATCGGGCTGCCGGAGCCGCCGACGGCCACGTGCAGCGCGACGCCGTCGGCCACCGTGACGCGGTCGTGGGTGAAGCCCGGGATGGCCGGTGTCATGGGGGTCGGTGTCATGAGGTTCTGTGCCTCTCCGTTGTCCTTGGTTTCTGCTCGCTCCGTCACCGGGGGGGGTGACGTTCTCGAGACTGCCGGGTGCGAATCAGCAACGGATCAGCACGCGTACCGTGGTGATCACGAGAGCGGTGCTGGATCGGAGCTGACGGAAGATGGACGCGGTCACGTTCGGTGTGCTCGGACCCGTCACGGCCGAGCGCGGCGGCGACGTGCTGGCCCTCAAGGGCCCCCGGCACCGTGCGGTGCTGGCCCGGCTGGTCCTGGCCCGGCGGCGGGTCGTCCCCGTCGCACGCCTGGTCGAGGACCTGTGGGACGTACCGCCGCCGCGGGCCGTGGGAGCGGTGCGCACCTTCGTCGGCGATCTGCGCCGTGCCCTGGAACCCGACCGCCCGCCGCGCGCCCCGGCCCGGCTGCTCGTCACCGACGGCCCCGGGTACGCCCTGCGCGCGGCGCCGGACGCCGTCGACGCGTGGCGTTTCGAGACGGCCGTCGCCCAGGCCGACCGACTCCCGGCCGCACAGGCCCCGGCCCGGCTCCAGGCGGCGCTGGGGGAGTGGCGCGGACCCGCGTACGCCGAGTTCGTCGGGGAGGAGTGGGTCCGCGCCGAGCGCTCGCGCCTCACCGAACTGCGGCTCCGCGCGGTCGAACGGCGGGCGGAACTCCTCGTGGACTTCGGCCGGGCCGCCGAGGCGGTCCCCGACCTGGACGCCCACCTGGCCGAGCACCCCTGGCGGGAGGAGGCCTGGCGGCTGCTGGCCCTGGCCCTGTACCGGACCGGACGCCAGGCGGACGCCCTCGCGGTGCTGCGCCGCGCCCGGGCCCTGCTGGCCGGGCGTCTGGGCGTCGACCCGGGACCCCGGCTGCGCCGCCTGGAGGCCGACATCCTCGCCCAGGACCCGGGTCTGGACCCGCCCGCCGAGCCGGCGGAGGCGGCGGCCCGGCTGTGGGCCAGGGCGACCGAGGCGTACGACCGCACGGTCGCCGCCGGAGCCCACGCCCGCCTGGAGTCGACCGTCGGCCTGCTGGCCAACCTCGCGGTCACCGGCGGCGGCGGTCTGGAGGCGGCCCGGGAGCACCGTATGACGGCGGTCGCGGCGGCCGAGGAGACGGGCGACGCGGAGCTGACGGCCCGGGTGATCGGCGCCTACGACGTCCCCGCCAACTGGACCCGCAGCGACGACCCCGAACTGGCCCGGCGGATCGTCGCGGCGGCCGAACGCACCCTCGCCGCCCTGCCGGACGGCACCACCGCCGACGCCGCCCGCTGCCGCCTGCTCGCCACCATCGCCCTGGAGTCCCGGGGCGTACGGTCGCCGCGCGGGCCGCGGGCGGCGGACGAGGCCGAGCGGATCGCCCGCCGTCTGGACGACCCCGCGCTGCTGGCGTTCGCCCTCAACGGCGCCTTCATGCAGTCCTGCACCACCGCCGGGCTCGCCGCGCGCCGCGACGCGATCGGCGCCGAACTCGTCGCCCTCTCGGCCCGGCACGGACTGACCGGCCACGAGGTGCTCGGTCATCTGATCCGCGTGCAGGCGCAAAGCGCCCTCGCCGACTTCACCACGGCCGACGAACACGCCGCCGCCGTCGACCGGTTGGCCGAGCGTTACGAACGACCGCTGGTGGCCGTCTTCACCGGGTGGTACCGGGCCCTGCGCCAGGCCGCCACCGGCAGCCCGTACGACCGCGCCGAGGCCGCCTACCGGTCCTGCGCCGCGAGGCTCGACGGCGCGGGCATGCCGGGATTGGAACGTGGTCTGCTGCCCCTCGCCCTGCTCGGTCTGCGCCTGGCCCGCGGACTGCCGGCGGACGTGGACCCGCGCGCGGACTGGGGGCCGTACCGTCCCTGGGCCGAACCGTTCGCCTTCCTCGCCGACGGCCGCGAAGCCGAGGCGCGCGGGGCTCTGCGGGCCCTGCCCGAACCGCCTCCCGACCTCCTGTACGAGGCCCTGTGCTGCGCCGAGGCCGCGCTCGCCCTCGCACTCGGCGACCGTACGGCCCTGGAGAGGACGTACGAACGCCTGCTGCCCGCGGCCGGTGAACTCGCGGGCGCGGGGAGCGGGTTGCTCACCTTCGGGCCGGTCGACGGCTGGCTCGCCGCGATCCGGCGGGCACGAGGTTCGTGAAGCGCACCGCCGGCCGTGGCTCCCACGGCTCCCGCGCCTCCTCGGGAGTACTCCTGCCAGGACGTCGCTGCCGGCCCGGCGCCGTCGGACCGCCATCGGCCGGCCCGCACGCGGCTGGGACGGCCAGGCCACGCACGGCGCCCTCGGGCCGCGGCGCGACCGACCGCGGGCGATCGCCGAGCCCCTGGTGGGAGGGTGCGGAGCGGTACCCGGCGCGGCGGTTTCGCCGACGCGTGCCGGGTACCCGACCGCCATGAAGTGGCGACAGGTGCAGGACGGTCCGTCCGCGGTGTACGTCGTGGTGCTCGACGCCGGCGAGGACGCGGTCGCCGAGATCACCGCCTTCGCACGCGACCGGTCGCTCGGGGCGTCCCAGGTGACCGCCGTGGGCGCCTTCTCGGAGGCGGTCGTCGGCTGGTTCGACCGGCAGGCCAAGGACTACCGGCACCTCCCGGTGGGCGAGCAGAGCGAGGTGCTGTCGCTCATCGGCGACATCGCCGTCGCCGACGACGGACCGACCCCCCACCTGCACGCCGTGCTGGGCCTCTCCGACGGCTCCACGCGCGGCGGCCACCTGCTGTCCGGCCGGGTGTGGCCGACGCTGGAGGTGGTCGTGCGGGACAGCCCCGCCGAACTGGCCAAGACCCACCGCCCCGACATCGGCCTGGCCCTGATCGACCTCGGCTGAGCCGGCCGCCGGAAAACGGTTTACCGGCCCGGGTGCGGGCTACGCGACCCGTACGGACCTTCGCACCGACACCCCGGGAGGCGCGACCATGACACGGCGCATCCGAGACGTGATGTCACCCGCCGCGGTGGCCGTCGAGCCCATGACCACGGTGGCGCGGGCGGCCCGGCTGATGCGCGAGGAGAACGTCGGCGACATCCTGGTGACCTACGACTGCGACCTGTTCGGTGTGCTCACCGACCGTGACATCGTGCTCCGCGGGGTCGCCGAAGGCCGCGACCCCGACGACACCACGGTCGGCTCGGTGTGCACGCCCCCGCCCGTCGTCACCCTGGAACCGGACGACACCACCGACCACGCCGCCGAGCTGATGCGACGCCACGCCGTCCGCCGGCTCCCGGTCGTCGAGCACGGTGGTGTCCCGGTCGGAGTGATCAGCCTCGGCGACCTCGCGGCCTGCGACGACCCGCACTCCGCCCTGGCGGACGTCAGCAGGGCCACCCCCGACCACTGACGAAGGAACGGCATGAGCGACCGACGCCCCCACGGGGCCACGGGACCCGCCCCCCGCGCGCGGTCCGGCGCGGTCGGCCGCCGCTTCCCGCGCACCGGCACCGAACCGGTCACGGCACGGAGCCCGCTGCGCATGCGCCTGCTGCTGTCGGCCGTCTTCCTGCCGCTGTTCCTCGCGGGAGCCGCCTTCTTCGGCGTGTGGGCCGCGGACGCCGGCCCCGGGGACAGTCCCGGGCGCGGCACCCTGGTGACCCTCGCCGCCGTGTGCGCGGCGTTCGCCCTGCTGGCCGCGGCCGACCTGATGGTGGTGACCCGCCGGCTGCGGCGCGAACGGGGCACCGGCGTCCCGCGCTGACCCGAGAGACCGAGAGGGGACGGAGGAAGCGACATGGCTCCCCCGGCACGAACATCCGCGGCGGGCACGGCGGGCACCCGTGACGACCGCCGCGCCACCACCCGCACCGCGCGGCTGCGCACCCGGATCCCCGAACCCGACGAGGAACCCGACCTGCTCGGCCAGTACCTGGCCCAGATCGGGGCCACCCCGCTGCTCACCGCCGAGGACGAGGTACGGCTGGCCCGGCGCATGGAGGCCGGAGTACGGGCCATGCGGGAGCTGGAGGCGGCCGACACCGGCGAGCCCGCCCCGACGCCCGAGCGGCACCGCGCGCTCGAGAAGACCGTCCACGACGGCCAGGCGGCCAAGGACCACATGGTGCGGGCCAACCTTCGGCTCGTGGTGTCGATGGCCAAGCGCCACGCCCACCGCGGACTGCCCCTCCTGGACGTCATCCAGGAGGGCAACCTCGGACTGATCCGGGCCGTGGAGAAGTTCGACCACACCAAGGGCTTCAAGTTCTCCACGTACGCCACCTGGTGGATCCGCCAGGCCATCGAGCGGGGCCTGGCGACCCACGCGCGCACCGTACGGCTGCCGGTGCACGTCGTGGAGCAGCTGCACAAGCTCGCCAAGGTCGAACGGAGTCTGCGCGCGAGCCTCGACCGCGAGCCGACCGCCGACGAGGTGGCCTCCGAGAGCGGCATCGACAGGGACAAGGTCGTCTGGCTGCGCCGGGTCGGACGGGACGCGGTCAGCCTGGACACCCCGGTGGACGACACCGGCGAGACCGTCGTCGGCGACCTCATCCCCGACACCGAGGTGCTGCAGGCCCCGGAGGTGGCCGAGTTCCAGGCGCTCGCGGCGGAACTGCGCGAGGCCGTCGGAACGCTCGCGCCCCGCGAGGCCCTGATCCTCAGCCTGCGCTACGGCCTGCACGACGGCCGCCCCCGCACCCTGCACCAGGTGGCCGAGCACGTGGGCCTGACCCGCGAGCGCGTCCGCCAGCTGGAGAAGGCGTCGCTCGCCCACCTCCGCGCTCCCGAGACCCGGGACCGCCTGCTGGACTGGGCGAGCTGACCTCAGCCGAACCGGGCGGGCCGACCTCAGCCGTCCCCCATCCGCAACCGGGCCCCCTGCCGCAGCAGTTCGCGCTGGACCAGGCGGTAGGGCAGGCCGCGCGGCCCGCGCCCGTGCCGGACGGTCAGCGCGGCGCACACGCCCGCCGCCTGGCCGGTCGCCATGGCGATGGGCATGACCCGGTACGACGAGTGCGCCACGTGCGTCCCGGAGATGCAGCGCCCGGCGACCAGCAGCCGTTCGGTGTCCCGGGGCACCAGACAGCGCAGCGGGATGTCGTAGAAGCTGCCCCGCGGCACCCGTTTGAGGACGGTGCCGGAGCCGCGCGGGTTGTGGATGTCGACCGGGTAGGCGCCGTGCGCGACGACGTCCGGAAAGGTGCGCGCGGCCAGGATGTCGTGGCCGGTCAGCTGGTAGTCGCCGAGGACGCGCCGGCTCTCCCGCACCCCGATGTGCGTGCCGCTCTGCACCACGTACGACTCCTCGAAACCGGGCACGCGGGTGCGCAGGAAGCGGTCGATCTGGGCCAGCTGGCGCCGGGCCGTGTACTCGGCGCGGGTGAGGTCCCACACGCTGGTGCCGAGCACCCGGTTCACCCGGGTGCTGTTGACCGCGACCTCACGCGGATGCGGGGTGGCGAAGAGGAGGACGTCCTCGCGTGGCAGCCGCAGCTCCCCGGCCGCCCTGGCCTCCTCGATCAGGTCCCACAGACCGTGCACGCCACGCCACTGGTCGGGATGGGCCCGCACGTAGTCGGCGAAGTCGGGCCGCGCGAAGTCCGCGACGCGGAACATCAGCGTCATGGGCTGCACCAGCCCGTCCTCGGGCCGGCCGATCTCGTAGGGCGCCCCGCAGGACGTCGCGACGTCACCGTCGCCCGTGCCGTCCACGACCACTCCGGCGTCGATCACCACCGGCCCCGACTTGGTCTCGAACACCACGCGCCAGCCGGAGCCGTCGTCGAGGGGCAGCGCGCCGGAGGCGAAGGCGTGGAACAGCATCCGCACCCCCGACTCGTCCATCATCTCGAGCAGGGCCAGCTTGAAGAGCTCCGGGTCGAAGGGGACCGTGTACCCGGTCTTCGGGGAGGGCGGGAGGCAGCCGCCGCGCCCCATGAGCCGGTCGAGCAGCTGCCACAGCACCCCGGCGACCACCGGTTCGCCCTCGCCGTGGTCGGTGGGCAGCAGCCGCGAGGTGTCCCCGGACTCGGTGAACGCGGCCTGCTTGTGCTCGTTGTGGAACGACATCAGCGGCATCACCAGCGCGACGGTCGCGTTGCCGCCGAGGAACCCGTACCGCTCCGCCAGCACGACGTCGGCCCCGGCGTCGGCCGCGCCGACCGCGGCGGCGAATCCCGAGGGGCCGCCGCCCACCACCAGGACGTCGCAGCGGCCCCCGTGCCGGGCGGGCCGCGGGGGCAGGGTGACCGTGCGGGGCTCGCGGGGCTCTTCCAGGATCGGCATCGCTCTCCTCGCAGGTCGGGCGTGCGACTGGGCAGGTGGCCGGCCCGGGGGACGGGCGGCGGCCGTCGGGGGTCAGGCGTGCAACGGGCGCGGATCGGAGACGTGCGGCCGCTGCCCCGCGGCCGCCTGTGCCGCTGGTCCGTCGCCGATCGCGTCGAGCAGCAGGCCGCAGCGCACGCACGTCTCCCGGGCCGCCGCGGACAGCTCCCGGATCCGGGACCGGAGGTCGTCGCGGCGCTGCGGATACTCGTCCCAGAGCCGGTCCACCTCCGCCAGCAGCAGTCCAGCCTGCTCCCGTGCCACGCCCACCAGGGCCGGCGCGCCCAGCCGGCGCGCGAAGTCGAAGACCTTGCCGGAGTAGGGCAGCGGCAGGACCGGCACCCCGGTGAGCGCCGCGAAGATCACGAAGTGCAGCCGCATGCCGACGGCCAGGTCCAGGTGGCGCATGAAGCCGAGGACCTGGCCCGGGCTGTAGTCGCCGTGCAGGATCCGGCCCTTGTCCGGCGCGGTCATGTGGGACAGCACGGCGTGCGCGTGCCGTACGTCGTGCCGCTCCATCGGCAGGAACACCACGTGCGCGTCCAGCCGCCGCACGAGGAAGTCCGCGACGTCGGCGAGCAGCGCGTGGTAGTCGCCCTCGTCCAGCTTCTCGGCGGCCCGGCCCGGTTCCCGTACCGACATCCCCACCAGCCGGGCGCCGGCCGGTATGCCCTCGTCGCGCATCATGGCCTCGGTGAACGGCTCGGGCCGCAGCAGCAGGGCCGGGTCGGCGGTGACCGCGACCTCGCGTTCCAGGCCGACCTCCTCCAGGACCAGCCGGGACTCCTCGTCCCGCACCACGACCTCGTCCATCTCCGCCAGCACGGTGCGCACCGCGTCCCGGTCCTCGGCGTCCCGCAGCGGCCCGGCGCCGACGGCGTAGGCGAAGGTGGGCACGTCGCGGGTCTGCGCGGCGCGCACCAGCCGCAGATAGCGCCGCGCCTCGCCGTCGTAGAGGATGCCGCCGCCGCCCAGCACCAGCAGGTCCAGGCCGGGCAGCACGTCCAGGACGTGGTTGCGGGTGACGCCCTCCCAGGGCACCACCTCGTCGGCGTCGGGGTGATGGACGCGGGTGTGCTCCGCGTTGCGGCTCAGGACGACGAGGTGGGCGTCGGGCCGCTGGGCGCGCAGACAGCTCAGTACACAGGTCAGGATCGCCTCGTCACCGGTGTTGAAGCCGCCGTACGAACCGAGCACGCCGATACGCGGGCCCGGCCGGGCGAGGTGCGGATGCGAGGGGGCAGTGGTCATCCGGGGGCTCCCGTCACGTCGGAGTCGGCCGGCCCGCCGGCCGCGCACGGTGCCGGGTTGCCTGCGCGGCCCCTCGGAAACACTCCGGCCGGGAACGGGTACGCGCTTCCGTCCCCCACCTGCGGGAAAGGAGCTCCGGTGGGATGTCCCCGGCGCTCGGGTCGCCACGGCGGACACACCTCGGGGCCGGAGCTCTCCCGAGCCCCGGCCCCGTACGGGTGGTGGTGCCGGTCAGGCGGCGACGGCCTCGTCGGCGTGGCCGTGCAGCCGGGCGACGACCTCGGTCAGCTGGGCGGCGACCTCGGCGTCGTCCGCCGGGTGGATCTCGGCGAAGCGGGTCGCGGAACCCGGGATGGACAGCTTGACGTCCTCGATCACCTTGCCGCCGGCGATGCCCACGGCCTTGCGGGTGTCGTCGTGCGCCCACACACCGCCGTACTGGCCGAGGGCGGTACCGACCACGGCGGCGGGCTTGCCGACGAGGGCACCGGCGCCGTACGGGCGGGACAGCCAGTCGATGGCGTTCTTCAGGACGGCCGGGATCGTGCCGTTGTACTCCGGCGAGAGCAGCAGGAAGGCGTCGGAGGCCTGGGCCGCCTCACGCAGCTTCGCGGCGGCGGCCGGCACGCTGCCCTCGACGTCGATGTCCTCGTTGTAGAAGGGAACGTCGCCCAGTCCCTCGAAGAGCTGGACCTCGGCGCCCTCCGGGGCGACCCTGGCGGCCGCCTCGGCGAGCTGGCGGTTGTGCGAACCGGCGCGAAGGCTGCCGACGAGCGCAAGGATGCGGACAGACATGAGTACTCCCACTGCTGGAACAGACGCTGATGGAACGGGCAGGCACCGCTGAAACACGGCCGTTACGATCCGGACCGGGGTCCGTTTAATTTCTAACATCCCAAACGGACCGCGGTCCAGTTTTCTTCCCGGTGCTTTACGCTGGCTTCATGTCCGCCGCCCTGCCGCCCTTCCCGAAGCCCCAGGAGACCACCGGCCCGCCCGAGTTGCTGCAACTCGGCACGGGGATCGAGAAGGACGAGCCCTGCCTGCGCGCCGACGCCGCGCGCAACCGGGCCCGGCTGCTGGAGGCCGCCGCGCGGCTGATCGCCGAGCACGGCGCGGCCGGAGTCACCATGGAGGCGGTGGCCGCGGCGGCCTCGGTGGGCAAGGGCACCGTCTTCCGCCGCTTCGGCGACCGGACCGGCCTGCTCATGGCCCTCCTGGACCACTCCGAGAAGAAGTTCCAGGCCGCCCTCCTCGGCGGTCCGCCGCCCCTGGGACCCGGAGCCCCGCCCGTCGAGCGGCTGCGTGCCTTCGGCTGTGCGATGCTGCGCCGCTGCGTCGAGGAACTGGACCTGCAACTGGCCGCCGAGCCGAGCGCCGAACGCCGCTACACGGCCGCCCCGCGCCGCTTCCTGCGCGGCCACGTCGCCCTGCTGCTGCGCCAGGCGGTCCCGGACGCGGACAGCGAACTCCTCTCCCACACGCTGCTGGCCTACCTCGACGCCGCCCTGATCCACCACCTCACCGAGCAGTGCGGGGTGTCCCCGGCCCGGCTGGAGGCGGGCTGGCTCGACCTGGTCGCGCGAGTGACCCGCACCCGGCCCCCGGCCTGAGCGACCGCGCGGCGAGGAGACCGGCCACCGCGCGGACAGGGCGCGTCGCGTTCTCGTCCGGTCCGGACGACGTTCCCCCGCCTGCCACGACGACGTTCCCCCGCCCGCCACCCCGCATCCGGCCTCTGCCAAGATGCCGTACGTCATGGTGCAGATACCGAAAACGCCCGACCCCGCGTCCTCCTCGGCACCGCGCTCCGTCCCCACGAGCGCCGATGTGGCCCGCCTGGCCGGCGTCTCGCGCGCGACCGTCTCCTACGTCCTCAACAACACCAGCGCCGTCCGGATCAGCGAACCCACCCGCCGCCGCGTCCACGAAGCCGCCCGGGAACTCGGATACGTCCCGCACGCCGCGGCCCGCTCCCTGCGCGCCGGGCACAGCCGTCTGGTCCTGATGCCCGCGCCGTCCTTCCCCGCCGGCCCGCTCTACAGCCGGTTCCTCACCGAACTCCAGTGGGCCCTGGGCCGTCTCGACTACACCGTCGTCCAGCACGGCACAGTGGGCCTGCGCGGCGACGAGGCCGCCCGCGCCTGGGCCGAGATGCGCCCGGTCGCCGTCCTGGTACCCGGCTTCGACCTCGGTCCGCAGGGTGTGGAGGTCCTCAAACGCTCGGGCGCCCGCGCGGTGGTCACCCTGGGCCCCGAGGCCGTCGACGGTGCGCACGCCCTGCTCATGGACCACGAGGCCGTCGGCCACAGCGCGGCCCGCCACCTCTACGAACGCGGACGCCGCAGGATCGGCGTCCTCATCCCCGCCGAGGAGGGCCTGGAGGTCTTCTCGGCACCACGCCTCGACGGCGCCCGCCGCGCCGTCGAGGGCACCGACGCCACCGTCACGCGGGTGCCCCTCGCCTACGAGGAGCGGGACGCCGCCCGGCTCGCCGCCCGCTGGAAGTCCCTCGGCCTGGACGCGGTGTTCGCGTACAACGACGAGTACGCGATGCTGCTCATGCGGGCCCTGCAGGACGAGGGCCTCGCCATCCCCGGGGACACGGCCGTGATCGGCGCCGACGACCTGATGCTGGGGCGCCTGCTCCGGCCCCGGCTGAGCACCGTCCACCTGGAGCTGCCCTCCGGGCGGGACCTGGCCGCACTCGTCGACCGAGCGGTCCGCGACCCCGACGCCGCGCCCGAGCGGCACAAGGTGCTGGGCGCGGCGGTGGTGCACCGTGAGTCGAGCTGACCGGCGGACGGGCCCCTACCGGCCGTCCTGCCCGGCCTGACCCGCCCCCTGCGCCTGCTGCTCGGCGACCGCCTTGCGGACCTCGTCCATGTCCAGCTTCCGGGCCTGCCCGATGACATCCGTCAGGGCCTCCTCGGGCAGCGCGCCCGGCTGCGCGAAGACGGCCACCTGGTCCCGCACGATCATCAGCGTCGGAATCGACTGGATACCGAAGGCCTGCGCCAGTTCGGGCTGCGCCTCGGTGTCCACCTTGCCGAACACCAGGTCGGGATTGGCCTCGGCCGCCTTCTCGTAGACCGGGGCGAACTGCCGGCAGGGCCCGCACCACGACGCCCAGAAGTCGATCAGGACGAACTCGTTGTCGGTGACCGTCTGGTCGAAGTTCTCCTTGGTGAGCTCCACGGTGCTGCTCATGGCGTGTTCCCTCTTCCTGGGTTCGGTGGGCGAAGCCGTCGGCACAACACGGCCGACCTGATGGGTATTCCGCGCACGTACCCATGTGGCCACGCCGCACACCACCCACCACACTGAGCCCATGACGCAATCGGAAACCATCGCCTACGACGTCGTCGTGATCGGCGCGGGCCCCGTGGGGGAGAACGTCGCCGACCGTACCCGGGCGGCCGGCCTGTCCACGGCCGTCGTGGAGAGCGAACTGGTCGGCGGCGAATGCTCCTACTGGGCGTGCATGCCCAGCAAGGCCCTGCTACGACCGGTCCTCGCCCGCGCGGACGCCCGCCGGCTGCCCGGTGTGAGCCCGCTGGTGCGGGACCCCCTCGACGCCGCGGCCGTCCTCGCCCGCCGCGACGAGTACACCTCCCACTGGAAGGACGACGGCCAGGTCCAGTGGGTGCAGGGCATCGGGGCCGACCTGTACCGCGGCCAGGGGCGGCTTTCCGGCCCGCGCACGGTGGAGGTGGCCGCACCCGACGGCACCCGCCGGGTACTGACCGCCCGGCACGCCGTCGCCGTCTGCACCGGCAGCGCCGCCGCCCTGCCCGACCTGCCCGGACTCACCGAGGTACGCCCCTGGACCAGCCGCGAGGCCACCAGCGCCGAGAGCGTGCCCGGCCGGCTGCTCGTGGTCGGCGGCGGAGTCGTCGCCGTCGAGATGGCCACGGCCTGGCAGGCCCTCGGCTCCCGGGTGACGATGCTGGTGCGCGGTGAGGGAGGCCTGCTCGCCCGCATGGAGCCGTTCGCCGGCGAACTGGTCGCCGAGGCGCTCACCGAGGCCGGCGTCGACCTCCGCACCGGCACGTCCGTCGAGTCCGTCACCCGTAAGGACGGCACCGTCGTCGCCGTCACCGACACCGGGGACCGCTTCGAGGCCGACGAGATCCTCTTCGCCACCGGCCGCACCCCCCGCACCGGCGACATCGGCCTGGAGACCGTCGGACTGGAACCGGGCTCCTGGCTCCCGGTCGACGACAGCCTCCGGGTGGAAGGCCACGACTGGCTCTACGCCGTCGGCGACGTCAACCACCGCGCCCTGCTCACCCACCAGGGCAAGTACCAGGCACGCGTCGCGGGCGCCGCCATCGCCGCCCGCGCCTCCGGGGTGCCGATCCCGGAGTCCGACCCCTGGGGCGCGCACGCCGCGACCGCCGACCACGACGCCGTTCCCCAAGTGGTGTTCACCGACCCCGAGGCGGCCTCCGTCGGCCTGTCACTGGCCGAGGCCGAACAGGCCGGGCACCGTGTCCGCGCCGTCGACGTCGACCTCGCGACCGTGGCCGGCGCGAGTCTGTACGGCGACGGCTACAAGGGCCGCGCCCGCATGGTCGTCGACCTGGAGACGGAAACCGTCCGCGGTGTGACCTTCGTCGGCCCCGGCGTCGGCGAGATGATCCACTCCGCGACCGTCGCCGTCGTCGGCCAGGTACCCATCAGCCGCCTGTGGCACGCGGTGCCGTCGTATCCGACGATCAGCGAGGTGTGGCTGAGGCTGCTGGAGGCGTACCGGGACAACTGACGAGCACGCCGCCGCAGCCGTGGACATCCCGACGCCTCGGCTGCGGGCGGCGGTGCGCCGCAGCCGCACTCCCCCCGCCCCACTGACCTGGCCGGTGCATCAGACCGCCGGGCCCGGCAGGTCGAAACCCAGGGCCGCCGCCGCCCGCTCCGGCGTCGGCTGCCCCCACAGCTCGGCCATCGCGGTGTTCGACGCCAGTGACCGTGGCTCGGCCCGGTCCAGATACAGCGTGCCGTCGAGATGGTCCGTCTCGTGCTGCACGATCCGGGCCGGCCACCCCGCGAACACCTCGTCCACCGCCCGCCCCTGCTCGTCCCGCGCCAGCAGCCGCACCTCGGCATGGCGCGCCACCACCGCCTGCCAGCCCGGCACGCTCAGACAGCCCTCGAAGAACGCGGCCCGGCCAGGGCCGACGGGCGCGTACGACGGATTGACCAGCACCCGGAACGGCTGCGGCACCCGCCCCCGGGCCACCCGCACCTCCTCCGGCACCGGCGCCGGGTCCTCGATCACCGCGATCCTGAGCCCCACCCCGACCTGCGGCGCGGCGAGGCCCACGCCCGGCGCCGCGTGCATGGTGACGCGCAGCGCCTCGACGAACCGCGCCAGCAGCCCCGGCGCCAACTGCCCGTCGAAGGGCTCGGCCGGACGCCGCAGCACCGGATCCCCGGCCGTGACGATCGGCAACGGGCCGCCGACGGCCAGCAGTTCCTCGACCCGCTCGGCAAGGGCCGCGCGATCACTCGGAGTTCCCATCCCGCCAGCATGGCACGGCGTACGGCCGCCACGTACGGGCGAGGGGGTGGGGGGGGGGCCGGGTCCGCCCCCCCCCCACCCCCGTGACCACCGCGTCGTCGCGCCCGCTCAGACCTCGGTGAAGTCGCCCGCCAGGGCGGAGGCGATCCGCAGATGCGAGTCGGCCTCCGCCTGACGGCCCTGCCGCTCGAGGGTGCGGCCCAACAACAGCCGCGCGTAGTGCTCCACCGGATCACGCTCGACGAGGATGCGCAGTTCGGCCTCCGCCCGCCGCAGTTGGGCCGAGTGGTAGTAGGCGCGTGCCAGCAGCAGCCGCGGTCCGGTCTGCTCGGGCACCTCGCCGACCAACCCGCTCAGGACACGCGCCGCGGCGGCGTAGTCCTTGGCGTCGAAGAACATCCGCGCGCGCTCCCAGCGCTCCGCCGGCGTTCCGTGGTCGTAGTACGTCGTTTCCACTCGTGACCTCCTTCGGGCACTGCAACCACGCCATGTGGTTGAACATTCCACCACTGTGGGGAACGGTGCCACGACTGTCGGTGGAACGGGTGGAGGTCGGTCTGACGCGAGGGGCCGTCCGGGTCTAGGTTGGCCTTCATGAGCAACCTTGATCGTGAGGCGGTTCCCGCCCTGTGCGGCGGCCGTGGCTTCGTGGTGGCGGAGCCCGTGCGTGAACTCCTCAGCCCTCGCCACGTCAAGCTCGGCGAGTCCACCGAGGTCCGCCGGCTGCTGCCCAACCTGGGCCGGCGCATGGTCGGCGCCTGGTGTTTCGTCGACCACTACGGCCCCGACGACATCGCCGACGAGCCCGGCATGCAGGTGCCGCCGCATCCGCACATGGGCCTGCAAACGGTCAGCTGGCTGCACGAGGGCGAGGTGCTGCACCGCGACTCCACCGGCAGCCTGCAGACCATCCGTCCGCGCGAGCTGGGCCTGATGACCTCCGGCCGCGCGATCAGCCACTCCGAGGAGAGCCCACGGTCGCACGCCCGCTACCTGCACGGCGCGCAGCTGTGGGTCGCCCTCCCGGACGCCCACCGCCACACCGACCCGCACTTCGAGTACCACGCCGAGCTGCCCCTCGTCACCGCGCCGGGCCTGACCGCCACACTTCTCCTCGGCACCCTCGACGGCACCACCTCGCCGGGCACGACGTACACGCCCCTCGTCGGCGCCGACCTGACCCTCACCGGCGGCACGGACGTACGCCTCCCGCTGGAACGGGACTTCGAGTACGCCGTCCTGTCCATGTCCGGCGAGGCCCACGTCGACGACGTGCCGCTCGTCCCGGGCTCGATGCTCTACCTCGGCTGCGGTCGCGACGAACTACCGCTGCGCGCCGACTCCGACGCGAGCCTGATGCTGCTGGGCGGCGAGCCGTTCGAGGAGGAGCTGATCATGTTCTGGAACTGGATCGGACGCTCCCAGGAGGAGATCGTACAGGCCCGCCGGGACTGGATGGAAGGGTCACGTTTCGGGGAGGTCAAGGGGTACGACGGGGCTCCGCTGCCCGCACCCACGCTACCGGCAGTCCCGCTGAAGCCTCGTGGAAGGTCCCGTTGACCTGCAGAAATGCCCACGCGCGGCAGCTGATGAGTGGCAGGCGCTCCTGGTGTCGCCCTCCAGGACGACAATCGCTGGCGGGAGGGCACCTCAGCGGATCGCAGGGCTGAATCACCGTGGAGGGCGATTCCGAAGTGTGCCCATCCGTGGGCGGCTGTGGCAGGACACTTGCTGACCTCATGCTGACTTTCCTGACACATCGTCAGGTGGGCCCTATGTGGTCTGACCGTCATTCTGACGAGCGGCGTGGTCTTGCAGTGCAAGTCTCGCTGTCAAGCGAAGGCCGACTCGGGAGCCTCCTGACTCCGCCAGGGCGGAGCGTCAGGCCTCCGCTGCATGGCGTTGTAGAGAGGTGACAAGACGGACGTCGTTCACTGGTTCCACGCGGGCAGAGAGGGCGATCGAGAGCGCCAGTGGGTGGGTCCTTTGGGTGCTGCCCGTGTCGTGCCTCATCGGTCTGTGACGTTGATGAGCATCTCCATGGGTACCTCCTGGGAAGCGTAGCAGGCCAGTCAGTGACCTGCGTCTTTGCTGGTCAGAGTGGGTGGGAGCGGTTTCCGATCTTGGCGCTCCGTGACGGCTTGGAGCGGGTTCTGGCGGTACTGATGCTGACTCAATGCTGACTTTGGTGACGGCCCGTCAGGCCCGTCGGACGGTCGGGGGCGGCTTGGTCGATCCCTGCTGTCGCAGTATCGGGCTTGCGGCAGCGAACGTCACGCGCGAGAACGGCATGGGCGCGCCCAGGTCCCGCAACGGGTTGTGCCGGATGTCGGCGACTTGTGGGCCTTGGCCAGCAGGTCGCTGGTTGAGCTGGTCACCCCTGGTGGACTGTCCAAGCATGTTTTGACGTGAGTGTGCGCCGTGGTCGGGGAACCGTCCAGGTAGTACTTCAACTGGAAGATCCGCACCCGGACCCGCGCGTGGCCTTGATGCCGATGCCCTGGTCCCCGCCGCACCCGTGAACCACCTCCGCACGCGGACGCGTCATACAAGCGGTGCACCAGCGCTGCGACGATCCCGTCGAACCCCGTCTGCCCGACCCGGTCCAACTCCACCGCCACAAAACGTCCGGCCTTCGCACCTTGCCCTTGGTGATCCCACCCAGCGCTGCGCCACGCCTGAGAGACCCACCGGGTTTTGGCAGCGCTGCCACCTGTCGGGCCGGGGCAGGTCCCCGTGTCACAGCGTCGCCTTCTGGTGTCGTGTAAGGAGGGTGATGCAGAAAGGTCTACTGTGGGTGCGTTGGCAGAGTCCACGAGTAGCCCGCGATGCTCAGGGTGATTTTGCTGGGGAGGTGACTCCGTGATTCTGCGACGACTCGGTCGGCGGCTTTCTCCAGGCTCGGCCAGATGGCGCGGAGGGCCATGCGGCGGGCCGGAGTGCCCAGCGATGCGGTGTCCGGGGCGAAGACAGCCTGGTCGAGGAGCGTCATGAAAGGGCACCGGATCGGTTTCCGGGCCCAGCAGCGACTGCGGCTGCTTTCAGGTCTCCCCGTGTTCGATGGTGCGTTCGAGCTGGCGCATTTGTTCATGCAGGTGCGCCTCGTCGGGTTCGAGCTGGTTGATGAGGCGTTCGAGGGCGGTTTCGGCCCGATATCTCACCGACCGTGCAGCCACCCAGCGGCAGCTCGAACCCCTTTTCCTGGTCAATGCACCGGCCGGCGACACTGAGCCCTTTCCATCGTGATTAGGTGGCGAGTTCGAGGGCGACGACGGCACGGACGACGGCGGTGATCCGGGTGGTGTTGCAGCGGAGCTTCCGCAGGAGCCGCCAGCATTTGAGGGGGGCCATGGCGCGTTCGCCGAGGCTGCGGATGTTGGCGTGATCTCGGTTGTGACGCCGGCACCAGCCGCGCAGATCCTTGCCCCGGAACGGGACGCGGACAGCAGGGCCTGCGCCCTGATACGCCTTGTCCGCCCAGCTCTTGATGGCGTCGGCGGCGAAAGCGGCGGGAATGCCGTGGGTCCGGGCCGCGGTCAGATCATGCACGGCCCCGGGTAGCGCGTCCGAGGCCCAGACCAGACGGCCGGCCGGATTTGCGAGCACTTGCACGTTCAAGCCGTGGTGCTTCTTCTTCCCCGAGTAGTACGGGCGGTCGGCGGCGATGCCGTCGATCGGCAGCACGGTGCCGTTGAGGATCACGTAGGCCTTCTTCCGGACAGTCGTCATGGCCTGTTCCAGCGTGGGCGCGAGGGCGGCCAGGAGGTCGACGGCCTTGCGTATGTAGCGGTAGGCCGTGGCAGTCCCTATCCGGAAGCCTGCGGCGAGGCGCGCGTAGGTGTCGCCGCAGCGCAGGTGTGCCAGAACGAGCAGGGCCTGCCGACCGCAGGCCAGGCGACGCCACCGGGAACCGATGCAGCGGCGGCGACCTGCGAGAAGACCGGAGAGGTATTGCAGGGTGCGGCTGGACAGATCGATGCCGGACGGGTGGGCAAGCACGCGAAAGCACCTGGCGGACTGGTGATCTCGGTCGTGAACCCGTCTACCAGCAGCTTTCTTCATGTCCGCGGCCGGGGCCCGCCCGTCCAACCACCCGTCAGGTTGGAACGGCTCCGTGTCAAAGCCGCCCTCGCGAAGGGTGTGCGTCCCTCTCGGGATCGACATCTTCGACCACGAGGCGGCACGGGGCTGGGGGGCGCTTGTCCAGGGCACCCAGAACCACGACGACGACCATGCCGTCGGGGTCGTCGCTGGTGTAAAAGTAGCCAGGGCGTAATGGTCGCCGTCGCCGGCGAGGGGCCGCTCCAATGATCGCGTGGCCTCGTCCGTCGGCGGCGGGCCCAGTTCAGGGTCGAGACTGATGGCGCCGTTGCGGGTAGCCGCGGTCGATGAGCCAGGACTGCGCCGTTGCGGGCAGCAGCAGCGGAGCCTGCTCGAAGCTGAACGTCTGCTTCTCGTAATCCCGTTGCAGATGTACGGCGAGCACCTGGGGCATGCCGGGGCCCCAGGTGGCAACGCGGTCGAACAGCGCGTAGTTTCTCTGCACTTCACTCTGCGGGGTGAACAGATGTCAGAAGTCACACCCCCACAAGCAGATCCGGGCGCGCGTCGAGCTCGTCCCGTCCGTATGAAGTGTGGAAGTTCCTGCGTGACTGCCGCCTCAAGGAGGATGGCGTCCACCCCACCATGCTCGGCATCGCCCACCGGCACAAACGTTACTCTCGCTGGATAGGAGCGTGTCCCCTGCGCAGGAACCTCCTCCAACCGCACCGGAGATAATTTACAGGACAGCCTGCAAAGTCTGTCGCCCAACGCGGAATGATCTTCTAAGGGAGGCTTGAAGGCCCCACTGAAATGATGAGGATCGGTGCACAATCGGGCAGTTGGCCTTGTTCCGGGTGGCCAGATCCTGTTGTTATCGCGGTTGCGCAACAGGCTTTGGAACTTCGTAGATTTGTCTTGAAACGATCTTTTCCCAGCTGGGTCAGTGATCTTAGCTCGATCAGGACCAGTGACTGTGCATTGCCTTGATTCAGGAAGCCGGACGGCAACCTGGCTGGGCAGGAAGGGAGAGGAAGGGCATGTCGGGATACGGCAGAATAATCGGCATTCAGAGATTGAGGCGAGCCACGGCAGCGACGGCTTTCATGGTGGTGGTCGCCGGTGGCGTGGCGCCTGCTGCGGCTGACACTCCGAGCGAGATCGAGACGCCGGCCGTCGATACCCGGACGTCTAGCTCCAGGCCCGTGACGCCGGAGGTGACGCCGGGATCCGACCAACCGATCACGCAACCTCAACCGCAAGGGGCACGCGCGAAGCTCACCGCCGGATCACCAGAAAGCTGCAGCGAGCCCAACGAAGAAGGTACCTTCGGCTGCTTTAGGATCACCTCAGACGCAAAACGGCCAGCACGCACAGGCGGCAAAATGGGAGTTGCCGCAGGCGTTGCGCCGCCTCAATGGTGCGAACAAAGCACAGGTACCCCTCTGGGTCATCGCACCGCAGTCTGCCAAGTGAACGTCGGCGTCTACACAACTTACAAAAGGGTGGACAATACAGTAAGTGTCAGCGGTTCGGCCAACCTCTTGGTCATCAATTATAGCTACGGCGACACGGGGATCCCAACTATCGCCCATCAGATCGACATCTCAGCATACTCAGGCTGGGGAGAGGCCCTGAAAGGCATCATCAAGGCCCAGGCCGACACTCCCAGTAGACAGGAGGAAGAGCTGGAGGGAGTGGAAGACGAGGATCTAAGCGATTGTACCGTCGAAAGCTCCTCTTTTCCAGCTAAGGCGATTTCGCCGCTGAATTCCTGGGGTACTGGCGAGTCATTCTTCGACTCCAACGCCACCACCTCAGGCGATGTGGCACTCTGCGCCACTCGGTGGAATATCACCATTGCGAACGGTGGCCAGGCTCCCGTCAAAGCTGCCTACAAGCTCAAGCAGTTCCGCTGCGACAACGCTACGGCCGGCCGCCCCAATGCAGGATGCGTCGTCCCATGGTTCCCCTCTCTCCTGACCTATAGCAAGACGTCGGCACCCGATCTCGTTCGGCACGTGACTCTTGCCCAGCAATCAGGCTTGCCGGGCGCGACATACGAGGCTCCTCTGGAGAGGAGTACCAACGAGATAGTGAACACCAGAAACCGAGACCTCGCCTGCGGCGACGCGCCCAGCATCGTGGGCAAGAGCTGCGATGAATACCCGTTCGCAACCACACTCAACGGCCTAATTAACATGCTCCCCCCACGCATTCGACGCACCTTCGCCGATTGCGATCTTCCGAACATCCCATCTGGAACTACCGGCCCGAAGGCGGTGAGCATCTGCATGATCCCCGTGGCAGATCAGAACTATCAGGGTGGCAAAAACACTCAGTTCTACCGAGCCGAGCGTATGCTTCACGGGGACCCCTTTAGGGTCGGTACTGTGGCGTGAATAGTTGTGTGCAACCTCCACGCTGACGCGACACCAGCTTACGGGAGAGCTATGGCCAACCAAGTGTTCGTCAACGAAGGGACCTTCGGGGTCCTGGACCATGGAGAGATTCCCGTCGAGACGGCGAACTTCTCCAACGGTTTGGTCGCCCCGATGGCTGCCGGAGCCCTCATCCTGACTGGGATCAACACCGGCTACGTCAACGTTGAAACAAGCGTTGTGGACAGGTGCCCCGACGTAGACACGGATGGCTGGGAGGAGGTCATGGAGATCAGCGTCAACGCTCCTGCTGGTGACCTGAAGGTCGAGTCGCTAGAGCGCGGTCCCGATATGAACTCGCAGCAGTTGCTCAGCCCAATGGGGTCTGCTTGGTACAGGCTTCGAGTGCATACGCGAGGTCGCGAGGTCATGCGCGACAAGGTGAGTCTGGAGCCGGTCGAGGACTACCTACTCATCGTGTGGCCTGCGCCTCCGACGAACGCAACTGTTCTCCGCTCTGGAGCATAGGGCCGCCCTCCGCGGCAGTCACAACTCGCCGTCATCGAGCTGCCATGACTCGTGCAGCTCCAGCAGTTCGACGACGGGCTGCCCAGTGAGCTCTTTCCAACCTGTCGGATCGGGTAAGGGCCCGCAGAGAATCAAGGTGTTGCTTCCCGCGATGCGGCTCGTTGTTGTGGTATGAGCGTCTCCGACAAGGTTCGCAGTCAACTCGCTGTGAGATTCGAGGTGTTGTTCCCACACTTCGACGAACGGCAGCGGCGGCTGATGATGGGGGCCGAAGCAGGGATCCTGGGCCACGGCGGTATCCGGGCGGTCGCGCGGGCGGCCCAGGTCAGCGAGACGACGGTCCGCAAGGGCGTGGACGAGTTGGAGACCGGCGAGGAACCCCTGGGCCGGGTGCGCAGGCCCGGTGGTGGCCGGAAGAGGTCCGCGGATCTTGATCCGGGGCTGCGGCCCGCGCTGCTGGCCCTGGTGGAACCCGACGAACCGGGTGATCCGACGTCGCCGCTGCGCTGGACGGTGAAGTCGACCTGGAGCTTGGCGGCGAGCTCACCGGTCAGGGGCACCGGGTGAGCGCGGACACGGTCGGGGACCTGCTGCGGGAGGAGGGCTTCAGCCTGCAGGCCGGCGCCAAAACCCTCGAGGGCAGGCAGCACCCGGACCGCGACGCCCAGTTCCGCTACATCAACGAGCAGGCCAGAGGACACATGGGCGCCGGTCAGCCGGTGATCAGCGTGGACACGAAGAAGAAGGAACTCGTCGGCGACTACAAGAACGCGGGCCGTCAGTGGCGGCCGGCCGGTGAGCCGGTCCTGGTCAAGACGCACGACTTCTTGGGCCGGCAGGGACCGGGCAAGGCGATCCCCTACGGGATCTATGACATCGCCGCGAACACCGGCTGGGTTACCGTGGGCACTGATCACGACACCGCCGCGTTCGCCGTCGCCTCCATCCGCCGCTGGTGGCAGGCCCGGGGCCGGCACGACTACCCGGCCGCCACCCGTCTGCTGATCACCGCGGACGCGGGCGGGTCCAACGGCTACCGCACCCGCGCCTGGAAGACGGAACTCGCAGCCCTGGCCGCCGAGACGCATTTGGACATCACGGTCTGCCACATGCCGCCGGGCACTTCGAAGTGGAACAAGATCGAGCACCGGCTGTTCTCCCACATCTCCATGAACTGGCGCGGCCGCCCGCTGACCAGCCACGACGTCGTCGTGAACAGCATCGCGGCGACCACCACCCGCACCGGGCTGACCGTCCACGCCGAACTCGACCCGGGCACCTACGACACCGGCATCAAGGTGACCGACAGCGACATCGACGCTCTGCCCATGCACCGACACCGTTTCCACGGCGACTGGAACTCCACCCTCCACCCCCGACCTCACGACACCACCAGCGCAGACACGGCCCCACGGCTGGCCGGCGACCCGCCCCCACAGCCTTGCACCGGGTGTCTGCGCAACCCGGAGCTGACCGGCATGCTCGAACCGGCGCTGGACGAACTCATCAGCCAACTGGCCAGGAAATTAGATGAGTTACGTGAGCAAGGACGGCTCCGGCAGCGAGGAGGCGAACGTATCCGTGCCCGGGGCGCTGGGGCCAAGGACAAGCTGACCACCGCCGACAGAGACCTGGTCACCGTGCTCTACCTGCGCAAACTCGGCACCCGCGACCTCCTCGCCCAGCTCTTCGGAGTCAACACCAGCACCCTCACCAGGGCCGTTCACCAAGTCCAGCCCTTCCTGGCCGAGCACGGCTACACCATCCCACCCTCGACAGCCAGATTCCGGACACCTGCTGACGTCACCGCGTTCCTCGCCAACAGCAACCCCACGAAGATCAAACCAACATGTTGATTCTCTGCGGGCCCTTTAACGAGCTCGTGCAAGGTAGGCGATGAGGCGTCGAGCTTGTGATCGTCATCATGGTCGTGTGGTGGGGAATGCGTCTCGTGCAGCGATCATCAGCGACCGGAGGATCACGGGCCTGTCGGCCGAGGTGATCGCTGCACTCGTGGCTGTGCTGGGACCGTTGTGGCATGAACGGCACCAGGCCAGGCTTGCGTCCCGGCCGCGGAAGCGTGCTGTGGGCGCGGGTGCGAAGCACCGGTTGGTGTTCGTCGACTGGCTCCTGGCCACCCTCGTGCACCTCCGACACGGGGTCACGCACGACGTGCTGGCCTGCTGGTTCGGAGTGGACCGCTCCACCATCACCCGCGCCATCGGCGAGGTGCGGCCGCTGCTCGCCGAGCGAGGATGCACGGTGAGCCCTGGCCTTCGACTACGGACTCTGGCCGAGGTCATCGATCACCTCGGTGCCAGCGGGAAGACCGGGATCATCGACGGCACTGAGATCCGGGTCCGCCGGCCGGCCGCCGGACGCAAGGACCGGGACGCGTTCATCTCCGGCAAGAACAAGCAGAACGCGGTCAAGACCATGGTGGTCACCGACGAGGACGGGCGGCTGTTGTTCTGCAGTCCGGCCAAGCCCGGCAGCTGCGCGGACATCACCCACGCCCGCCAGTCCTCTGGCGGGGGAGGCGTCAACCGTGAAGCAACTAAATGAAATCAGCACTCTTACCTGGTAAAGTCGCAGGTTAAGAAGTATGAACCTTGCGCTCGCGGGGATGCTCCGACCAAGAGGGCCGACACCTTCGCGGTGTCGGTGTGGACCCCGCGCTCGCGGGGATGCTCCACGGGTCGCGGTGGTGACGATGACCATCGTGCCGTGGACCCCGTGCTCGCGGGGATGTTCCGAACGCGTCAAAGTCCGCGGCCTGGTCGAGGGGGTGGACCCCGCGCTCGCGGGGATGCTCCGATGCCTAACAACGGCATCATCACGGGGTCCAAGTCGACCCCGCGCTGGCGGGGATGCTCCGGCCATGCCGCACCGCGACACCGTGAACGCCATCGGTCCCACCCTGTGGCGAAGTTCCCGCGGAGACGGAGCCTTGCGGGCGTAGAACCTGGAGACGCTTTGCGGGAAGGAGATCGTGCACATCACCGACTTGTCGTCACCCCGTTCCAGCAGTTGCAGGACACTGGGCGTTGCTGCAGTTCACGACGTGTTGTCAGTGGCGGCCGCTACGCTCTGACGCTCAGTTCTGGTTGAGCGCGGGGTGGGGCTTGGTGGACGTTGAAAAACCGGGGCAGCGTTACGAGCCGTTGGTGGTGAGGGCGCTGGAGACGTTGTGGGGGAAGTCGCGGGAGCGGGCTGGGGGCCGTACGCATCTTCTGCTGGCGCACCTTTTGGACACTGCGGCCGTGGCGGAGTTGCTCTGGGACGGTTTTCTCGCGTGTTCGACGAGGTCGTCGCTGGATGGCATCGCGGGTGGGCCGGGACGTGGGCGGAGGCTGTTCGCTTGGTTGTGCGGGGTGCACGATTGCGGGAAGGCGACGCCGGTCCACCAGAGGCTGTGGCCGGAGGGCGCGGAAGCTGTGCGTCGGGTGGGCCTGACGTGGGTGGAGACGGCTGCTGTGGCGGGGGTGAAGCGTCAGAAGCGGTGGCGTCATGACTGGGCCGGCGGGCTGATGGCGCGAGAGCTGCTGGCAGAGGCTGGGTGGGATGCGGAGCAGCTGGACTGGGTGTGGCCGTTGATCGCCGGTCATCATGGTGCCTTTCCTTCTCTGAGAGATGTACAGGAGCCCGGGCCGGCGAAGGGGCAGTTGCGGGGGAGGGGAGCGTGGCGTCAGGTTCAGCGAGCCGTGCTCGATGTTTTCACTCACGAGGTCGGGTTCGAGGCGCTTGGTGGGGTGGAACCTGTGGGGGTTCCGTCCCGAGCGCTGCAGCTGCAGCTCAGCGGTCTGGTGGTCATGGCGGACTGGATCGCGAGTGACGAGCGCTTCTTCGTGGGGCTGGATGATCTTCGGCTGGTGAGTCTGGATGCTTCGCGTGAGCGCGCGGCGTCGGCGTGGAAGGCTCTGGGGCTGCGGGGAGGCTGGGGGGCTCTGGGGGTGCCCGGGCCCGAGGCGTTTCGGGACCGGTTCGGTTACGTGCCGCGGCCCTCGCAGGCGATGGTGATTGACGTGGTCCGTCGGATGGGCGGTCCTGGCATTGTGGTGGTCGAGGCGCCGATGGGTGAGGGCAAGACGGAGGCCGCTCAGGCTGCGGCCGAGGTGCTGGCGGCCAGGTTTGGTGCCGATGGTGTGTTCGTGGGGATGCCGACCCAGGCGACCAGCGATCCCATGTTCACCCGCACACGCCAGTGGGTGGAGGCGATCGACGAGCGGTTTGCCTCCCGGGTGGTGCTACTGCACGGCAAGAGGGCGTTCAACCGGGAGTGGAAGGCTCTGCTGGAGAACGCGGGAGAGCACGCGGACGAGATGTTCTGCGGGGTCGACGAATTCGGGCTCGATGATGACCCGTACGGCATCGAACCTGAGGTGCGCGGTGTGCCGGAGCGGCAGGCACCTGCGGAGTGGTTTCTGGGGGCGAAGCGTGGGCTGCTGGCCCCGTTCGTCGTCGGGACCGTCGATCAGCTCCTGTATGCGGCTACCCGTACGCGGCATGTGATGCTGCGGATGGCGGGCCTGGCCGGGAAAGTCGTGGTTCTGGACGAGGTACACGCGTGCGATGTGTACATGAGTCAGTTTCTGTGCGAGGCGCTGCGCTGGCTGGGCCAGGCGGGGGTGCCGCTGATCGTGCTGTCGGCGACGCTGGCCCCGGCGCAGCGCCAGGCCCTGGTCGAGGCGTACCTGGCGGGCGCGGCCTCGCGCGAGGAACTGCGCGTCGAAGTGCCTGCCCCGCCGGGGTATCCGAGCGCGACGGCTGCATGGCTGTGGGCTACGGGGGAGCCGCGATTCCATGTGGATGCGGTGGGTAGTTGGCGTGCGGACCTCAACGTGGCGGTGCACGTCATACCCGAGGCGGTGCCTGGTGGGCGTTGCTCGCGCCTGGAGCGGGAGCGGTTGCAGGGCGCAGCGGATGCGCGTGTGGCGGACCTGCTGGCGACCGAGCTTGCCGATGGAGGGACTGCGCTTGTCATCCGTAACACCGTTGCCCGGGCGCAGAGCCTCTACGAGGAGCTGCGCGGCCGGTTCGGTTCGCAAGAGGTGCGGCTGCTGCATGCCCGTTTCACGGTGGCGCGACGGGCCGACCTGACGGAGGAAAGTCTGCGCCTGCTGGGCCCGCGGACGCCCCGGCCTCGGAGTGGCCGGCTGATCCTGGTGGCGACTCAGCTTGCCGAGCAGTCCTTCGATGTCGACGCCGATCTGCTGGTCACGGACCTGGCCCCCGTCGATCTTCTGTTGCAGCGTGTGGGACGGCTGCACCGGCACGAGGACACCTGGCGCCCGGACCGGCTGCGCGCGCCGCGGGTGTTCGTGACCGGTTTCGAGCCGCGCGAGGGACGCGAGCCGGCGTTCGTGTTCGCCAGCGAGAAGATCTATGGGCGTCATCTGCTGTTGCGGACCGCTGCTGTGCTGCCTGACGCGGGCGGAACGTGGTCCGTTCCGTCGGACGTGCCCGCCCTGGTGGAGACGGTGTACGGGGCGGATATTGCGCTGCTTCCCGAGGCCTGGCGGGAGGCCGGTGAGGCCGCCCGCCGGGAGCAGGAGGACCGGGACCGTGCCCGCGCGGAGGTGGCACGGCAGTACCTGCTGACTCCGCATGGTGAGCATGAGCGGCGGACGCTGGCGGGTCTGCACTACGGGGGATCCGCTGCGGGAAGTGATGAGTCCTGCCTGCAAGCTGCGGTCCGCGACGGTGACGAGTCCGTCGAGGTCGTCCTGGTGGTGCGGGAGGGGGATGATGCGGCCTTCCGGACACTGGCCGGGCGTGCCTTGAGCGTCAATGGCGATGTGGCGCCGGATGTGCTGGACGAGGTGCTGGGCTCGGTGGTGCGGTTGCCGGCGAAGTTCACGGAGGCCGCTGCCACGTTGAGGCCGCTGCCCGGATGGCACGGGCATCCGTGGTTGCGCCGAAGTCGTGCTCTGGTACTGAGCTCGTCGGGCAGGACCGCACTGGGCGACTTCACGGTGTCGTACGACGACGAGTTCGGGCTCCGGCAGGTGTAGAGGGGCTGTGTCGGCTGCGTGGTCGAACTTCGTCTCAAAGGGGTGTGGTGAGCCGCCGGGCTAGTGCCCGGCGGCTCGGTGTCCCCGCGTGGCGCGGGGTCGAGGTGATTCCCGATCCACTGTGCAAACGGAGAAGGGGATCATCCCCGTCGACCGGCTCTGGCAGGCCGGTGGACGGGGTCAACACCTGGATTGTTGCACCGGGTTGTGAAGAAACGGTGCGCGCGTCTCGGCGGCACTGTTAGCGTTCTAAACGTAGAAGCTTCCATGAGGGGGGAACTGATGACTCATGGCTTTTCCTTGACGGATGATCCCTGGCTGTGTTTACCACCGGCCGCGGGGGGCCCGGCACTGGAACGCCCGCTACGTACTGCCTTGCTGGAGGCTCACGAGTTCGGCGACTTGGTGGTGGAGGTTCCCACCCAGCGGCCGGCTGTGTTCCGGCAGGTCCTGCTGGCCGTGGTCCTCGACGCTGTGGGGCGTCCGGCCGACGAGCGTGAGTGGATGAGCTGGTTCTCGGCGGGTCGGTGGTCGATGGAACAGCGGGCACGGCTTGAAGACTATCTGGACGCGCACCGTGGGCTGTTCGATCTCTTTGATCCGGTGCAGCCTTTCGCGCAGGTCGCCGGGCTGCATACCGCCAAGGGCGAGACGAAGAACGCCGGACTGATCGTCGCGACCGCCGCGACCGGTAACAACGTGCCCCTTTTCGCATCCCGTACGGAGGGCGACGCCTTCTCCCTGACACCGGCCCAGGCGGTGCACTGGCTGCTGCACACGCACTGCTGGGACACTGCGGCGATCAAGACGGGTGCGGTGGGTGACCCGAAAGCCAAGGCGGGCAAGACCACCGGAAACCCCACCGGGCCGCTCGGTCAGATGGGCGTCACTTTGCTGGTCGGTACGACTCTGTTCGAGACGCTGCTGCTGAACCTTCCGGTGGGGGCACCGCCAACGTCGGCCGACCTGCCGCAGTGGAGGAGGCGCGAGCCAGCAGATCCGCGGTCGGCCGCCACCCCAGGGTGGCAGGAGCGGGCTCCCGAGGGACTCCTGGATCTGTGGACCTGGCAGTCCCGCCGGATCCGGCTCTTGCCGGAGATGACCGGTGAGGGAGTGCGGGTGACGCGCGTTCTGGTCGTCGCCGGGGACCGCATGCCGCACACCCCGGAGACCGAGCCGCACACCATGTGGCGCCTGGAGCCGACCGGCGGCCGGAGTGCGGGCCGGGGCAAAGGGGGTGCCGCGCCGCCGCGCCGGCCGTTGCGTCTGCAACCCGGGAAGGCCGCGTGGCGCGGGCTCGATGCGCTCCTGGCACCGGAGAGGCAGTCTCGGGAGGCCGGGGAGAAGACAAGCGGGTTCGCCACAAGCAAGCTTTTGGACCAGACCGGTGCCCTGGCATTCGATCTCGGCGAGTCCTATCCGCTGCGCGTGGAACTCTCCGGCGTCGCCTACGGCAATCAGTCGGCTGTTGTCGACGATGTCATGTTCGACGCCCTGCCCCTCCCGCTCGCCGCGCTCGACGCCGGCAGCGATGTCCGGGCCGCCGTCCTCGAAGTAGCGGAACAGGCAGAGCAGCTGGCCACGGCCGTCAACTATCTCTCGGCTGATCTACGGCGTGCTCTGGGGACTGAACCGATCCCCTGGGACAAGGGACAGCGCCCCGGCGAGATTGTCCTGCACGCCCTGGACCCACTGGTGCGGCGGCTGCTGTCGGGGATGCGGGCCGTGGAGGACCTGGAGCGGATCGAAGCTGGACAGCTCGCCTGGGAACAGCTCGCCTGGCGCCGGAGCTGGGATGTCGCTGACCGCCTGCTGCAAGCGGTACCCGTCGGAGCATTCGCGGGAAGAAGCGTCTCGCAGGGGGAGGGGAAGCCCGAGCGGACACACAGGGTCTCGCTGGCCGAGGCGTCGTTCCTCAAACGCCGTGCGGAGATCCTCCACCGTGCAGCTGCCGTCCGGCGGGACTCCCCGGCCCCTGGCAGCCAGTAGGCGACCGGGCGCCGCGCGAGGCGCCCCGCCCTTCACCACGCCCCGGCCGGGGGTATCCGGCCATGCCCCTTCGAGGCGCCGGTACCTACACGACTTCTGTCACACAGAGACCCTCATCACGTCTGGACACGGCCATGACCGAAGAACACCCCACCAAGCAGCGCATCTGGCACCGCTACATCGCCGCGGACGGCACCTGGCGCCGCAAGAGCGGCACCGCGGCCACGCAGCGCCCGCCCGGGGAGGACCTCGCCGTTCTCCGCCGGGGCCTGGGCCGGCCTGCCGGGACGGTGCTGGAGATGTTTCCGTTCTACACCTGCCCGGTCGATGACTTCGCGGCCCGTCGCGGGGAGGTCTCGGCCGAGCAGGAGGCCGAGCACATCGCCCTCGCCCTCTACGGGCTGCACCAGCAGAGCCGGGAGACGCCGATGCACCGCGACGGAGTCAGCCTCGGCCGGGCCATGCTCGTACTGCGGCGCCATGACCGCACCAGCGACGAGGCCGTCGACTCCCGCTTCCAGCAGACGTTTTCCGCCACGTCGACGGCAGCGCTGCAACTGCGCCTGCGTGGCCTGGTCACCCAGCTCAAGGACATCAAGCAGCCCCTCGACTACGACCGTCTGACTGCCGACCTCCACGACTGGAACCGGCCCGAGTCCCGCTCCCGCGTACGCCGTCGCTGGGGCCTGGACTACTACGGCTGGACCCAGCAGGCAACGGCCTCCCGATCCGGCAGCTGACCCCCGCCGCCCGACGTCCGCAGATGGCCTCCTCCACACCGGCGACCACTGCGGACCCTGCGACCACCGTTCACTCACATGACCTGGAGCAACCTCATGACCCAGCACCTGTACATCGACGTGCACATCATTCAGAGCGTCCCGCCCGCCAACCTCAACCGGGACGACCAGGGGAACCCCAAGGAGGCCATCTACGGTGGAGTCCGCCGCTCCCGGGTCTCCTCCCAGGCATGGAAGCGGGCGACCCGCCGGCATTTCGATACCCAGGCTCCCGAATCCGACCGGGCCACCCGCACTAAGCGCCTCACCAGCGAACTCGTCAGCCGTATCCGCCGGAACACCGGCCTGGACCGCGAGCCCGCCGACCGGATCGCCGCGGCCCTGCTCGCCCAGCTCGGTCTGAGCCAGGGCAAGAAGGCCGGCGACACCGCCTATCTCCTCTTCTACGGCAACGCCCAGCTCGACGCCGTGGCCGACCTCGTGACGGACCGTGCCACCGACCTCGCCACGTTGGACGAGAAGACGCTCACCGAAGCCGTGAAGGAGTTGCCCGTCGCGGAATCCTTCCAGACCGGACACCCCGTGGGCGTCGCCCTGTTCGGCCGCATGGTCGCCGACATCCCGAAGCTGAACGTCGACGCCGCCGTCCAGGTGGCCCACGCGCTCTCCACCCACGAGACGCAGCTGGAGTTCGACTACTTCACTGCAGTCGACGACCAGAACGAACGCGACGAGACCGGCGCCGGCATGATCGGCACGATCGGCTTCAACTCCGCCACCCTCTACCGGTACGCCACCGTCGGCTTCGCCCAGCTCACCGACAACCTCGGCGGCGACACCGAAGCGGCCCTGGACGCCCTCGACGCCTTCGTCGACAGCTTCGCCCTCTCCGCCCCCACCGGCTACCAGAACTCCTTCGCGCACCGGACCCGGCCCAGCCTCCTCGCCGTCGTCGTCCGCACCGATCAGCCCGTCAACCTCGTCTCCGCGTTCGAGGAGCCCGTCGCGGCGGAAGCCGGCATCCAGGCCACCTCCGCCCGCCGCCTCGCCGAGGAGTACCTCACCGCAACCCAGGTCTGGGGAGACACCCCCCTCTACGCAGCGGCCAGCCACACCTTCACCGCCCGCGAACCCCGCACCAAGGACACCACCGAAACCCTCACCCAGGCATTCGGTGAATCCGTCCCCTTTGCCGACCTGCGCACCACCCTGCGCTCCCGCATCACCACCGCCCTGGGGGCCCAGGCATGACAGCCTCCAGCCCCACTGCCGTCCTTGTGCTGCGGCTCGCCGCCCCGCTGCAGTCCTGGGGCGACCGCAGCACCTTCAACCGACGCGAAACCCGTCCCGAACCCACCAAGTCAGGAGTCGTCGGCCTGCTCGCCGCAGCCGCCGGCCGCCCGCGTCACGCCGCCCTGGACGACCTCGCCGGGCTCGGACTCGGAATCCGCATCGACCAGCCCGGCACCCTCCTGCGCGACTACCACACCGTCAGCGACTACCGCGGCCAGCCGCTGCTGTCCGCCGCCGTGACCGCCAAAGGCCGGCAAAAACCCACCTCACCGGCCAAGCACACCCACATCACCCAGCGCTTCTACCTCCAGGACGCCATCTTCCTCGCAGCCGTCGAAGGCCCCCGAGCACTCATCACCACCCTCGAACACGCCGCACGCCACCCTGCCTTCCCCCTCGCCCTCGGCCGCCGCTCCTGCGCGCCCGCACAGCCCCTGGTCCTGGGACAGCGCACCGGCTCACTCGAGGACGTGCTGCGCGCGGAGCCCTGGCAGGCATCCCCGGCCATACGCAGGCGGTGGGGACGCGAGAACGGCAACGCCGCCCACGTCAACCTGTCCGCCACCCTCGACGACCCGGCCGGAGACGACGTCCGCGACGACGTACCCCTGTCCTTCGCCCCCACCAGCCGCACCTACACCACCCGCCGTATCCGGCACACCTACCTCGCCGCCCCCACCGGCCTCACACCTGACCCCGACCGGCCTCCGACCAACGGCGGCCATGACCCCTTCGCCCTCCTCGGCTGGTGACCCGTCATGCCTTACCTCTCCCGCATCCGCATCAACCCCCTGCGCGCCGAGAGCCGCACTCTCCTCGCCAGCCCCCGTGCCATGCACGCAGCGGTCCAAGGCGGCCTGCCGGGCCTGCCCGCACAGGAACGCACCCTGTGGCGGCTCGACGCGGACAACCCCCACCGGCCGCAGCTGTTCGTCCTCACCACCGACAAGCCGGACTGGACCCACCTCGTCGAACAGGCCGGATGGCCCGGCGCCGACGGCGAGCACTACGCCATACGCGACTACGCACCCCTCCTGCAACAACTCGCACCGGGTCGCAGCTTCGCCTTCCGCCTGACTGCCAACCCCGTCCAGAACACCAACCGACCCGACAAACCCACCCCACGTCAGCAGGAACGACTCGACGCCGGCGAGCGGCGCAGCTTCCGCATCGGCCACCGCACCGCAGCCGCCCAGCTCACCTGGTTCCTCACCCGCACCGCACGCTGGGGCTTCGACATCCCCACCGCCCCCCACCTCGACGCCACCCGAGACACCAGCGGCAAACCACCCCGCGACATCCGCATCACCACCCGCCAGCGCCGCTCCTTCGGCAAAGGAAACCTCACCGCCAAAGAAGCCCAAGTCGTCATGCACGCAGTGACCTTCGAAGGAAGCCTGCGCGTCACCGACTCAGCCCTGCTCACCGAACGCCTGCTGGCGGGCATCGGCCCCACCAAGGCATACGGCTGCGGACTGCTCACCCTCGCACCGCTCCCCGGAAGGGCATGAACACCCGTGCCCGACATCTGGTGGAAAGCCGACCCCCAGGACCTGCACCGCCTCGTCGACCGCGTCTCCAGCGTCTACGTCGAGCGCAGCCACCTGGACCGCGACGAGAACGCCGTCGTCATCATCAACAAAAAGCAGACCGTCCGGGTCCCCGCAGCCATGGTGGCCGTCATGCTCCTCGGACCCGGAACCCGCGTCACCCACGGAGCCATCCGCCTGCTCGCCGACTCCGGCACCACCGTGTGCTGGGTCGGCGAACAAGGCGTCCGCATGTACGCGGCCGGCCTCGGCCCCAGCCGCGGCGCCGGCCTCCTGCACCGCCAGGCATGGCTCGTCACCCGCCCCAAAGAACGCCTCGCCGTCGCCCGCGCCATGTACAGCATGCGCTTCCCCGGCGAAGACGTCTCCGCTCTCACCATGCAGCAACTCCGCGGCCGCGAAGGCACACGAGTCCGCAAGATCTACCGCGCCCAGGCAGAACGCACCGGCGTCCCCTGGAACGGCCGCGTCTACAAAGCCGGCGACGCCTTCGCAGCCGGCGACGACCTCAACCGCCTCCTGTCCGCCGCAAACGCCGCCCTCTACGGCATCTGCCACGCCGTCATCGTCGGACTCGGCGCCAGCCCCGGACTCGGCTTCGTCCACACCGGTAAAGCCACCTCCTTCGTCCTGGACATCGCCGACCTGTACAAGGCCGAATACACCATCCCGCTCGCCTTCGACCTCACAGCACAAGGACTCACCGAGGAACGCGACGCACGACTCGGCCTCCGCGACCTCATCGCCCGCGACAAACTCCTCACCCGCATCGTCACCGACGTCAAAACCCTGCTCACTCCCGAAGGCACAGACTTCGAGGACACCGAAGCCAACCTCCTCTGGGACGAACACATCGGCGCCGTCCCCGGCGGCACCAACTACGCCAACGACGCAGACCTCTCGGCACACGGGATGACCGACAACCACATCGCAGTCATCGGCCCCGACCTCAACGACTCCGAAGCTGCCTCATGACCGTCATCATCCTCGTTGCCGCCCCGGAAGGACTTCGCGGCCACCTCACCCGCTGGATGGTCGAGGCCAGCGCCGGCGTATTCGTCGGCAACCCCAGCCGCCGCATCCGCGACCGCCTCTGGGAACTCCTGGCCACCCGCATCGGCGACGGCCAGGCCATCCTCATCGAACCCGCCGCCAACGAACAGGGATGGGCCGTGCGCACCGCAGGCCGCGACCGCTGGCAGCCCGTCGATTTCGACGGCCTCATCCTCTCCGCCCGCCCCAAAAAACAACTGAATGAAAACAGCCACCCCGCCCGATAAAGCCCCAGCTCAGCAAGTGTCGACCCCGCGCCCGCGGGGATGCTCCTCCACACCGTGGGTCGCGGCCGGCCTGGCCGTTGTCGACCCCGCGCCCGCGGGGATGCTCCGCCCAGCACATTGACGCGCTCTTGAAGCTCAAGGTCGACCCCGCGCCCGCGGGGATGCTCCTCAGGATCGTAACCCCTCCGGGCCCCTAGTTGGGTCGACCCCGCGCCCGCGGGGATGCTCCGCGGAAGTCCTCCACCCCGTCGGCGTCGGATCTGTCGACCCCGCGCCCGCGGGGATGCTCCGGAGAAGACTCCGGGTTTTGGTGCAGTCGGCGGGTCGACCCCGCGCCCGCGGGGATGCTCCGCTGCGGGAGATCATCACCCTGCGGTACTGCACGTCGACCCCGCGCCCGCGGGGATGCTCCGCCCCGACCGGGCCTGGGTCGGGGCTTCGTCGTGTCGACCCCGCGCCCGCGGGGATGCTCCGGGTGACGCCACGCTGATGGGGATGATCGTCGGGTCGACCCCGCGCCCGCGGGGATGCTCCGTCCGGGTCGCTGTAGGCCCGGAACGCAGGAAGGTCGACCCCGCGCCCGCGGGGATGCTCCGCAGATGGTGGCGCAGATGTCCGAGGAACAGAAGTCGACCCCGCGCCCGCGGGGATGCTCCGGCGTAGGCCCGGCCCTGGAGGGGTGGCAGAGAGTCGACCCCGCGCCCGCGGGGATGCTCCGACGAGCGCGCCGCCCTCTGAGACGGGCGCGGGGTCGACACTTGCTGAGCTGGGGCTTTATCGGGCGGGGTGGCTGTTTTCATTCAGTTGTTTTTTGGGGCGGGCGGAGAGGATGAGGC
>NZ_JAVRFH010000446.1:0-255 GCF_031845825.1 Streptomyces lancefieldiae | reverse complement strand
TTCCACGACCGGCTGCGCGACCGGGTGCGGGACAAGGAGGGCCGCTCGGTGGACCCGACGGCCGCGATCGTGGACTCGCAGTCACTGCGGGCGGCTGCGAACATCCCGCGCTCCACGTCCGGCTGGGACGGCGGGAAGAAGGTCGGCGGCCGCAAGCGGCACCTGGTGGTCGACTGCCTCGGCCTGGTCCTGGCCGTCGCGGTGACCGCGGCGAGCGTGCAGGACCGCGATGCCGCTGTCGCCCTGCTCGAGCGG
>NZ_JAVRFH010000445.1:0-255 GCF_031845825.1 Streptomyces lancefieldiae | reverse complement strand
AGACGGGCGCGGACGCCATCCACCCCGGCTACGGATTCCTCTCCGAGAACGCCGAGTTCGCGCAGGCGGTCCTGGACGCGGGCCTGATCTGGATCGGCCCGCCCCCGCAGGCCATCCGCGACCTCGGCGACAAGGTCGCCGCCCGCCACATCGCCCAGCGCGCCGGCGCCCCGCTGGTCGCGGGCACCCCGGACCCCGTCTCGGGCGCCGACGAGGTCGTGGCCTTCGCGAAGGAACACGGCCTGCCGATCGCGA
>NZ_JAVRFH010000444.1:0-255 GCF_031845825.1 Streptomyces lancefieldiae | reverse complement strand
CCGAGTCGAGGTATTCCTCGCTGCCCTCGCGCAGGGGGGTGTTCTCGCAGAGTTCGTAGCCGCTGTAGATGCCCCAGGTGGGGGAGAGGGTGGCGGCGAGGACGGCGCGGACCTCGAAGGCGGGCCGACCGCCGTGCTGGAGGTAGGCGTGGAGGATGTCGGGGGTGTTGGTGAAGAGGTTGGGCCGCATGTAGGAGGCGGCGTCCCCGGTCAGTTCGGTGAGGTACTCGGTCAGTTCCTGCTTGGTGTTGCGCC
>NZ_JAVRFH010000443.1:0-255 GCF_031845825.1 Streptomyces lancefieldiae | reverse complement strand
ACCCGTCGCCTGGCTCGCTCACGCCTGCCGCGAGGGTGAACCGGCCTGGCTGCTGTTCGGCCAGCCAGCCTCGCGCGACCAGGCGTTTCGCTTTCGACCGCAGTGCCTCCACCCGGGCCGGCACCACATCCATGCCGAACATGGCGGCCATCTCCTGGCAGGTCAGCGGCCCTTGATGAAGCCGGGCCCGGTCCGCGAGCACCTGCAGGATGCGCTGGTAGTCGACCGACAGCACCGACCAGGGCAGCCCCTGGC
>NZ_JAVRFH010000442.1:0-255 GCF_031845825.1 Streptomyces lancefieldiae | reverse complement strand
ACGTCGTCGACTACTTCGGCGACTACGCCTCCGGCGGCGACGAGTGCCACATGGCCTTCCACTTCCCGGTCATGCCCCGCATCTTCATGGCGGTGCGCCGCGAGTCCCGCTACCCGGTCTCCGAGATTCTCGCCAAGACCCCGGCCATCCCGTCGGGCTGCCAGTGGGGCATCTTCCTGCGCAACCACGACGAGCTGACCCTGGAGATGGTCACCGACGAGGAGCGCGACTACATGTGGGCCGAGTACGCCAAGG
>NZ_JAVRFH010000441.1:0-255 GCF_031845825.1 Streptomyces lancefieldiae | reverse complement strand
CGAGTTCGTCCGCCGGCGGCGCGTCCGGACCGAGCAGCGGCACGATCCGCAGGAGGTTCTCCCCTGCTTCGGCCCACAGCCCCATCGGTCGTTCCGCGCTCCGCTCGAAGACGACGTCGCCGTCCGGCTCCTCGGGAGTGCAGACCCGGGCCAGCGTGCCGACGCCTTCCTCGGGGTGGTCGGGCAAGAACGCCAGGGCGGTCCTGTGGCCGGGTCCCTCGGTCACGCCGAAGACGTTGCCGCGCCCGGCCGCGA
>NZ_JAVRFH010000440.1:0-255 GCF_031845825.1 Streptomyces lancefieldiae | reverse complement strand
CTAATCCCCACCGAAGTGGTTCATCGTTCGACTTGCATGTGTTAAGCACGCCGCCAGCGTTCGTCCTGAGCCAGGATCAAACTCTCCGTGAATGCTTGCCGGTAATCCGGCGTACACCACGAGAGCGTAACAGTCGGAGGAATGATCCGACTGTTCACAGCGTCCTCGCTGTGTTTTTTCAAAGGAACCTCGTCCCGACCGTGCGGCCGGAGACGGGGTATCAACATATCTGGCGTTGACTTTTGGCACGCTGTT
>NZ_JAVRFH010000439.1:0-269 GCF_031845825.1 Streptomyces lancefieldiae | reverse complement strand
GTCTGGAGCCTGCGCGCCTACTGCTGACACCGCTCGACGCGCAGCAAGGGCGGTCTCCCACAGCTCCACCTGGTTGCCGAGCATCACCAGGCTCCTGTCCACCGCCGCGAGGCCGTGGGAGACGGGCGGCAATCGCGGGCGAGCCGCCCGCACTCAACCCAGGTTGACGACGCTCGCGTGGTACTGCGCCGCGATCCGCTCACAGGTCGCCACCATCAAGGGCGGCCGGGCCTGGACGTACCGGCCGGAGCCGATCGGACGGTGGCACT
>NZ_JAVRFH010000438.1:0-270 GCF_031845825.1 Streptomyces lancefieldiae | reverse complement strand
ATCACCGAGCCGGTCCGCCGAGCTGTCCGGACCATGCCCGACCGCCTCTGGCATCCCGCCCTGGACCAGGACGGGACACTGCGTGACGGTGCCGAGGTCGCCGAGCTGACCGGCATGGTCGACCTGGCCGGCTACCCGGCCGACACCCGCATCATCGTGCGCCGCGAGCGGCCGCACCCCGGAGCCCAGCTGTCCCTGTTCGATCAGGACGAGGGCCTGCGCCATCAGGTGTTCCTCACCGACACCCCCTACTCCGGGGGCGGATCCGCC
>NZ_JAVRFH010000437.1:0-270 GCF_031845825.1 Streptomyces lancefieldiae | reverse complement strand
GTCTTGAGCGTGCTACTGAAACGCCCTGTTCGGACTCGCTTTCGCTACGGCTACCCCACCCGGGTTAACCTCGCAACACACCGCAAACTCGCAGGCTCATTCTTCAAAAGGCACGCAGTCACGAGACGAAGAGCAAGCTCTCCGTCCGACGCTCCCACGGCTTGTAGGCACACGGTTTCAGGTACTATTTCACTCCGCTCCCGCGGTACTTTTCACCATTCCCTCACGGTACTATCCGCTATCGGTCACCAGGGAATATTTAGGCTTAGC
>NZ_JAVRFH010000043.1:0-66442 GCF_031845825.1 Streptomyces lancefieldiae | reverse complement strand
GCAGGAACCCACCCTCACGCACATACGTACGCCCGGGCACACCCGGCTCCGGATCGAACAACCCCGCCACATCCCAACCCCGATCGGTCGGGAACGGGGAGACCGCGTCCACCCCCGACGCCACCAGATCCCACAACCCCTCCGGCGACGACACCCCGCCCGGGAACCGGCACCCCATCCCCACGATCGCAATCGGCTCGTGCCTGGCCGACTCGGTCCGGCGGATCTGCTCGCGGGCCTCGTGCAGGTCGGTCATGGCGCGGCGGAGGTAGACGCGGAGCTTTTCTTCGTTGGTGGCAGGCGTTTCGGAAGACATGGTGCTGTTCTCCTGGGGTGTGGGGCGGGCGGCGCGGGCGGGAGAGCAGTGGCGGCAAGCGGGCTCTGGGCTACATCGATCGGAAGTCGCTGTCGAAGAGGTCGAAGAGCTCGTCGTCGGTGCTGGCGGCGAGGCGTTCGCCGACCGACAGCTCATCGGGGCCCTGCCCGTCGTGACCGTTCGAGCCGTTGCCCGGGCGAACGCCGGCCACCGGCGGGGCGAGCGTGCCGAGCAGCTCCTGAAGGCGTTCCGTGACGTGGGCGCGGCCGTTGTCGTCGGTGACAGCGGCGGCCAGTCCGTCCCGGATCCGGTCGAGTGCCTCCAGAACGGCCGGGACGTCCGCGGGAAGTTCCTGGCCGCCCTTCGGCAGTTCCTGTTCCAGGTGGTCGACGAGCGCCGCCGGCGTCGGATGGTCGAAGACCAGCGTGGCGGGAAGCCTCGTTCCGGTGACGGCGGTGAGCCGGTTGCGGAGTTCGACGGCGGTGAGGGAGTCGAATCCGGCTTCCTTGAAGGAGAACTGGAGTTGGACGCGTTGGGCGTCCGCGTGCCCGAGCACCGAGGCGATCTCGGTGCGCACGAGCTCCCTGATGGCGGCGAGCCGCTCGCCGCGCGGCTTCCCGGCGAGCCGTTCGGCCAGGGTGCCGGATGCCGCGGCCGTGGTCGGGGGCTCCTGGCCCGCCGCAGGGTCCGGCGTGCCCGCACCGGACGAGGGGCTGGCACCGGCGGACGGGGGCACCAGGGCGTGCAGCACTTCGGGTACCACGCCTGCGTGTACGGTGCCGCGGGCCGACCGAGCACGCAGGCCGTTCAGGTCGAGGCGGATCGGCAGCAACACGGACTCGGTCCTGGAGGGGTCGCAGGCCTCGTCGAACAGTTCCAGTGCCTCGGCGGGGTCGAGGGGCAGGATGCCGGAACGGCGCAGCCGTGCGAGGTCGGCGGCGGCCAGGCTCGCTCCCATGCCGTCGGCCCCGGCGCCACCGCCGTCCCCGTCACCGCCGTCGCCCCACAGGCCCCAGGCCAGGGATACGGCGGGCAGGCCCTGCGCTCGCCGCCAGGCGGCGAACGCGTCGAGGAAGCTGTTGGCGGCCGCGTAACCGGACTGGCCGGGACTGCCGAGGGTTCCCGCAGCCGACGAGAAGACGACGAAGGCGGACAGGTCCAGTTCACGGGTCAGTTCGTGCAGGTGGGTGACCGCGTCCGCCTTGGCCCGCAGGACTGCCGAGACCCGTTGGGGGGTCTGCGCGGTGACGATGCCGTCGTCCAGCACACCGGCGGTGTGCACGACAGCGGTGAGCGGGTGCGCGGCGGGGACGGCGGCCAGGACGCTTTCGAGCGCCGAGCGGTCGGCGGCGTCGCAGCGGACGATGTTCACGGCGGCGCCCAAGGCGGTCAGTTCGGCGGCCAGCCCGGCCGCGCCCGGGGCGTCCGCCCCGCGCCGGCCGGCCAGTACGAGGTGCCGGACGCCGTGCTCGGTCACGAGATGCCGGGCCACGGTCTTGCCGAGCGTTCCGGTTCCGCCCGTGACGAGCACGGTGCCGTCCGCGCGCCAGGGGCCGGAAAGGTTCCCGGACGGGACGGGCCGCAGGGCTGCGCCCGCTTCCGGCTCGGTGGCGTCACCGAGGCGATCGGCGGCAGCTCCCTGCCCGTTCGCTCCGTGGGTGAGTCGGGGTACGAGGATCTCGTCGCCGCGCAGGGCGAGTTGGGAGGCCCCCGAGGTGACGGCCCGCGACAGGGAGCGGTACGAGGCAGCCGGGTCGGACGGGTCCGCGTCGACCAGTACGAAGCGGCCCGGGTGCTCGGACTGTGCGCTGCGCAGCAGTCCCCAGGCGACGGCTGCGGCCGGGCGGACCGCACTGGTGCCGGCCGCCACCGCCCCGTGCGTCAGCACGACCAGTCGTGCGTCGGTGAAGCGGGCGTGGGCGAGCCAGCCCTGCACCACGGCCAGCGCACGTTCGGCCAGGTCGTGGGCGCCTGCGGCGAGATCGTCCCCGTCGTGGCCGAGCTCCACCAGGACGTGGTCGGGCAGGGGCGTGTCGGAGGCCGCGAGGGCGTCCAGACCGTCATAGGTCCGTACGGGTGCCTGTGCTCCGTCGCGTACGCCCTCGAGGAGGGTCTGGCCGGGATCGCCGAGGACGCCCCACTCCGCTGCCGCCTGCCTGGGACCGGAGTGCCCGGTCACCGGAGCGGAGGCCGACGTCCACTCCAGTCGGTACAACGGTGTGCTCCCCGCCTGCGGACTCCGGAACTGGTTCGCCGGGAGAGGGCGCAGCGTGAGTGTGCGGGCGGCGAGGACCGGGCGGCCCGCCGGGTCGGCCGCCGCGACGGTCACGGCGTCGGGTCCCGCCGGGGCGATCCGTACGCGCAGGGAGTCGGTGCCGCGGACATGGATCCGGACGTCGCTCCACGAGAACGGCAGCAGGCCGTGGGCCTCGGTGAACTGCTCGCCGAACCCGGTGGCGTGCGCAAGAGCGTCCAGCAGGGCCGGGTGCATGCCGTACCGCGAGGCGTCGGCGGCTGCCTGGCCGGGGAGCCGGACCTCGGCGAAGACCTCTTCGCCGCGCCGCCAGACGGCGTGCAGTCCACGGAACACGGGGCCGTACGTCACGCCCGCGTCCGCGAGGCGCCGGTACTCGGCCGCGACGGCGGCCGCGTCGATGGCCACCGGGGTCGCGTCGGCCGGGGGCCAGACGCCGAGCAGTTCCGCCGGCACGTCGGCGCCGTCACCGGCCTCCTCGGTTCCGGGGGCGAGGGTGCCGGACGCGTGCCGGGTCCAGTCGGAGGGGGCGTCGGCCGCCCGAGCGGCGTCGGCGGGCCGGGAGTCGACGCGTATCGTACGGATGCCTTCCGCGTCGGGGCCGCTCAGCGTCACGCGCAGCCGGACCCCCTCTCCGCTCTCGGGCAGTACGAGGGGCGTGGCGAAGGTCAGCTCGGCGACCCGGGGGCAGCCCGCTTCGATGCCCGCCCAGGCGGCGATGTCCAGGAGGGCCGCTCCGGGTACCACGATGCGGTTCTGGACGCGGTGGTCGGCGAGCCACGGGTGGGTGCGGACGGAGAGCAGCCCGGTCCGTACGGTGCCTTCCCCGTCGGGCAGGTCGATGGCGGCCGGGAGCAGGGGCTGGTCCGCCGGCTCCAGACCGGTGGCGGTGAGGCCGGCGGCGGGGGCCGGGACGTCCAGCCAGTAGCGCGTGCGCTGGAAGGCGTAGGTGGGGAGATCGACGGCGGGCCCGCCGCCGTCACCGTGCACGGCCGCGAGGTCGACGGGAACGCCGTGGGTGTGGACGGTGGCCAGGGCCCCGAGGCAGGTGGTCGTCTCGTCGCGGTCCCGGCGCAGCAGCGGCACCATCAGCACGGGACGCTCCTGCCCGTCGGCGGGGGAACCGGCCGTGTCACGGTCCGTCGAGCCGCCCTGGTGCGGGGCGTCTGGTTCCTCTTCGCGCAGGCAGTCGCGTCCCAGGGCGGACAGCACGCCGTCCGGTCCCAGTTCGACGAAGGTGTCGATCCCCTGGTCGCGCAGGGTGCGGAAGCCGTCGTTGAAGCGCACGGCCTCGCGCGCGTGGCGCACCCAGTACTCCGGGGTGCACAGGATCGCGGCCGACGCGACCTCGCCGGTCAGATTGGAGACCACCGGGATGCGCGGCTCGGCGTAGGAGACGTGGCGCGCGATCCCGGCGAACGGTTCCAGTGCGGCGTCCATGTGCGGCGAGTGGAAGGCGTGGCTGACGGGCAGCACCTTGGTGCGGCGGCCCCGCTCCCGCCACAGTGCGGCGAGTTCGGCGACCGCGTCCTCGTCGCCCGAGATCACGGTGGCGTCGGGCCCGTTGAGTGCGGCGACGGCGACGCGCGCCGGCCCACGGGCCGTGAGCGCCGTGATCGTCTCCTCGATCTCCGCGCCGCCGGCCTGGATCGCCGCCATCGCGCCACCGGCCGGCAGCTCGCCCATCAGCCGGCCCCGCGCCGTCACCAGGCGGGCGGCGTCGGGCAGGGTGAACACTCCGGCGGCGTGGGCGGCGGCCAGTTCGCCGACCGAGTGACCCAGGAGTGCGTCGGGGCGCAGGCCCCACGCACTCACCAGCTCGAAGAGGGCGACTTCCAGGGCGAACAGCGCGGGCTGGGTGTACTCGGTGCGGTCGAGGAGGCCGGCCGTCGCGCTGCCCGGTTCCGCGAACATCACCTCGCGCAGCGGGCGGTCCAGGTACCGGTCGAGTTCCGCGGCCGTCTCGTCCAGGACGCGGGCGAACACCTCGTACCGCTCGTAGAGCCGGCGTCCGGCGCCCGGCCGCTGGCTGCCCTGCCCGGTGAAGAGCAGGGCGGTACGGCGTCCGCGTGCGGCCCGGCCGGTGATCACCCCGGGTCCGTGCGCCGCGCCGGACGCCAGCTCCGTGAGGCCGCTCAGGAGGGCGGCGGTGTCCTGTCCGAGGACGACGGCCCGGTGCTCGAACGGCGTGCGGGAGCGGGCCAGTGTCCGCCCGACCGCGGCGGGTGACACGTGGGGGCGGGCGGTGAGATGGTCGTGGAGTCTCCGGGCCTGGGCTCGCAGCGCCGCTTCGGTCCGGCCCGAGAGCGGCCAGGCGCCGCCGCCGGTGGACGGTTCGCGCTCCGCCGCCGTGTCGTCGCCGTCCGGGACGCCCTCCAGGATCAGGTGTGCGTTGGTGCCGCTGGCGCCGAAGGAGGACACGCCGGCGCGGCGCGGGGCGTCCCCCTGGCCGGGCCAGTCCTGTGCCTGCACGAGCAGTTCCACCGCGCCCGCCGACCAGTCCACCCGGCTGGAGGGACGGGTGACGTGCAGGGTGCGGGGCAGCCGTCCGTGGCGCATCGCCAGTACCGTCTTGATGATTCCGGCCACGCCGGCAGCGGCCTGGGTGTGGCCGATGTTGGACTTCAGCGAGCCGAGCCACAGCGGCCGTTCGGGGCTGCGACTCGTGCCGTACGCGTGCAGCAGGGCCTGTGCCTCGATGGGGTCGCCGAGCCGGGTTCCGGTGCCGTGGGCCTCCACCGCGTCGATCTGGTCGGGGCCCAGGTCCGCGTTGGCGAGCGCTTCGCGGATCACCCGCTGCTGGGCGAGGCCGTTGGGGGCCGTCAGGCCGTTGCTGGCACCGTCCTGGTTGACGGCGGAGCCGCGGATGACCGCCAGTACGGTGTGGCCCTTGTCCACCGCGTCCGACAGGCGCATCAGGAGCAGCATTCCGGCGCCCTCGGCGAAGCTGGTGCCGTCGGCCGCGTCGGAGAACGCCTTGCAGCGCCCGTCGGAGGCCAGGCCGCCCAGTCGCGCGAAGTCGACGAACAGGTCGGGGGTGGACAGGACGGTCGCGCCGCCCGCGAGCGCCATGTCGCACTCCCGCTGCCGCAGCGCCTGCGCCGCCAGGTGCACGGCGACCAGTGACGAGGAGCAGGCCGTGTCGACGGTGACGGCGGGACCCTCCAGCCCGAGGGTGTAGGCCACCCGGCCCGAGGCGATGCTGCCCGCGCTGCCGTTGACCAGGTAGCCCTCCAGACCCGGCGGGATCTCGTTCAGCCGGGCGCCGTAGTCGTGATACATGACACCCGCGTACACCCCGGTGCGCGAGCCGCGGGCGGAGGCCGGGTCGATGCCGGCCCGCTCGAACACCTCCCAGGAGGTCTCCAGCAGGAGCCGCTGCTGCGGGTCCATGGCCAGGGCCTCGCGCGGGCTGATGCCGAAGAACTCCGCGTCGAAGTCGGCGCTGTCGTGGAGGAATCCGCCCTCGCGGGAGTGGACGGCTCCCGACTCCGGGTGGTGGAGCGCGTCCAGGTCCCAGCCCCGGTCGTCGGGGAACGGCGAGACGGCGTCGGCGCCGGAGTCGACCAGTTCCCACAGGCTCTCGGGGGTGGTCACCCCGCCGGGCAGCCGGCAGCTCATCCCCACGACGGCGATGGGCTCACGGGCGTTGTCCTCCAGAGCGTTCAGCCGCTGGCGCGTGCTGTGCAGCTCGGCGACAACCCGCTTCAGGTAGTCACGGATCTTGTCGTCGTTGGCCGTCATCGACCGGACCCTCCTGGCCTACGTGCTCGTGTCGGTGCGAGCGCGCCTGCTGCGGCGCACTTCGGTGCGGGTGCGGGACGCGCACGGCGTCCGCTCACAACTGGTCTTCGATGAACGCGAACAGGTCGTCGTCGGAGGCGGAGTTCAGCCGCCCCAGCAGGTCGGGGCCGGCCTGCGCGCCGCGGCTTCCTGGGCCGGCGGCCGTTCGTGTGCCGCGGTCGCCGTCCCGGGGGGCGTCGCCGACCAGCGCCAGCAGTTCTGTGAGACGTCGGCGGACGGCGTCACGCCGCGTGTCGTCGGCCGTCATCTCCCGGACCGCCCGGTCCAGGGCGTCGATGCCCGACAGCGCCGCAGCGCCCGCGTCGTCCCGGCCTTCCGCCGCGAGGAGCTCCGCGAGGTGGCCCGCGAGCGCATCGAGGTTGGGGTGGTCGAAGACCAGCGCCGGCGGCAGTCGCAGTCCGGTGACGGCACCGAGCCTGTTGCGCAGCTCGACGGCGGTCAGCGAGTCCAGACCGATCTCCCGGAAGGAGCGAACAGGGTCGACCGCGGTCTTGTCGGTGAAGCCCAGCACGTCGGCCAACTGCGTCTGGGCCACGGCCAGGAGTTCGTCCCGCCTTCCCGCCGCGTCCAGCCCGGTCAGTCGTTCGCGCAGGGCTTGCGCCTGGCTCGGTGCGTCCGTGACCGCGGACGCCGCGCGACCTCCACGGCCCGTTCGCGCGGCGCCGCGCCGTACGTCGGGTGCCGCCAGCGTACGCAGCATCAGGGGCACCGAAGCGGCCCCGTGTGCGGCTGCCTGCCGCCGCAGCGCCACCGTGTCCAGCCGCATCACGCAGATCTGCGGCGCGTCCGCGCCGGCGGCGGCACCAAGTGCCCGGTCGAACAGTTCGAGACCCTGCTCGTTCGTGAGCGGCGCGATGCCGGACCGCTCCATGCGCCGCAGATCCACCTCGCCGAGATGGCCGGTGAACGCGCTGGCGGCGCTCCACAGTCCCCATGCCAGGGACACCGCGGGCAGCCCCTGCGCGTGCCGCTGCTGGGCCAGGCCGTCCAGGAACGCGTTGGCCGCCGCATAGTTGGCCTGTCCGGCCCCGCCCAGCAGACCGACCGCCCCGGAGTACAGGACGAACGCCTTCAGCGGTATTCCCGCGGTCAGCTCGTGCAGGTTCAGTGCGGCGTCCGCCTTGGGGCGCAGCACGCGGTCCAGCCGTTCGAGGGTCAGCGCCTCGACGACGCCGTCGTCGAGGACACCGGCCGTGTGGATCACCGCGGTCAGCGGGTGTGCGGCGGGGACGGTGGCGAGGGCCTCCTCCAGCGCCGCCCGGTCCGCCGCATCACAGGGAAGAAGCTGGAACTCTGCCCCGAGGCACGCGAGTTCACGCTCCAGTTCGGCGGCCCCTTCGGCGTCGCGCCCGCTGCGGCTGAGCAGCAGCAGATGCCGTACGCCATGTGCGGTGACCAGGTGCCGGGCCAGCAGGCTGCCGAGGGTGCCCGTGGCGCCGGTGACGAGCACGGTGCCCTCGGGATCGAACCCCGTGCCCGCCGCGGTGGCCCCGTCTCCCGGAGTCGGCAGGACCGCCAGCCCGGGGATGCGTATCTCGCCGGCGCGAACGGCCAGTTGGGGTATGCCGCTGTCGAGCGCCGCGGGCAGCGCCTGGTACGAGGCGTCCTGCCCGTCGTGTTCGACAAGGACGAAGCGGTCGGGGTGCTCGGTCTGCGCCGAACGCATCAGCCCCCACAGCGCCGATCCGGCGAGGTCCACCTGGCGCGCGTCCGCCTCGGTGGCGACGGCGTGCTCGGTGAGCACCGCGAGGTGTGCGGCGTCGAAGCGCTCGTCGGACAGCCAGCCCTGTACGAGGGCGAGCCCCCGCCGAGCCGTGTCCCTTACCCCGTCGGCCAGAGCCGTCCCGTGCGGTGCGGCGGTGCCGGGCCGGGCCCCGAAGTCGGCGAGGACGATGTCGGGGCGGTCCGCTCCGGAGTCCAGCGCCGTACGCAGTGCGTCCAGGTCGGGGAAGACGCCGACACACCCCGTGCCGGGGTCCGCCGTCGCGTACCGTGCGGCGGCACCGCCCTGCCCGACAACCGCCCACCGGCGTGTCGCACCGGACGGGGAGGAGGCGAAGAGCCCCGTGGCCGGTGGCGCCGGGCTCGCGATCGGGCTCCGCTGCCAGTCCACGCGGTACAGCGGCGCGGGCGTCGTGCCACCGACGAGTTCCACCAGCCGGTCCTGCGCAAGCGGACGCAGCACCAGCGCATCCAGCGACAGCACGAGGGCGCCGTCGAGGTCGACGGCCTCGAGCGACACGGCGCCTTCCCCGGCCGGGCCCAGGCGGACCCGCAGCGCGTCGGCACCGGTCGCATGCAGCGTGATGCCCCGCCAGGCGAACGGCAGCAGCACGGATCCGTCGTCGGGCCGCGGCACGAAGTCGCCCAGCAGCCAGGGTTGCAGAGCCGCGTCGAGGAGGCCGGGGTGCACCCCGAACCGCTCGGCGTCCAGCGCCGCGCCCGCGGGCAGGCGGACCTCGGCGAACACCTCGCCCTCGCGCAGCCAGACATCCTCGACCCCGGCGAACACCTCGCCGTACTCGTATCCCAGCGCGGAGAACCGGTCGTACAGCTCCGCCGCCTCCGCGCGCACGGAACCGCTCGGCGGCCAGGCCGCGCGGCTCCACTGCGGCCGGCCGGGGTCGGGAGCGGAGGCAGGGGCCAGTACGCCGACGGCGTGTCGGGTCCACTGGCTGGTGCCCCCGTCTTCCGCCTCCGGCCGCGCGAACACGCTCACGCGGCGCCGGTCGGAGGAGTCGGGCTCGTCGACGACCACCTGGAGCCGGATGCCGCCGTGCACCGGCAGCGGGGCCTCGATGCTCAGCTCCTCCACACCCGCGCAGCCCACGACCGTGGCGGCATGCAGTGCCATGTCGACGAATGCCGTCCCGGGCAGCAGGGCGGTCCCGGCCACGGTGTGGTCGGCGATCCAGGAGTGAGAGGCCGGGGAGATCCGCCCGACGAGCAGCAGCTCACCGGACTCCGCGAGCGGCAGCGCACCGCCGAGGAGCGGGTGCTCCTCCCAGGTCATACCGAAGCGGGCCGCAGCGGAACTGCCGGTGCCGGCGGGTGAGGCCGACGCCCAGTAGTGCCGGCGTTGGAAGGGATAGGTGGGCAGGTCGACGGTGCGGGCACCGGTGCCCTCGAAGAGTGCCGGCCAGGAGACGTCGACACCCTGGACGAACGCCTCCGCCACCGAGGTCAGGAAACGCCGCAGACCCCCCTCACCACGGCGCAGCGAACCCACCGCACACACCTGCCGGCCCACGGACTCCGCCGTCTCCTGCACCGCACCCGTCAGCACCGGATGCGCGCCGGCCTCCACGAACACCTCGAAACCATCAGCCAGGAGACGCTCCACCGTCTCCTGGAACCGCACCGGCCGACGCAGATTCCGGAACCAGTACTCCGCATCCAACGACGCCGTATCCACGACACCGGCCTCCACCGTCGAATAGAACGGCACCGAGCCGCTCCCCGGACGGACCCCCGCCAACGCCTCCAGCAACCGCCCACGAGCCGGCTCCACAAACACCGAATGCGACGCATACCCGAACTCCAGCCGACGCGCACGCACCCCCTCCGCCTCACACGCGGCAACGAACCGCTCCAACTCCCCCAGCTCACCCGCCACCACAGTCGACGACGGCGCATTCACCACCGCCACACTCAGCCCACCACCCCCACCCGCCAACCGCTCCTCCACCTCGGCCCGCGAAAGACGCACCGAAGCAATCCCCCCACCCGACAAAACCTCCTCCACCACCCGCGACCGCAACACCACCACCCGCGCCCCGTCCTCCAACGACAGACCACCCGCCACCACCGCAGCAGCAATCTCCCCCTGCGAATGCCCCACCACCGCATCCGGCACCACACCCAACGACCGCCACAACTCCGCCAACGACACCATCACCGCAAACGCGACCGGCTGCGCCACATCCTCACGCTCCAACGACACAGCACCCGGCACCTGAGCGATCACATCCGACAACCGCCACTCCACCAACCCCGCGAACACCGCCTCACACCGCGCCATCGACTCCGCGAACACAGCCGACTCAGCCCACAACCGCGCCGCCATCCCCGACCACTTCGTCCCCGCACCCGGAAACACGAACACCGACCGGCCACCCCCGACCGACACCACACCCGACACCACACCCGACGCCACCACACCACCACCGGCCAGAGCCCCCAGACCCGCATCCAGCTCCGCAGCATCCCCCGCCAGCACCACGGCCCGATGCTCGAACACCGACCGCGACACCACCGACGACCACCCCACATCCACCAACCGCCCAGCCCCCACCACACCCCGAACCCGACCCGCCAACTCACCCACCACACCCGCAGAACGACCCGACACCACCACCGGCACCACAGCCAACGGAGCACCAGCCCCGGCCTCCCCCACCTCCGGGACCGGCGCCTCCTCCACCACCACATGCGCGTTCGTCCCGCCCATGCCGAAGGACGAGACGCCGGCCAGCCGCAGCCGGCCGGTCCCCTGCTCGTCCGGCTGCGGCCAGGTTTCCCGCCGCGTGGGTACGCGCAGGTTGAGCCGGTCCATGGGGATGGCGGGGTTGGGCGTGGCGTGGTTCAGGCTCGGAGGTACCGCGCCCTCACGGACGCACAGGGCGGCCTTCACGAATCCCACGATGCCCGCAGCCGCTTCCAGGTGGCCGACGTTCGTCTTGGCCGACCCCACGGACAGCGGTGTGCTCCGGCCCCGGGCCGTGCCGAGCACCGCGCCGAGAGCCGCCGCCTCGACGGGGTCGCCGGCAGGCGTTCCCGTGCCGTGCAGTTCGACGTAGGACACCTGGTCCGGGCCGACCCCGGCCCGTTCGTACGCCGTGCGCAGCACGGCTTCCTGGGCCTCGCGGTGGGGTGTGGTCAGGGTCGAGCCGCCGCCGTCGTTGTTGACTGCGCTGCCTCGGATGACGCAGTGGACGCGGTCCCCGTCGGCCAGTGCCCGGTCCAGCGGCTTGAGGACGACGCAGGCTCCGCCCTCCCCCCGTACGTAGCCGTTGGCGCGTGCGTCGAAGGTGTAGCAGCGGCCGTCCGGCGAGAGCGCGCCCATGAGCTCCATGCCTGCCGTGCTGTTCTCGGCGAGGATCAGGCTGACGCCGCCGACGATCGCGAGGTCGGACTCGCCGCGGCGCAGGCTCTCGCAGGCCAGGTGGACCGCGACCAGCGAGGAGGACTGCGCGCTGTCCACCGCGAGGCTGGGACCGCGCAGGCCCAGGAGGTAGGAGAGGCGGTTGGCGGCCATGCCCCGGCTCAGGCCCGTCGCGGTGTGGCCGTTGACGGGGGTCTCGGACCGGTGCAGGAGCGCCGCGTAGTCGTCGGCCGCGATGCCGACGAAGACGCCGGTGTCCGTGCCGGCGAGGCTGCCCGGGACGATCCCGGCGTTCTCCAGGGCGGTCCAGCCGAGTTCCAGCATGAGCCGCTGCTGCGGGTCCGCGGCGGCGGCCTGGCGAGGGGACATGCCGAAGAAGGCGGCGTCGAAGTCGGCGGCCCCCTCCAGGGAGCCTCGCCAGGTGCCGTCGGCGCGACGCTCGATCGCGCTGCCTCCGGAGGTCAGCAGTTCCCAGAACTCTTCGATGCCAGGTGCCCCCGGAAGGCGGCAGGACATGCCGACGACGGCTATGTCGCTCGAACGCTGCGCACCACTCTTCGGGGCCATCGGAACTCCTGGTCGATCGATATGGGCTGTCACGCCGGCAGAGCAGGGTGACTGTCAGCACTTGCTGAAATGGGTGAGGCCACTTGCGCGGCATTCCGTAAGGAATCGCCGGGGAATTGGCCGGTTGTCGTGTCGTGCGCGCAATTGGGGTTCATCCGCTGTGGGTGCGCGTCAGGGGGATTCTTCGGCACTACACCGGGCGGCCGGCGGCCCGGATGCCTGCGTTAGGGTTGGCCGGTCCACGGACTCGCCCGAAGGAACGGTGCCTCATGCTCAACAGGATCGTGCGATACCTCGCCTGCCCGCACTGCGGTGCTTCGCTGGCCCTGGGCGACCGTGCACTTTCCTGCCCCTCCGGACACTCCTTCGACATCGCGAAGCAGGGTTATGTGAATCTGCTTCCGAGGGCGACGAAGCTGCGAGCGGACACAAAGGAAATGGTGGAGGCCCGGGACGCATTCCTGTCGGCGGGGCACTACGACCCTGTGATGGATGCGCTGGTCGATCTGGCGCGGCGGACGGCGGATCCGGCCGTGCCCGGTTGCATCGTCGACATCGGTGGTGGAACGGGCCACTACCACGCCAAGGTCATGGACGCGTTCCCTGACGTCGACGGCCTGCTGCTGGACATCTCCAAATACGCCGTGCGCCGGGCCGCCAAGGCCCATCCGCGGATCGCGGCCGCCGTCACCGACGCCTGGCAGACACTTCCGCTGCAGGACGCCGCCGCCGCCGTGGTGATCAACACGTTCGCTCCCCGCAACGGTCCTGAACTGCATCGCATCCTCCATCCCCGTGGCGTCCTCCTGGTCGTCACTCCCCTGCCCGATCACCTGCAGGAACTCATCGGCACCCTCGGCCTGCTGCAGGTGGACGAAGGCAAGGAGTCGCGTCTCGCGGAGCAGCTCGCCCCGCACTTCTCGGCCGTCGGCACGGAGCGGCTGACCCGGACCATGGCACTCGACCACCAGGCTCTGGCCCACCTGGTCGGCATGGGGCCCAATGCCTGGCACCGTGACGCGCAGCAGGACCACGAGACGATCCAGCGGCTGCCGGTGCCGTCCCAGGTCACGCTCTCCGTGCGGCTCTCCGCCTACCGGCTGTCGGCGTAGCGTCGCGGGCCCCCGGGCCCGTCGGCCGGCAGGCGAGCGGGTTCCGGCCCGCCCGCTCGCCGGTGGCCGACTCAGGCCGCGACCCGTGATGTCTCCGCCCACTTCTCGAGGATGTCGCAGGCGGTGTCCACTCCCCTTTCCTTGGAGACCCGTTCACCCAGCCGCCTGGCCCGGGCCGCCATCGCGGGATCGGTGACCGCATGACGAACACTCTGTGCCAGTGCCGCTCGGCTGAACCGGGTGAGGGGCACCGGCCGGGCGGCGACGCCTGCTCTGGACAGCCGCGCCGCCCAGAAGGGGTGATCGGCGAAGACCGGCACGATGACCTGTGGCACTCCGGCCCGCACGACTTCGGCGGTCGTGCCGGCGCCGCCGTGATGGATCACCGCGGCCATCCTGGGGAACAGGGCGGCGTAGTCCACCTGGTGCAGGCGGAGCACGTCGTCGGGCAGGTCACCGTCCGGGCCGTCGACCATGACCAGCCGGCGTCCGACGCCGCGGACGGCGTCGAGGGCGGCCTCGAAGGCTTCTTCCTGCCGATGGACTGACCAGGTGCTGCCGAAGGTGAGCGCCACCGGGGGTTCCCCGTCCTCCAGGAACGCCTCCAGCTCGGCGGGCGGCTCCCAGTGCTGGTCCCAGAACCAGTAGCCGGTGACATGGCTCTGACGCGGCCAGTCCCGCGGCTTGGGCAGCACACTGGGGCTGAAAGGGAACAGGTACGGGCGGTCGTGGCCCAGGCGGAGGAACGGGGACTTGTCGCCGAAGGGCCGCAGACCGAGTCGCTTCCGGTAGCCGTCGATCTCGGGGCGCCGCCATTCCCACTCGTCGCGGGCCGCCCTGCGATGGGTGTAGCGGTTGTACAGAGGGGTCAGCGGACCGAATCTGCGCTGCCCGGACTCGACGGCCGGGAAGGCCGAGGTCATGCTGTTGGGCCACCAGGACACCGAGGCCCACGGGGCGGGCGGGTGCCCGTACGCGGCGGCCAGGGTGAGGGGCGCGTTCACGATGAGGTCGGCGCCCTCTGCAGCGTCGTGGATCGCGTCGACGACCTGCTGCGTGTAGCTCTCGGGCGCCTCGGGCATCCCCGCGAGCATGTTCTTGAACGAGGGACTGCGCCGCAGCGCTTCGATGACCTCGGGCATGCTGAAGAACCCGTCGGGGTCCCCGGGCGAGAGCTTGTACGTCAGCTCCGCGCGTTCGACCAGCGGTCGCAGCGTGGCGGGAGCGGCCAGGGTGACGTCGTGGCCGCGGGCCTTCAGGCCGATCCCCAGGGCGACGAACGGCTGTACGTCGCCTCGGGATCCCACGCTGAGCAGGGTCACACGCATGCCGGCCCCCCGCCGCGCGGTCGGGTGTGTCCCGGTGCCTGGTGCCGACGGCTCCTCATTCGTGCCCCCCGGAAGACACGGCGACCAGCGTCTCGAAGTCGCGCGGGATCCACGGGGGGATGCCGCCCTCGGCGTTGGTGCCCTTCTCGATGAAGGCCAGATTGTGGTACATGTGCATGCCGACCACGTGCTGGTCGACGTAGCCGGGGCGGTGGCCTCCGGCCTCCGGCAGTTCCTCGTGCTGGATCGAGTCCACGAGGGACTTGAGCAGGCCCAGGCTCGTGCCGCTGTCCTGCTTCGGGTCCTTGTTGCCGCCGAAGCCGGACCAGTAGGCGGTCCACAGGTCCTCGATCACGTAGAGGCCCCCGGGCCGCACGTGCGGGAACAGCGCCCGGAACGACGTTCGGATGTGGTCGTTGATGTGGCTTCCGTCATCGATCACGATGTCGAACGGGCCGTACTCCTCGGCGATGGACCGCAGGTAGTCGGGGTCGCCCTGGTCGCCGCGCAGGGTCGTGATGCGCGGCGCGTCGAAGTGTGACTTGTCGACGATGTCCAGCCCGTAGATCTCACCGCGATGGAAGAAGTGCTTCCACATGCGCAGTGAGCCGCCACCCCACTCGGGGTGCTTGTAACCGCCGATGCCGATCTCCAGTACGCGTACCTGCTGGTCACGGTAGCTGCTGAAGTGGCGGTCGTAGTGGGGGGTGAACCAGTGCAGCGAACCCCACTTCGGGGTCAGGTAACGCGAGGAGAGTTCACTGAGGTCCGGCTTGTGGGAGTGGCAGCCGGCCAGCACGGTCTGGGAGCCCTGCTGCGCGGCCAGGAAGTGGGTGCCGATGTGCTCGGCTCCCGAGCCCTCCCCGCCTTCCGACTGCGCGTCCGCGACGTACGGGAAGAGGGTGGTCCGGCGCACGCCGGTGACGTTCTCCCGCACCGGTCCGAACAGCTCCCGCGCCAGTTCGCCCAGCTCGTACTCGACACGCATGGCGATGAACGCCTCGTCCTTGGTGGCGAGGCGCACCGGGCCGCCCTTGAGGACGTACAGGTAGGTGGGAAACAGCTGGTCGCCCGCCCGCACGGCCAGCTCGACGAGGACGGGGACATCGTTCACGGGAGCGGGGCAGCGCGTGGTGATCTCGTCCAGGAGCACACGGACGATGTCGGCCGGAGCGTGCCGGGCGGCCAGGTCCTTGAGGTCGGCGTCGTGTCCGCCGGCGGCTCGGATTATTTCACGGATCAACGAGTTCGGGACGTGCTTGACCACGGATTACCTTCCAGGGGTGTACGAGAGGAGTTCAGCGCTTGTGAAGGCGGTACCAGCGAGCGGTCTCCTCCAGCCCGGCCCGCAGAGGCTGGGGCTCGAAGTCGATCACTTCCGACATTCTGGACAGATCCAGAAGTCTGCTCGGGGCACCGACCGGGCGGCTGGGGTCGAGGCGGATGCGCTCGGGCCGTCCCAGGACGGCCATCACCATCCGGGCCAGCTCCAGGATGGAGACCTGCTCCGCGCCGGCCACGTTCATCTCCGGGTACTTGCCGGTCTCCAGCAGGCGCAGCGAGGCCCGCACCAGGTCGGCGACGTGCACGAAGGACCGGGTCTGGCTGCCGTCCCCCCAGATCTCGATCTCCTCGCCCGCGTCGGCCTTGGCCAGCATGCTCGGGATCACCCGGCCCCGGGAGCGGTCGAAACCGTCCCCCGGCCCGTAGACGTTGCCCGGCCGCACCAGGAAGACGTTGGTGCCGAACTGCTCGCGGTGGAGTCTGGCCAGGATCTCGCCGTAGCTCTTGGACAGGACGTAGCCGTTGTCCGTGTACCGCATGGATCTGCGGAAGTCGTCCTCCTCGCGCGCCGCCGCGGTGGGCGCCGTGCAGTACAGCTCGGAGGAGCTCATGACGACGACCTCGCCCACGCCGAAGTCCCGCACGCAGTTGAGCAGGTTGGAGATGGTCCGCTGGTTGCTGTCGAGGATCTCGGCCGAGCGCTCCAGCTTGAACTGTGCGTTGCCGTCCATGGCCGCGCAGTGGACGACGGTGTCGACGGACGGCGCCAGGTATTTGAAGGCTCCCCGCACGTCCGACTCGTCCCGCAGCTCCGTCCGCACGAAGCGGACCCGGTTCAGTGCCGCCAACTCGGCTTGCACCTCGGGTCGTTCGGTGCGGTACAGGGCCAGCACCTCGGCTCCGCGGGCGTCCAGCTGCCGGACGAAGTGGGAGCCGATGAACCCCAGTGCACCGGTGACGAGCACCGTGCGGCCGGCCCAGCGATCAGCGGTCACTCGGTGTCCTGCGGCGCGTGACCGGGGCCCTCGTCGACGATCACGGCCTGCACGGGGCAGAGGTGCACCGTCTGGAGCACCCGCGGCCACAACGCCGGCTCGGGCTCGGCGACCAGGACCTGGCTCAGCCCTTCCTCGTCCTGGCGGAAAACCTCCGGTACCAACTGCTCGCACTGGCCGGCACCCAGGCACCGGCTCTGCTCGACTGTCACCCGCACGCTGTATCCCCCTTCCGTCACCACTCGACCGGCAGCTCGTGCAGCCCGAAGATCGTCGAGTCGTGCTTGACGCGCAGTGCGTCGACTCCGCCGGCCAGCCTGAGCGTGGGGATACGGTCCACCACCGCGCCCACGGTGACCTCCAGCTCCAGCCGGGCCAGGTTCTGCCCCAGGCACTGGTGTGGGCCGTAACCGAAGGCGACGTGCTGGCGCGCCGAGCTGTGCGGGTCGAAGTCGTCCGGGGAGGCGAAGGCGCTCTCGTCACGATTGGCGGAAGCCAGCGAGAGGATGAGACCGTCCCCGGCGCGCAGCGTGAGACCGCCGAGCTCGATGTCCTCCGTGACCGCCCGCCGAAGGCCGTCCGCGATGGAGTGGAAACGCAGGAGCTCGTCGACCGCCTGGGGCAGCAGCGTGCCGTCGGCACGCAACTCCGCCAGGGTGTCCGGGTGCTGCAACAGCGTCAGGATACTCAGGGCCACCATGCCGGCACTGGTCTCGTGACCGGCGGCGAGCAACAGCACGGCGTTGTCCACGATCTCGGAGTGCCGCATCTCACCGGTGTGCAGCCGATCGGCGATGAGCCGGCCCAGCAGGTCGTCACCCGGAGTCCCGGTCTTTGTGGTCACCAACCGGTCCAGGTAGTCACGCAGCTCCAGGAGGGCGGCCAGTGACTCCTCGTTCCCGCCCACCCGCGTGGCCTGTTCGCTGCGCTCCTGGAAGAACTCATGGTCTTCGTACGGCACGCCGAGGAGCTGGCAGATCACCAGGGTGGACATCGGCAGCGCAAGTTCGGCCACCAGGTCCACCGGCCCGCGCTGCTTGAGAATTCCGTCCAGCAGCCCGTGCACCGTGTGTTCGATGCCCGGCCGCATCTCGCGGACCCGGCGCACGCTGAACTCGGATATGAGCATGCGGCGGAGAACGCTGTGGTCCGGCGGATCCATGGTCAGCAGTGACCGGAAGCCGCCGCCGTCGCCGTCGGAGGCGGAGAGCTTGGGCAGTTTGGCCGGCTCGATGGTGACCCGGGGGTCGGCGAGAAGGGCTCGCACATGCTCGTGCTTGGTGATGAGCCAGGTCCTGGAGCCGTCCCAGACCTGAGCCCGGCATATGGGCTCGTTCTTGCGCTTTTCGGCGTACTGATCAGGGAGACTAAAGGGGCAGGTACGCGCGAAGGGCCATGCGACACCTGATTCCGGAGGGCTGTTGTGAACAACTTTCGAAGATTCCAAGGATTCCTCGCCCTAAACGCAATCGTGAAGAGGTGATCTTCCTCCAACAGGCAACCACACGGTCCGCAACCTAGCAAGGGTCGACCAGAGCAGCCGTGGTCGTTACTGCACCATATGGCCCTCATTTCCAGACAGGTACGGCATTTGACATGGCTCGTTTTCGACCCTTGCCCGCATGTGATCACTGATGTTAGATGGTCACCCCATCCAGCTCATCACCGTGGATACAGGCAATGCAGCCCCGACGGCACCTGCCCTGAATGAGCCGCTCGCTGGGCACTGCTACCCGTAGGCGAGGAAAATGACAGTCAAACCTGCAGGCACAGACATGTATCTCGACCTTCTGAAGAAGGTCGTGACGAACATGATTTACGAGGACCAGACCAACGTCGCCGGCTTCATCACGAGCAGCTCGTATTCTCCGGAACTGCGCGCTGTGGGTGAGGATTACCCGCGCGTCGCGCACACCATGATCGGTCTCAAGCGGCTCGACAACCTGCAGAAATGCCTCGAAGACGTGCTGCGCGACGGTGTACCGGGAGACTTCGCGGAGACCGGGGTCTGGCGGGGCGGGGCCTGCATCTTCGCCCGCGCCGTCTTCCAGGCGCACGGCGTGCGGGACCGGAAGGTGTGGGTTGCGGATTCCTTCCAGGGTTTCCCCAAGACCACCGGTGAAGACCATCAGCTGGATGTCGACATCGACCTCGGCCAGTACAACGATGTCCTCAGCATCCCGGTCGACGTGGAAACAGTGAAAAGCAACTTCGCACGCTACGGACTCCTGGACGACCAGGTCCGTTTCCTCCCCGGTTGGTTCAAGGACACGATGCCTACCGCACCCATCGAGAAGCTCGCGGTGCTCAGGCTCGACGGGGACTCGTATGCAGCCACCAAGGATGTGCTCACGAACCTCTATCACAAGGTGTCGGACGGCGGATACGTCATCGTCGACGACTACTGCATTCCGGCGTGCCGGCAGGCTGTCCATGAGTTCCGGGACGAGCACGGCATCACGGACGAGATCCACCAGATCGATCGCCAGGGTTCCTACTGGAGACGCTCCGGCTGATTGGGCCCGGCCGTGACCGCCCAGCCCTGCCAGTGCCCGATCAACCGGTCCGAAGGACAGAACGCGATGCACCCACTCAGCATCGAGGGGGCCTGGTCGCAGGAACCCGTCATCCACTCCGACCACCGCGGGAGGTCCCACGAGTGGTTCCGAGGAGAAAGGTTTCGTCAAGCGTTCGGTCATGACTTCCCGGTGGCCCAGGTCAACGTCGCGGTGTCCCACCGCGGCGCGCTGCGCGGGATCCACTACACCGAGATCCCGCCCGGTCAGGCCAAATACAGCGTCTGTGTGCGCGGAGCGGGCCTCGACGTCATCGTGGACGTCCGCACCGGCTCACCGACCTTCGGGCGCTGGGAGATCGTGCCCATGGACGCGGAACGCAGCACCGCCGTGTACCTGACCGCGGGACTGGGCCGCGCCTTCCTCTCCCTCACCGACGACGCCACTCTCGTCTACCTGTGCTCGTCCGGGTACGCCCCCGAACGCGAGCACTCCGTCAATCCGCTCGACCCGGACCTCGGGATCGCGTGGCCGGCCGACATCGAGCCGCTGCTCTCCGACAGGGACAAGAATGCCCCGACCCTCGCGACAGCCGAACGGCTTGGACTGCTGCCGGCCTATCAGGCGTGGCAGGAGCAGCAACGGTCTGAGGCATAGGGCGTCCGAGCGCAGCCCGCCGTACCGGAGACCATCCCGACGAAGGGGGCACGACCATGGTTCCTTCCCTCGCCGCTACCTGAGAATCCCCAGCGGAATCAAAAAGCGCTGCGCCGTCCCACGGCAGGCCGAAAAGCACTCCTCGACATCCATGACACGGCACCCCGCGTGTTCGGATCGCGGGTGACGGACCGGAATGATGACTGCCTGCCGCCGTGTCCGCGAGGCAATCGCCGGTCCGGCCGGTCTCTTCGGGCGGATTCCGTGCACGACATGCACCAGGCCGGCGAACCCGGCCGCATCGAGGCACCCGAGCAGTCACGTCTGCCGGCCTTCAGACAGCGTCTCCACCCCCATATCAGCAATGCATGCCTCGGAGGACCAACCGTGTTCGAGACACCGCTGAAACGCCCCAAGGTGAGGGGGATAGTCCTCGCTGGGGGCAGTGCTACTCGACTGCAGCCGCTGACCGGTGCGCTTTCCAAGCAGCAGTTGCCCGTTTACGACAAACCCATGATCTACTATCCGCTGTCGGTGCTGATGCTGGCCGGTATCCAGGACATCCTCATCATCTCCTCGCACCAGCACGTGGAGACGTTCCAGGTCATGCTCGGCGACGGCTCACGCCTCGGCATCCATCTCGACTACGCGGTTCAGGACGAGCCGCGCGGTATCGCCGACGCGTTCCTGGTCGGCGACAAACACATCGGAAACGACCGGGTGGCGCTCATTCTGGGCGACAACGTCTTCCACGGCCCTGGATTCTCCACCGTGCTGAAGCACTCCATCCAACGCCTCGACGGATGCGAACTGTTCGGCTATCCGTCCAAGTCCCCCGAGCGGTACGGCGTCGCCGAGATCGACGAGCAGGGGAACTTGTTGTCGTTGGAGGAGAAACCGAGCCGTCCCCGTTCCAACCTCGCGGTCACCGGGCTGTACTTCTACGACAACGACGTGGTGGGGCTGGCGAAGGACCTCAAGCCCTCCGCCCGCAACGAGTTGGAGATCACGGACATCAACCTCTCCTATCTGGAGCAGGGCCGGGCGCGACTGACCCAGCTCGGTCGTGGATTCGCCTGGCTGGACATGGGGACCCACGACTCTCTGCTCCAGGCGGGTCAGTACGTCCAGTTGCTGGAGCAGCGCCAGGGCGTACGCATCGCCTGCGTCGAGGAGATCGCACTGCGTATGGGTTTCATCGATGCGGACACCTGTTACCGGCTGGGCGAGGAGCTGAGCGCCTCCAGCTACGGCAGCTATCTCATGGAGGTCGCTTCGGGACTCGGGTCGACGTTCACCGGTTGATCACCCCTACCCCCACAGCGCGGCAGAAAGGCAGACCAAGGATGCGCGTCCTGGTGACCGGGGCAGCGGGCTTCATCGGCTCGCAGTTCGTCAGACAGGTCCTGTCGGGCTCCTACCCGGAGCTGGCCGACGTCCACGTCCTCGCACTGGACAAGCTCACCTACGCCGGAAACACCGAGAATCTCACCGAGGTCGCCGGCCACCCCCGTTACACCTTCCTGCACGGCGACATCTGCGACCGGCATACGGTCACCCGGGCTCTGCGCGGTATCGACCTGGTGGTGCACTTCGCCGCCGAATCGCACGTGGACCGCTCGATCACGAACTCCGCCGCCTTCATCACCACCAACGTGCTGGGCACGCACACACTGCTGCAGTCGGCTCTGGACGCGGGCGTGAGCCGCTTCGTCCACGTCTCCACCGACGAGGTGTACGGTTCGATCCCCGAGGGGTCCTCGGCCGAATCCGACCCGCTGGACCCGAACTCCCCCTACGCGGCGTCCAAGGCCTCCTCGGACCTCCTGGCGCTCGCCTTCCACCGCACGCACGGCCTCGACGTCCGAGTGACGCGCTGCTCCAACAACTACGGCCCCCACCAGCATCCCGAAAAGGTCATCCCGCTCTTCGTGACCCACTTGCTGGAGGGCCTGCGCCTCCCCCTGTACGGCGACGGCCTCCACCGGCGCGACTGGCTGCACGTGGACGACCACTGCCGGGGCATCGCCATGGTCGCCGACCGGGGAAGGGCCGGAGAGGTGTACAACATCGGCGGCGGTACGGAACTGTCCAACGTCGACCTCACCCGCCATCTTCTCGGCATCTTCGGCGCCGACTGGTCCGTGGTCGACAGGGCGCCGGACCGAGCGGCGCACGACCGCCGCTACTGCGTGGACACCCGGAAGATCACCGAGGAGCTGGGATGGGCTCCCCGCATCGACTTCGAGCGCGGGCTCGCGGAGACCGTCGACTGGTACCGGGACCACAGCACATGGTGGAAGGCGCTGAAACCGTGACGCCCAAAAGCGGATCAGGCATGAGCGGGAGATCTGCCGCGACCGCGCCCGGCTCCACCGGCGCGGGCGACCTCTGGCTGCGCCGCTACCGGCCCGTCGCCGACCCCGCGCTCCGGCTCGTGTGCCTTCCGCACGCCGGCGGCGGCGCCAGCGCCTTTCTCCCTTTCACCCACCTGCTACCGGACACGGTCGAGGTGGTCGCCGTCCAGTATCCCGGGCGGCAGGACCGGCGCCTGGAGCCGTTCGTGGACACCGTCGACGGCTTGGTGACGCACATCGCCGAGGCACTCGAACCCCTGCTGGACCGTCCGGTGGCGCTCTTCGGCCACAGCCTGGGGTCGCTGGTGGCCTTCGAGACCGCCCGCCGCCTCGAGAAACAGGTGCCGGGAAGCAGTTCGGCGCACCTCTTCGTCTCCGGCCGCGTCGCCCCGACCGTCGTCCAACGGACCACCACGCATCTCCTGAGCGACGACCAACTGGTCGCCAAGCTCGCCGAGCTGCAAGGTACCGACCCTCGTGTGCTGGACGACCAGGAAGTCCTGCGACTGGCCCTGCCCGCGATCCGCAACGACTACCGAGCCGCCGCCACCTACACCTGGCGCCCGGGGGCGCCGCTCGCCTGCCCGATCACCGTGCTGACGGGAAGCGAGGACCCCCACGTCCCCGCCGACGGAGCCCGGGCCTGGCACCGGCTGACCACCGGGGAGACAGCGTTCCATTCCTTCCCCGGAGGCCACTTCTACCTCACCGAGCACGCCGAAGCGGTATGCCGGACGATCCAGGCGGCAACCGGGCTCGTCGTACAGCGCCCACACCTCTCAAGTCCTCCCGCTGCCCCCGTACGACCGAGAGAGTATTCATGACGTCCAGTTGTCCGGTCCATCAGACTCGCCAGTACCCCTTCTCCCTACCCGACGGCGTCGCGCTGGATCCGCTCTACGGCCATCTGCGGGAGCACGAGCCCGTGTCCCGGGTCCGTATGCCGTACGGGGGTGAGGCCTGGTTGCTGACCCGGCACGCCGACGTGAAGGCGGTCCTGGGCGACCAGCGGTTCAGCATGGAGGCCGGGGCCGGACGTGACGTACCCCGGCCCACCGAGTACCCGCTGCCCGCCGGCGGCCTCATCTCCATGGACCCGCCCGAGCACACCAGGCTCCGGCGGCTGGCCGGGAAGGCGTTCACCGCCCGCCGAGTGGAGGAACTGCGCCCGGACGTCTCGCGGTTCACCCACGAGCTGCTCGACGGCATGGTCACGCGCGACGAGCCGTCCGGTGAGATCATGGAAGACCTGGCGCTGCCCGTGTCGATCTCCGTGATCTGCAAGCTGCTGGGCGTCTCGTACAGCGACCGCCATCGCTTCCGCGACTTCTCCGACGCGCTGGTCTCCTCCTCCCTGAGTCCCGCGGAGGTACAGCAGGCGACCGAGGAATTCACCGCCTACATGGCCGAGTTGGTGGCCGATCGCCGTGCCCGGCCCACCGACGACTTCCTCAGCACCATGGTCCAGGCCCGCGACGAAGGTGACCGGCTCTCCGAGGCCGAACTTCTCATGATGGGCGCCGGCCTGCTGATCAGCGGCTACGAGACCACGGCCACCCAGATCGGCAACTTCGTCCACCTCCTGCTCAGCGACCGCCGGCTCTACGACCGTCTGGTCGCCGACCCGGACCTCGTGCCCGCCGCCGTCGAGGAGCTGCTGCGCTTCACCCCGCTGAGCACCATGGACGGGTTCGCTCGCATCGCCCTCGAGGACGTCGAGATCGGCGGCACGCTCATCCGCGCGGGCGAGGCGGTCATCACCTCGATCGCGTCCGCGAACCTCGACGACATGGCGTTTCCCGGTGCCGAATCCCTCGACTTCACCCGCGCCCAGAACCCGCACCTCGGTTTCGGTCACGGCGCCCACTACTGCATGGGCGCCCCTCTGGCCCGGCTCGAACTGCAGGTCGTGCTGAGCACGCTGGTCGAACGCCTGCCGGGGCTGAGGCTGTCCGTCCCGGCGAACGAGCTCCGCTGGCGGACCGGCTCCCTCATGCGCACCCCCAAGGCGGTCCCCGTCACGTGGGGCGGCCCGGCTGAGTGATCCGCCCCAGGCTCCGTCCCGGGCAAGCGGCCGGCAGCACGCAGCGCCGCCTTCCGTGAACCGAGGTGCAGGCACGTACGAACGCGTGCCCCACTCCGGAGCACGCAGCGCCGCCTTCCGTGAACCGAGGTGCAGGCACGTACGAACGCGTGCCCCACTCCGGTTTCCCAGGACGAGGAAGATACCCGACCGACTCGATGTGGGGTCCGAATTGACCAGCACGAAGTCCGCACCCGTCGCCTATCCCTTCAGCCGCTCGAAGGGACTGGACCTGGACGAGGCGTACGAGCAGGCCCAGAAGAGCGAAGGACTCCTGTGGGTCCACATGCCGTACGGGGAGCCGGGCTGGCTCGTCTGCCGTTACGACGACGCGCGTTTCGTACTCGGCGACCGGCGGTTCAGCCACGCCGCCGAGGCGGAGAACGACGCACCGCGCATGCGGGAACTGCGGACCCCCAACGGCATCCTCGGCTTGGACGCACCTGACCACACCAGGCTGCGCGGGCTGGTGACCAAGGCGTTCACTCCGCGCCGCGTGGAAGCCATGCGGCCGCGTGTCAGGAAGATGACCGAGTCGCTGCTCCAGGACATGACGGCGCTCGGCTCGCCTGCCGACCTCGTGGAGCACTACGCCATCCCGATCCCCGTGGCGGTCATCTGCGGCCTGCTGGGCGTGCCCGAGGAGGACCGTGCCCTCTTCCGCGGCTGGTGCGACATAGCGATGTCCACCAGCTCGCTCACCGCCGAGGACCATGTGCGGCTGGCCGGCGAGCTGACCGGCTATCTGGCGGACCTGATCGCAGACCGTCGCGCCGCTCCGCAGGACGACCTCGTATCGGCACTCGTGGAGGCCCGTGACGCCGAGGGCCGGCTCTCGCAGGAGGAGTTGGTCAACCTGATCGTCTTCCTTCTGTTCGCCGGACACGAGACCACGGCCAGCCAGATCAGCAACTTCGTCCTGGTCCTGCTCGAGCGGCCGGACCAGCTGGCCCTCCTCCGCGACCGTCCGGACCTGCTGGACAACGCGGTGGAAGAGCTGACGCGTTTCGTTCCGCTGGGCAGCCAGGCGGGATTCCCGCGCTATGCCACCGAGGACGTCGAGGTGGGCGGGACTCTGGTGCGTGCGGGCGAGCCGGTTCTGATCCAGATGAACGCGGCCAACCGGGACGCCCTGCGCTTCTGCTCACCCGGCGTGCTCGACATCACCCGCGACGACGCCCGCCAGCACCTGGGTTACGGACACGGTCCGCATCACTGCCTCGGTGCGTCCCTCGCGCGGCTGGAACTCCAGGAGGCGCTGCGGACCCTGCTCGACGGACTCCCCGGGCTGCACCTCGCCCAGGCCGTCGAGTGGAAGACGGAGATGGTGGTGCGCGGGCCGCGCACCCTGCTCGTGGGCTGGTGAGCGTGGTGACACGGAGAGCGGCGGGCGGACCCGGTCCCGCCCGCGTCTTCCGCCCGGGGCTGGTGCCGGGGCCGTACGGACGGCGACCGGGCCGTGCCACCGGAGACGAATGACCCTGCCCCTACGGGGACGGAAGCCTCAGCAGAAAGGACATCCGTCAGCATGCTGTTCGGCACAAGGAGAACGGGCCGCCGCACCCGGCGCACCGTCGGCTACGCTCTCGCAGCCCTGTGCGTCGGCGGTCTCCTCACCGCCCCCTCCGCCACCGGCGCTCCGACCGCCGATCCCGGGACACCGCGGGTGCGCGGCCTGGTGGCGAAGATGACCCTCGACGAGAAGATCTCGTTCGTCCACTGGACCACCGGGCCTGTGGGCGGGCCGACCATGACCGGCATCGGTTACCTGCCGGGCGTTCCACGACTCGGCATACCCGAGCTGCGCACCGCCGACGGCCCGGTCGGCATTCGCCTGCTCGGCGGTACCGCGACCGCCATGCCCACACCCGTGGCACTCGCCTCCACCTTCGACGAGCACCTTGCCGAGGAGTACGGCACCGTCCTGGGCCGGGAGGGACGGGCCCTCGGGCAGGACATCGTCCTCGGCCCCATGACCAACATCATCCGGGTGCCTCACGCCGGGAGGAACTTCGAGACGTACAGCGAGGATCCGCTGCTGTCGTCCCGGATGGCCGCCGACGAGGTCCGCGGCATCCAGAACCAGGGCCTGATGGCCACGGTCAAGCACTTCGCCGCGAACAACCAGGAGGATCAGCGGGAGACCATCGACGCCACCGTCGACGAGCAGACGCTGCAGGAGGTGGAGCTGCCGGCCTTCCGCAGCGCCGTGAAGGCGGGAGCCGCCTCGGTGATGTGCTCGTACAACAGCGTCAACGGCACACACGCCTGCAGCAACGAGTACCTGTTGCAGGACGTGCTGCGTGAGCAGTGGGACTTCCGCGGCTGGGTGCTGTCCGACTGGCTGGCGACCCACGCCACCAGCGACATCACCAAGGGCCTCGACCAGGAACTGGGCGTCGAGCTGACCCTGGGCCAACCGGTGCCGGACTCCGAGTACTTCTCCTCCGCGCTCAAGAGGGCGATCGAGGACGGCAGCATCCCCGAGGCGACGCTCGATCGGTCCGTCATCCGCATCGTCGGCCAGATGGAGCGTTTCGGCCTGCTCGACGGCAAGGCCACCGAGCGCCCGCAGCGTGACCCCGAGGCCGGCCGCAGGACGGCCCGCACCATCGCCGAGAACGGTGGCGTGCTGCTGCGCAACGAGCACCAGACGCTGCCCTTGGCGGGCGAGAAGGCCGCGGACATAGCCGTCATCGGCAACAGCGCCAAGCACCCCAAGGTCACCGGCAACGGCAGCGCGCACGTCATACCCGACCAGGCGACCGCCCCCGTCGACGCCATCGAACGGCGCGCCGGCGACAAGGCCACGGTCGTCTACGAGCCTGGCGAGGACCTCGTCGGCGTGCCCGTGCCCGACAGCTCCCTCGTTCCCGCCTTCAAGGGCGGGAAGCAGTTGCAGCCCGGCGGCCAGGGCGTCTTCTACACGGGTCGGCTCACCGTCCCCGCCGACGGTGACTACAAGATCGCCTTCACCGCTCTCGGAGGGGTCGCCAACCTGCAGATCGCGGGGCAGTCCGCTGTCCTCGGCACCGAGGCGTTCGGCACCGTCACCACCACGATGCGTCTGACCCGCGGCACGCACGAGGTCACCATGAACGGATGGGCCTTCGAACAGACCCCGCTGTCGGTGGAACTGAGCTGGGTCACTCCGGAGGCTGCCCGGGCCGACTTCGACCGCGCCGTCGCGGCGGCGTCCAAGGCCCGCACCGCCATCGTCTTCGCCCAGGACGACAGCGCCGAAGGCGTCGACCGGACCTCGCTGTCCCTGCCCGGCCGGCAGGACGAGCTCATCGCGGCGGTCACCAAGGTCAACCCCCGTACGATCGTCGTCCTCAACACCGGTTCCTCGGTGCTCATGCCCTGGCTGCGCGACACCGCCGCCGTGCTGGAGATGTGGTATCCGGGACAAGAGGGCGCGGAGGCCACCGCCTCGCTGCTGTTCGGCGACACCAACCCCAGCGGCCGGCTGACGCAGACCTTCCCCGCCACCGAGACCGGCCACCCCATGGCCGGCGACCCGCACCGCTACCCGGGCGTCGACGGCAAGGAGACCTACTCCGAGGGACTGGATGTCGGCTACCGCTGGTACGACCGGACCGGCGTAGCACCGCTCTTCCCGTTCGGGTACGGCCTGTCCTACACCACCTTCGCCTACAGCGACCTGTCCGTGGTGCGCACCGCCCGGGGACTCGACGCCACGGTCACGGTCCGCAACACCGGTGACCGCGCGGGCCGGGAGACCGTCCAGGTCTACCTGGGCGCCGGCCCGGACACCCATGCTCCCCAGGCGCTGCGCAAACTCGCCGGTTTCGGCAAGGTCACCCTCGAACCGGGAGAGCAGCGACGCGTCACCGTCCCCGTCGACGAGGAGCAACTGCGCTACTGGGACACCTCCGCCGGCACGTGGCGGCTGGGCACCGGCCAGAGGACCGTGTACGTGGGGCCCTCCGCCGCCAAGACGTCCCTGACCGCCTCCGTCACGGTGCTGCCCCGGTGACCGCCCCGCCGCGTCGGGGCGGCACCCCCCTCCCCGTCGGGAGCCCGGGCACTGCTGGAGTTCTCAGCTCGCACGCGACGGACGCCGCCCCTTCCTCCGAGGGACGTCCGACGCGTGGGCGCCCTCGTGCCGCTGTGCGCCTCGGGGGTGGAAGTGACCCGACGACAGGGAGACATGGCGCCGTCCTGACCCTGTTCCCTGGGAACCGAACCGAGCACCGGACGCAGACGATTGGACATGAAGGATGATGTCTCAAGCCTCCACCCCGGCCGATCCGGTCACCACCTGCGCTCGCCCGGGCGCCGACCTCGCGGCAGCGGTCCAGGCGGTGCAGCGCGCCCTGACCGCCGACGGCCACGTCGGCGCTGACGCGGCCCCGGCGGTCGCCCGCCGGCTCGTACGGCTGGCCGAGCACTATGGGAACCACCCCTTCACTCCCCTCGAGGACGTACGCCGGTCGCTGGACGTCGACCGGGCTTCCTTCAGCCGTCTGCTCGGGTTCTTCGGCCTCGTCCCGGAGCTGCGTCACGCCGTGGAGACCGGGCCGGCGGGCAAGTACTGGCAGAACACCCTGCTGCCTCTGGAGCGGCGGGGGGTCTTCGACTCGGCACTGGCGCACAAGCCGGTCTTCCCTTACATCGTGGGCCTGTACCCGGGGCCGAGCTGCATGTTCCGCTGCCACTTCTGCGTCCGTGTGACCGGCGCTCGCTACGATCCGTCGGCGCTGGAGTCCGGTAACGCGATGTTCGAGTCCGTCATCGACGAGATACCGGCCGGCAACCCGTACGCCATGTACTTCTCCGGCGGCCTGGAACCTCTGACCAACCCGGGGCTGGGCGCGCTCAGCAGCCGTGCGGCGGCCCGCGGCCTGCGTCCGACGGTGTACACGAACTCGTTCGCGCTCACGGAACGGACGCTGGCCAGACAGCCCGGGGTGTGGGATCTGCACGCGGTGCGCACATCGTTGTACGGGCTCAACGACGAGGAGTACGAGGCGACCACGGGCAAGCGGGCCTCCTTCGGCAGGGTCCGCGCCAACCTGCAACGCTTCCAGCAGCTGCGTGCCGAGCGGGAGAGCCCGATACGGGTCGGGCTCAGTTACATCGTGCTGCCGGGGCGCGTGCACCGCCTGCTCGACCTCGTCGACTTCATCGCCGAGCTCAACGAGGCGGCTCCGGACCGGCCAGTGGACTTCCTGAACGTACGCGAGGACTACAGCGGCCGGGGAGACGGCAGGCTGTCCGAGGCCGAACGCACCGAACTCCAGGAAGGACTCCTCGCCTTCGAGGAGCGGGTGGGCCGGCGGACCCCCACGCTGAACATCGACTACGGCTACGCGTTGCACAGCCTGAAGACCGGCGCAGACGCCGAACTGCTGAGGATCAGGCCCGGGACGATGCGGCCGTCCGTGCACCCCCAGGTGTCCGTCCAGGTCGACCTACTGGGTGACGTGTACCTGTACCGGGAGGCCGGGTTCCCGGATCTCGACGGAGCAGACCGCTACATCGCAGGCCGGGTGGGGCCGGGCACCTCCCTCGCGGAGGTCGTCGAGCGGTTCGTCGGCGACGACCGCCGGATAGCGCCGCACGACGGTGACGAGTACTTCATGGACGGGTTCGACCAAGTGGTCACGGCACGGCTCAACCAGCTCGAGGCGGATGTCGCCGCAGGCTGGGGGGACGCACGCGGCTTCTTGCGCTGACGTGACCGCGGCGGTCTGCGCCCGCCTGCAAATGCAATTCTGACAGCGCCGCCCCGTCGGCAACGAAATCCCGAGCCTGTCGCTCCGCATGGCCGTGCATTTATCGATACCGCCGAGAATGAATCCTTGCCCCCCTTCCGGATAGCCGTTAGGGTCGGTTGAGAATTTATTTCTCTGCTCGATTCTCCAGCTGGGGGATACTTTGACTGTGCAGACTCCCGAGCTTTACGTGGACCTCATCAAACGTGTCGTGACGAACACTATTTATGGGGACCACCCGACTTTCCCGGTCGGAATGAACGTCCTGGACAAGGATCTGGCGGACAGCATGCGTCCGGACACGGAAGGCGCGGCCGCCGACCGCGGGACGTTCGACGCCGACCACCGGGCCGAGGGTCTGGACGTGCCGACGGTCGCGCACACCATGATCGGCCTGCACCGCCTGGACAACATCCAGAAGTGTGTGGAGCAGGTGCTCCGGGACGGTGTTCCCGGCGATTTCATCGAGACCGGCGTGTGGCGCGGTGGCGCCTGCATCCTGATGCGCGCACTCCTCAAGGCGCACGGTGTGGAGGACCGGAACGTATGGCTCGCCGACTCGTTCGCCGGCGTCCCCGTGACGTCCGAGGACAGTCACCCGCTCGACCAGGCCATGGAGTTCCACCACCTGAACTGGGTACTGAGCTGCTCCGAGGAGCAGGTGCGGCAGAACTTCGCCCGCTACGGCCTGCTCGACGACCAGGTCAAGTTCCTGCCCGGCATGTTCGCCGACACGCTGCCGCATGCGCCGATCGATCAGCTCGCGGTCCTGCGGCTGGACGGCGACCTGTACGAGTCGACCATGGACGCGCTGGTCAACCTCTATCCCAAGGTCTCCGTGGGTGGCTTCGTGATCGTGGACGACTACCTGATCCCGGCGTGCAAGCAGGCCGTCCATGACTACCGGAGTGAACACGGCATCGACGAACCGATCGAGGCGGTGGACGTGACCGGCGTCTACTGGCGCCGCGAGCACTGATCGAGTCCGTACGCTTCTCTCGCACGTGCACGACGGAGAGTGTTGTCGCGCACTGCGGTCTCTTTCTCTTCGGCACGTCCGAATCCTTTGTGCCGGCCGCTGCCGGGTGCACCTTTTCGCACGCACCGGGGAGGTATGACCATGAAACGCAATGTCGGTGATCTCGCTGTATTCGGCGGTTCTTCGGCATTCCTGCAACCGCTTCACGTGGGGCGGCCGAACGTCGGTGACCGAGCCCGGTTCTTCGATCGCGTGAACTGGGCGCTGGACCACCAGTGGCTCACCAATGGCGGACCGCTGGCGCGGGAGTTCGAGCAGCGGGTGGCGGAGCTGGCCGGCGTGCGCTATTGCGTGTCGACCTGCAACGCGACCGTCGCCCTCCAGTTGCTGGCCCGCGCGGCCGATCTGTCCGGGGAGGTCATCATGCCGTCACTGACCTTCCCTGCGACCGCCCACGCGTTCCGCTGGCTGGGTCTGACCCCGGTCTTCTGCGACATCGACCCGGCCACCAGCTGCCTGGACCCCGCACTGGTCGAGGCGGCGATAACCCCTCGCACCAGTGCGATCGTTCCGGTCCATCTGTGGGGTCGTCCGTGCGCGGTCGACCAGTTCGAGAAGGTCGCGGCCGATCACGGCGTCCAGCTGTTCTACGATGCCGCACACGGGCTCGGCTGCACGTCGGAAGGGCGGCCGGTCGGTGGTTTCGGGCAAGCCGAGGTGTTCAGTTTTCACGCCACCAAGGTGGTCAACGCCTTCGAGGGCGGCGCGGTGGTGACCGACGACGAGGAACTGGCCCAGCGGGTCCGCGCGATGCACAACTTCGGATTCACCCAGGGACGCGTGTGCACGGAGGCGGGCACCAACGGGAAGATGGCCGAAGCCTCCGCCGCGATGGGCCTGACCTCACTCGACGCCTTCGAGGAGACGGTTCACCGGAACGAGGCCAACTACGACGACTACCAGTCGGAACTCGCCGGTCTCGCCGGGCTGAAGGTCATGAGGTTCGACCGTGCCGAGCGCAACAACTACCACTATCTGATCGTGGAGGTGGACGCCGCGGTGACCGGTGTCCACCGTGACCTGCTGGACACGGTGCTCAGAGCGGAGAACGTGGTGTGCCAGCGGTACTTCTCCCCCGGTTGCCATGAGATGGAGCCCTACCGGTCGGAGCGGCCGGTCACCCTGCCGCACACCGAACGGCTCGCGCAGAAGGTGCTCGCCCTGCCCACGGGTCCCACCGTCTCCCGCGAGGACATCCGTCGGGTCTGCGACATCGTACGGCTCACCCTGGAGCGGGGACACGAGGTGACCCGCAGAGCCGACGAGCGGGTGCCCTCCACGGTGGCCCCCTGATCAGGGAGTCCACCATGTCCGGACGGCGAAGGCCGTCCCGTCGGTTCGGCCGGGCGGGTGCCGGCGTCGACGACGACCTGGTGGTGGGCCGGGTCGCGGCGGTTGTCGCCAAAGGCGGCGCGCCCACCCCTGCGGCACGGCCGTCGTCACCGGCGCGCCGCACCGAGGTCACCACGTGCCCCAGCCGAGTTCACGGACGTCGTTCAGGAGGAACGAATGGCGCAGCCCGACAGGACCACCTTCTCCCTGGGTGGCGACCTTGCGGTTCACCGGATGGGATTCGGCGCCCTGCGGCTGACCGGCCCGGGGCACTGGGGTCCGCCGGAAGACCGTGAGGCGGCGATCAGCACGGCCAGGCTGGCGGTGGACCTCGGTGTGTCCTTCATCGACACGGCCGATTCCTACGGGCTGGGGAGCAGTGAGGAAGTGCTGGCCGAAGCGCTGCGTCCGTACCCCGACGGCCTGGTGATCGCGACGAAGGCCGGACAGTGCCGGCCCCGTCCCGACCAGTGGGTGCCGTGCGGCCGACCGGAGTACCTCCTCCAGCAGGCCGAGCTGAGCCTGCGCCGGCTGGGACTCGACCGCATCGACCTCTTCCAGCTGCACCGGATCGATCCGAAGGTGCCGGCGGCCGAGCAGTTCGGCGCGCTCAAGGAACTGCAGGACGAAGGAAAGGTCCGGCACATCGGGCTGTCGAAGGTCACCGTCGCGGAACTGGAGGAGGCCCGTGAGCACATCACCGTGGCCAGCGTGCAGAACCTGTACAACCTGACCGACCGGCACAACGACGAGGTGATCGAGTACTGCGAGAAGCACTCGATCGCGTTCATCGCGTGGCTGCCGATCGCCCGCGGTGAACTCGCGGCCGAGGGGAGCCCGGTGACCGACATCGCCACCGAGTTGGAGGCGACTGCGAGTCAGGTGGCGCTTGCGTGGCTCCTGCACCGCTCGCCGACGATCATCCCCATTCCCGGCACCAGCTCGCCCGCGCATCTGAAGGAGAACGTCGCGGCGTCGGACCTCGTTCTCACCGATGACCAGTTGGCCCGGCTGAACGCGCTCGGGCGAACGCGGCACGCCGATGAGAAGACCGGCTCTGGCGCCACGACGGCAGAGCCGCAGCGCAGACCCCGAGGAGTCGGCGCCGGCAGGCGGGCGACGCCCGGGGAACCCTTGACCGCAGCCTTGGCTCGTCCCAGTTCGAGAGAAGGCTCCCCCATGAGCCACCGATGACGGGGCGACGGCCCCGCACGGGGGTGGGCCGCGGTGGCCGGAGGGATGAGTCCCGTTGGATCCCTACGGTCTCCGGGGTTTTTGAGACCAGCCGGATACTCGCGATTTCTTTTGGGAGAACAGATGTCTGAGGGACATGCCGACTGGACTGTGTCCGACTCCGTCGGCCTCAGCGCCGTGGTCAACTGCTCCGCACGCGCGGTGGAGTCGGATCGCCCCGACAGGCTGATCGACGACCCGCTGGCAGCCCGGTTCGTGCACGCCGTGCGGATACGGACGACGTTGCCGACGCAGGTCGATGAGCTCGGACGCGCCGGCGCCGCAGGCGCCATGGTGGCCTCCCGGTTCGGCGGCATCCGGGCCCGGGTGATGGACGACTTCCTGCTGGCGGCGAACGCAGCGGGCGTCGACCAGGCGGTGATCTTCTCGCCGGGCTTCGACACGCGCGCCTACCGGCTGGACTGGTCGTCCGGAACGGACTTCTACGAGGTGGAGCAGCCCGGCCTGCTCGACCTGAAGGACAAGGTGTTGCGTGAGGCCCGCGCGGAACCCCGCTGCGCGCGGCACGTGGTCGGCGTGGATCCCCGGCGGGACGAGTGGGAGTTCTCCCTGCGCAGCGCCGGGTTCGACGCCACGAGACCGACGGCGTGGGTGGCGGAGGGCATCCTGCTCTACCTCTCCGCGCAGGGCGAGGCCGACCTGTTCACCGCCATCCACAAGCTTTCCGCGCCCGGCAGCCGACTGGCCATGCAGTACATGCCGGCGGACCTGATCCACTGGTTCGCCGAGCACACGGCGCTGACCGACACGACCGAGACGCTGGGCGCGGACATCGGCAGCGTCAACTGGAACACCGAACCCCGGCAGGCGGCGCCGGCCCGGCTGAAGGCCGCAGGCTGGGAGGTTCGGCTGGATTCCGTCATGGACCGGGGGCTCGGCCTGGGCGTGTCGCTGCACGAGGAGTTCAGCGCCGTGGGCGATGACGCCGGAATCGAGTTCCCGGTGTCCGACGAACCGGACGGCTTTCTGTTCGGCTCGCTGCCCCGGTGACCGACGCGGGCCCGTCCTGCGCGAACCGCCGCACACCACGGGTCCCGTCAACGCCGCAACCGTCGTCAAGGAGAACCGCGTTGGACCAGCAGGCCACACTCGCCCCACAGATGAAGCACTACGAGGAGTTCGCCAGCGGCGAGATGCGCTGGCTGCCCTACCTGATGTTCTTCAGCCGGGCCGACTACCGGTCCCCCGTGCTCACCACCGACTCCGGCGGCTTCCGGCCGACGGAGGTCGGAAACCGGCGATACTCACTGCTCCAGGACCGCCCGTCCGGCGAGGTCAGCGTGATGCTGGGCGCCTCGCCCGCGTTCGGCTGGGGCGCGGTGGGCGACGCCAACACCATCCCCTCGCTGCTGGCGCGGGAGCCCGGCTCGCCGCCGTGGCTGAACCTGGCGGCGTCCGCCTTCAACTCCACCCAGGAGCTGCTGGTCTTCCTGCTGCACCGGCACCAACTGCCGCGGATCCGGGACATCGTCGTGCTGGCCGGGCTCAACAACCTGGTGGTGGCCGGGCTGCCCGAGGCCGGCGCCGATTACGGCCAGTTCTTCTTCTCCGGCGAGTTCTTCACCCAGCTCGGCAATCCGGATCTGAAGAAGTACTACCAACAGCCCAAGTGGGCGGTGGGCCGTCTGGCCCGTCGGCTGACCGGGGCCGAACCGGGACCGGACAAGACGCTCAGTCCGCTCGCCCGGTCCGAACTCGCCGCCGGGATACAGGCGCGCGACCTCGACCGGCTGCTGGAACTGGCCGCGCCGACCGGCGCGAAGGTGCATTTCATGCTCCAGCCGACGGCGACGTGGACGAAGAAGACCTTGTCGCCCGAAGAGAGACTGCTGATCGACGAGGTGAACGTCGAGCGGTCCGCGCTCTGGACGATGTTCACTCCGATCCTGGGCGACGACGTCTACCGCGACTACCGCGACCGGCTCGCGGCGGTCTGTGCCCAGAGAGGCATTTCGTTCCTCGACGCCAGCGCACTGCTGGGCGGCGACGAGTGGCTGTTCATCGACCAGGCGCATATCACCGACGCGGGCAACAAACGGCTGGCGGCGGCCATCAGCGGCATGCTGAGGCCCGGCGGAGCACGAGGAGAGTCCTGATGTGGCAGACGATCAAACGCTGGTTCCGGCGACGTAAGAGGAATCGCAGGAACGACAACTCGATCTACCCGATGTTCTGAGCAGACTTTCGGCCAGGGGGAATGCCGTGACGAACGTGGAATACCGGGCACTGTACGCCCGGGCGTTGAATCCCGAAGCGTACCCGTCACCGGACACGGACCTGCCGATGGTCCGCGCGGCCATCGACCCGGCCGGCGGTCGGCCGGGCGAGCCGGAGCGGGACCTGACCGGTCTCGTGGACGAGGCGCGCCGATGGGCATCCGAACGCGAGCAGGGCTTCCGCTCCGCACTGGACAGCCCGCACCGGGCGTCGGGCCGGCGCTGTGTGCTCGGCAACTGCGCTCCGCTGGCGCTGTCGGCCGGGGCCTGGCTGCAGTGGCTGTCCAGCGCGGGCAACGCGGAGAGCGAGCTGACGCTCGCCCTGCTGCGGATCTACTCCTCCGACCTCGGGGTGGGATATCCGCTGGCGGACAGGGGAAGCGAGTACCGGGCGGTGTTGCGGGCCCACCGCTTCAAGGACGAGGCGCCCGGACCCCGGCTCGCCGCCGGCGACCAGGCCGAGAGCTTCAGCTTCCGGCTGCCCGCCGTGCTGCTGACGATGAGTCGGCTGCCCGACCGGTTCCGCCCTGAGCTCGTGGGGGCGGATCTGTGCCTGCGCGCGGTCGGCGTGCTCCCGCCGCTGGCCGCCCTCGAACCCGAGGACGTCCCGGTTCCGGTCGACACCTTCGACCTGGGCCGGCCCCGGACGCCGGACGAGCCGGTCCCGCTGGACTTGGCCCTCTCGGCGGCGCAGGCGCTCGCCGATCGCGGAGACGGGGACCGGGTGCGCCATGGATTCCGTTGGGCCGCCGAGGAACTGGCGCTGTGGTGCGACGCACTGGAGCAGGAGACGCGGCTGGCGACCCATCCGGACTACCCGGTGTGGCGGCTGATCTGGGCCCGGTCACGGCAGGCTTCCGTATACCACGGGCAGTTCCCGCTGGAGGGCCGTCCGCTGGCGGAATGGTTCGCCGACGTCGACGCCGGGCCGAGCGGATTCCTGCGGGCGCTGGCCCGCAGCACGCTGGTGCGGCCGGGCGAGCCGGACCGCAGCCCGCTGGTGCGCGGACTGATCGGTGAGAAGGGCCGCATGTTCCGCGTCTTCACCGAGCAGGAGATCGCGCTGCTCCGCGACTGGATCACGCACCTGCCGCAGGAGGGATCGGCCCTCGACGCCGGCGAGGACGCCGCCGAGCGGCACCGGCGTCTGCGTGTCGCGCAGGGCTCCTGGCACCGGTCGGACACGCAGCTCGACGCCCGCCCCGCCGACGCGCCGGCGGCCGGCGACTTCGGCCGGCCCACCGCACGATCGGCCTACCGGGCGCTGCTCAGCCGGACGGAGCCCCCCGGGCTGCGACAGTTCGCCCACCGCTACGTCCGGCGCTGGCTGGCCCGATCGCGTTTCCGCATGGACAAGGCGGAACGGGGGCTGCCCGCGCGCTGGGACCCGGACAACGGGCTGCGCGGCTGGCTGGCCGCCGAACACGACCGGCACGGCGCGGCCTGGACCGCCCGCGACACGCCGCTGCCCAGCCGGGAGGAGCTGATCGAGTCGACGCTGCAGCTGGCACCGCTGATCCTGATCGACGGCGGCTGGCTGCAGGGCTACACCGACTACCGGCTGGCCTCCTCCCCCGCCGGGCACTTCCTGTTCCAGACCTACTGGGACGAGCTGGGCAACGGGATCTGGCGGCAGAACCACCCCAAGATCTACCGGGACCTGCTCCGGGAGATGGGCGTCGAGCTGCCGCCGACGGACTCCGAGGAGTTCGCCGCGTGGCCCGGATTCGACGACCGTTCCTTCGCGCTGCCCGTGTTCTGGCTGTGCATAGCCAAGTTCCCGCAGACCTTCGCCCCGGAGATCCTCGGGCTCAACCTGGCCATGGAGCTGTCCGGGGTCGGCGGCAGCTACCGCGACGCCCAGGTGGCCCTGCGTCACCACGGGTTCAGCACCCAGTTCGTCGACCTGCACAACACCATCGACAACGTGTCCACGGGGCACTCGGCGTGGGCGGTGGACGCGATCGACACGTTCCTCGCCGAACAGCCGGACCTGGCCGGGCGGCAGACGACCGACGCCGTGTGGCAGCGCATCCGGGGCGGGTACCGGTCCCTGAGCCCGCCGGAGGGGCCGGCGGCCAGGGTGTACGGCGCACTCACTGCAGAGACCGGTCGGCGATAAGGAGCTGGACCCGTGAGCACCACTGCCCTCGGCATCTCGTCCTACTACCACGACAGTGCGGCCGCCGTCGTCGAAGGCGGGCACATCGTCGCCGCCGCCCAGCAGGAGCGGTTCAGCCGGCACCGGCACGACGCGGGCTTCCCTGCCCTGGCGGTCGCGTCCTGCCTGGCCGAGGCCGGCCGGAAACTCGACGACGTCGACGTCATCGCCTACTACGAGGATCCGCGGCTGAAGTTCTCCCGGGTGCTGGCCACCTATCTGGCCACGGCCCCGCGTGCGTGGAGGTCGTTCCGCCACAGCATGCCCGAGTGGCTCGGGTGGAAGCTGCGCACGCTCGGCGTGGTCCGCGAGGAGCTGGCCCGGCTCGATCTCGGCGCCGTGCCGCCGATCCGGCACTTCCGGCACCACGAATCGCATGCGGCGTCGGCGTTTCTGCCCAGCCCGTACGAGTCGGCGGCCGTGCTGTGCGTGGACGGCGTCGGCGAGTGGGCGACCACGACCCTGTGGCACGGCCGGGACCGGCGCGTCGAACCGTTGCGGGAGCTGCGTTTCCCCCATTCCCTGGGGCTGCTGTACTCGGCGTTCACCTACTTCTGCGGTTTCAAGGTGGATTCCGGCGAGTACAAGCTGATGGGCCTGGCACCGTACGGCCGGCCGGTGTACGCGCCGCTGATCCGGGAGAAGCTGGTCGACATCCGGCCGGACGGCTCGTTCCGGCTGGACACCGGCTACTTCGAGTTCCTCTACGGCCAGGTGATGACCGGGCGCCGGTTCGCCGAGCTGTTCGGCGGGCCGCGCCGCGAGCCGGAGGGGCCGCTGACGGAGCGGGAGTTCGACCTCGCCGCGTCCGTGCAGCTGGTCACCGAGGAGATCATGCTCAACCTTGCCGCCGCCGCACGGGAGCACACCGGGGAACGCCACCTGTGCCTGGCCGGCGGGGTGGCACTCAACTGCGTGGCCAACGGCAAGCTGGTGGAGTCCGGGCTGTTCGACGAGATCTGGGTACAGCCGGCGGCGGGTGACGCGGGCGGGGCGCTGGGGGCCGCACTGCTGGCCGCGAACGGGCCGCGCGACCACCTGGGTTCCGGCGGGGACGGCATGCAGGGTGCCCGGCTGGGCCCCGGCTACGACGATGACCGGATCCAGGACCATCTGGACGCCCAGGCGCTGCCGTACCGGCGCCTGGCCACCGACGAGCTGCGTTCCACCGTCGCCGGACTGCTCGCCGACGGCAAGGTCGTCGGCTGGTTCCAGGGCCGGATGGAGTTCGGCCCCCGGGCCCTGGGCGGGCGGTCCATCCTCGGTGACGCGCGCAACGCCGAGATGCAGTCCACGATGAACCTCAAGATCAAGTTCCGGGAGTCGTTCCGGCCCTTCGCGCCGATCGTGCTGGCCGAGCACGCCGGCGAGTACTTCGACCTGCGCCAGGACAGCCCGTACATGCTGATCGTGGCGCAGGTGGCCGAGCGGCGTCGGCTGCGACAGGCCGGCACCGAGCACCTGCGCGGCCTGGACCTGCTCCGGGTGCGGCGCTCGCAGATCCCGGCCGTCACCCACGTCGACCACTCGGCGCGGGTACAGACCGTGGCGCGGGACACCGACCCGGACCTGCACGGGCTGCTCACCGAGTTCCACGCCCGGACCGGCTGCCCGGTGCTGGTGAACACGTCCTTCAACGTGCGCGGCGAGCCCATCGTGGCCACGCCCGAGGACGCCTACCGCTGTTTCATGCGCACCGACATCGACGCGCTGGCGATCGGCAGCTTCCTGCTCCTCAAGTCCGACCAGCCGCCCTGGCACGAGGACACGGACTGGCGCGGCCGGATTCCCCTCGACTGACCGACCGGCACAGAAAGGCCCCGCCCCATGACACTCGCCAGGCACGCCCTGCTGACCCTGCTGCTTCTGCCGGCCTATCTGCTGGTGCTGGTGCTGGGCCTGCTGGGCCGGCTGTTCGGGGACCCGCTGCGCCGGCGTCCCGCACCGGCGTCGGCCGGCTACTGGCGACAGAGCCGCCGGTACTGAGCGGTGCCGGCGCCACGACTACGCGAGGAGTGCTCGACCATGACATCCGACCGCACGCGGCTGATCCGCGAGATGGTGCGCATCCGTGTGGTGGAGGAGGTTCTCGCCGACCACTACCGGGACGAGCAGGAGATGCGCACCGCCATCCACTTCTCGATCGGCCAGGAGGCCACGGCGGTGGGGGTGCTGTCGGCGACCACACCGCGGGACTGGGTGTACGCGGCGCACCGCACGCACGCCCCGTACCTGGCCAAGGGCGGCGATCTCCGAGCGCTGGTGGCCGAGCTGTACGGCAGGCAGGACGGCTGCTCGCACGGCCGGGGCGGGTCGATCCACGTCATCGACCAGTCGGTGGGCTTCGCGGGCTCCGGGGCCATTCTCGGCGAGATGATCTCCGTGGCGGTGGGCACCGGCTGGGCGTTCGCCCGCAACGGCGAACCGCGGGTGGCGCTGACCTTCTTCGGTGACGGCGCCACCGAGGAGGGCGTCTTCGCGGAGTCGCTGAACATCGCGGCGGTGCGACGGATTCCGATCGTCTTCGTCTGCGAGAACAACCTGTACTCGATCTCGTCCCCGCTGACGGCGCGACAGCCGGCCGGCACCTCGGTCCACGGCCGGGCCGAGGCGGCCGGGGTGCGCGCCGCCGCCGTCGACGGCAACGACGTCTTCGCCGTGCGTGAGGCCGCCGAGACCGCACTGCGCCACTGCCGGGAGGGCAACGGCCCGTACCTGCTGGAGCTGGCGACCTACCGTTGGCGCGAGCATGTCGGCCCGGGCTGGGACCACCACCACGGATACCGGTCGAAGCAGGAGATCGACTCCTGGATCGAGCGCTGCCCCATCCAGCGGGCGGTGGCCGCGGTGCGCGCCGAGGAACCCCGGATCGACGACCTCGTGCGGCAGTGGCAGGCCGAGTCGCACGAGGAGATCCACGCCGCGGTGGCGTACGCCAAGGAGCTGCCGTTCCCCGACGTGGCGGGCCTGCTCGACGGCGCCTACCTGCCCGTGGGCCGATGACCGTCAACCGAGGCATGGAGAGGGAGTGGGACATGCGCACGCTCACCTACTGGCAGGCGGTCTCCGAGGCGACCGTGCAGTGCATGCAGGCCGACGAACGCGTCCTCGTCGTCGGCGAGGGGGTGGACGACTTCCGCGGCACCTACGGAACGACCAAGGAGGCCTTCGCCCGGTTCGGTCCGGACCGGGTCGTGGACGTGCCCAACTCGGAGAACGCGACCGCCGGGCTCGCCGTCGGCGCCGCGGTGGCCGGCATGCGGCCGCTCGTCGTCCACACCAGGGCGGACTTCATGTTCCTGGCCCTGGACGCGCTGGTGAACCTGGCCGCGAAGTGGCGGTACATGTACGGCGGCGACAAGGGCGGCGCGCCCGTGGTCATGCGGGGAGTCGTGGGTCGCGGCTGGGGGCAGGGCGCCACCCACTCCCAGAGCCCGCACGCGACCTTCGGCCACTACGCGGGGCTGCACGTCGCGACGCCCGCGACTCCCGCGGACGCCAAGGGGCTGCTCATCACGGCGCTCACCAGCGACACCCCGACCATACTGATCGAGAACCGGTCCCTCTACCCGCTGACCGGCGAGGTTCCGGAGGAGCTGACCCCCGTCCCGCTCGGCGCCGGCCGGGTGGCCCGTGCGGGCACCGACGTCACCGTGGTGGCGGCCTCCCTGATGGTGTACGAGGCGGAGCGTGCCGCCGAGCAACTGTCCGCCCAGGGCATCAGCGTCGAGGTCGTCGACGTCCGCAGCATCCGGCCGCTGGACGACACGATCATCTGCGAGTCGGTGGCCAAGACCGGCCGGCTGGTCGTCGCCGACACGAGCTGGGCGCGCTACGGGTTCGCCGCCGAGGTGGCCGCCGTCGTGGCCGAGCGGATCCCGGAGGCGCTGCGGTCCCCGGTCCGCAGGGTCACGCTGCCGGACTGCCCCGCACCCGTCTCGTGGCCGCTGGAGGAGGCGTTCAACCCCAGCGCCACCGAGATCGTCAAGGCCTGCCTGGCGGCGTGCGACACGACCCGGTCCGGACTGCCCGCCCTGGAGACGGTCACCGCCGGCTTCCAGGGCCCCTACTGAGCAAGGGACAAGGATCATGCGGCCACTTGCCTTGATCACCGGGGCGTCCCGCGGCATCGGCGCGGCCATCGCCTCGGCCCTCGCCCCCAGCCACGCCCTGCTGCTGGGCGGTCGCGACGAGAGCCGGCTGCGGGACCGGGCGGCCGGGCTTCCGCACGCGCGGCCCTTCGCCGTGGAACTGACCGACCACGCCGCCCTGGCCGCGGCGGTGGCCGGCATCGAACACCTGGACCTGCTGGTGCACAGCGCCGGCGTCGCCACGCTCGGGCCGGTCGCCCGGACCCCGGCCCGGGTGTGGCGGGACACCCTGGAGGTGAACGTGATCGCGGTCGCCGAACTGACCCGGCTGCTGCTGCCCGCTCTCCGGGCGGCGCGCGGGCAGGTGGTGCTGATCAACTCCAGTGTCGGACTCGACGCCTACCCGAACTGCGGTTCCTACGCGGCCAGCAAGTTCGCCGCGCGGGCCTTCGCGGACGCGTTGCGCGCCGAGGAACCCGGTCTGCGCGTCACCACGGTCTACCCCGGCCGAGTGGCCACCGACATGCAGCGGTCCATCCGCGCCCAGGAGAGGGGCGAGTACGTGGCGGAGCACTACCTGCGGCCGGAATCCGTCGCGGCGGCCGTGCTCACCGCGGTGACCACGCGGGAGGCGCAGGTGCAGGACATCAGCATCCGGGCCGTGCCCGCAGCCAGCCACTGACTCGAAGGGCACCGCCATGAGCCCCCGTTCACTCCAGGTCCGTCTGTGTGCCGTTCGCACGGCGCGCCGACCGCCGACAACTTCGCGTTCGCCGAGGCCACTTCACGAGCCGAGGCGGCCGGGCTGAGAGCAGAACCGGTGCCTCTCTCGCCGGCGCCCATGTTCCGGTCAGCGTCGGTCCGCGGTGGCGAGCTCGTCCGCCCAGGGCGGATTCGCACCGGGGACGGAAACCGTCAGGGCGGCGACCTGAGCGGCGAACGAACAGGCGTCAGCGACGTCTTCCAGGGTCAGTTCGTTGAGTCGGCCGCCCAGGTGACCGGCGTCGGCAAGGCGGTGCAGAAGGCCCGCGGTGAAGGAGTCGCCGGCGCCGACGGTGTCCATGACCACCGCAGGAGGGGCCGGAACGGTGACGCGCACCCCGTCGAAGGACGCGAGGGCGCCGCGTCCGCCGAGGGTGATGACGACGAGCCGCGCGCCTGCGGTGTGCCAGGTGTCGCAGGCTTCTTCGAGGCCGGCACCGGGCACCAGGAGGGCGCAGTCGTCCTCGCTGAGGCGGAGGATGTCGGCGACGGCGCACCAGTGGGGCAGCCGTTCGCGGTAGGCGGAGGGCGGCACGAGCGCAGGGCGGACGTTGGGGTCGATGGATACGGTGGCGCGCTCGCGCACCTGAGCGAGGTGTTCCTCGATTCGGCTGCCGCCGGGGCGGCGGATCAGCGCGAGGGAGCCGGTGTGCAGGCATACCGCGTCGTCGTTCCGCGTCGCGGCGAGTTCGCTGTCGGTCCACTGCCAGTCGGCGGCGCCGTCGGCGTAGAAGGTGTAGGCGGCCTGGCCGGTCGTGTCGAGGTCGGCGACGGCGAGCGTGCTGGGCTCGGAGGTGGTCACGCTGCCGGTCAGGTCGACGCCGGAGGCGCTGAGGCGGGCACGGAAGAGGGTGCCGAAGGCGTCGTGGGAGAAGCGTCCGAGGAAGCGGGCGGGGGTGCCGAGCCGGGCGAGGGCGACAGCGGTGTTGGCCGGGCCTCCACCGGCCAGCGCCCGCAGGGCCAGTCCGCCGGAATCGGACCGGTCGCGGTCCTCGAAGATGTCGGCGACGCACTCGCCGAGGACGTCGACGCTGCCGGGGGACCCGGGTCGGGCCATGGTGGCTGTCTGCCTCTCATGAAGGGCGCGGGGCTGTGGCCCCGCGCCACGGAACGCAGCCGAGGGCGCCGTAAGGGCGTGGGGTGCTGCGGTGGACATGTCTGCCGCACACGGTGCGGGGGCACGGGGCCCGTCAGTGCGCGGGTGGGTCGGCCTTCAGACCGCGTGCGGCCCGGTCGTCAAGCACGCTGTGCTGCCCGGGGCGTCGGCCGGGCTTCCTGTCGGACGTCCTGCGGGGTCAGGTTCCAGGCCGCGACGGCGAACTCGCTGCGCCCTGACCCTGTCGTACGGACCTGCAGCCGCCACGGTCCGTCGGTGGACGGGTAGAACCTCAGGGTGAGGACCTGCTCGTCGGCCAGGTAGACCTCGGCTATCGAACGGTCCACGATCACACGGAGTTCGACGGGGGCGTGGGGGCGCGTCGCTGCCGGGCACGGTGCGGTGTACGCCCCTCCCCGTGCCCGCGCGTCGTGTGAGGCGTGGGTGCGGTCGACGACGAGGCGGCCTGCCATGGGGTCGAGGTCGATGTCGAGGTACTCGGAGCCGTCGCTCGAGGTGATCAGGCGCAGCCCGCTGGTACCGGTGGGGTCCGGGACGAGGGTGGCGGTGAGGTCGAAGGTGTGGCCGACCTGGCCGAGTTCGGTCGACTCGGTCCGGGTGACGTGCCCGGTTCCGTGCAGGATGCGCGGGCCGCGCAGGGCCAGCAGTGCGCGGGCGGGGCGCTGGGCGACCGTGCCGTCGGCGGTGAGGCCGACCTCTCGGGGGAGCGTGAGGACGCCTGCCCAGCCCGCTTCGTGCGCCCAGGTGTCGTCCCGGGCCTCCCAGGCCCAACCCCACATCAGCCAGCGGTCCTCTCCGGGGGCCCTCAGCAGGGCGGGGGCGTAGAAGTCGGGGCCGTGGTCCAGCGGGACGGGGGCTGTGGCCGCTTCGAAGCGGCCGTCCTTCTCCCGGCCGGTGACGACGCTGGTGTGGCTGGGGCCGCCCCGCGGGGTCCAGTCGCTGAGGATCAGGGCGCTTCGGTCGCCGAAGGTGGCGTACTGGGGGCACTCCCAGCCGATCGGGTCCGTGCCGGCGTCGTCGCTGGTGTGGAAGGGGCCGCGGTAGGTCCAGTGCTCCAGGTCGTCGGACTCGTACAGCAGCGCCGCGGCGCGGCCGTCGTCGAGGGCGGAGCCGACCAGCATCCGCCAGCGCTCGCCCTGCCGCCAGACGTAGGGGTCCCGGTACATGGTGGTGCCGGCCGGCGGTTCGGGAATGAGCAGGCGCGGGCTTTTGGCCCAGGTGTGGCCGTTGTCGTGTGACTCGGCGGTGGTGACGGGCTGCCACCAACGGTCGTTGCGGTGGGCGGAGTAGAAGGCCACGATGCGGCCGCCGGTGGAGACGGCGTTGCCGGAGTAGCAGCCGTCGGCGTCGTGGCCGCCGGGCGTGGGGGCGAGGGCGACGGGGAGGGGTTCCCAGGTGATCAGGTCGCGGCTGCGGTAGTGGCCCCAGTGCATGTTCGCGTGCTGGGGGCCGTGCGGGTTGTACTGGAAGAAGACGTGGTAGTGGCCGTCGTGGAAGACGAGGCCGTTGGGGTCGTTGATCCAGTTGCGGGGCGGTCGCAGATGGACGGTGGGCAGGTGGGGGTCGGCAGGCGACGTGGACACACGGGGCCTTTCTCAGGGCGTGCGGAGCACACGGAAGTCATGAGGACGCGGCGGGACCGTCGGGCGCGGTGCGAGGGTCAGCCCTTGACGCCGGTGGAGGCGATGCTGTTGACGAACGACCGCTGGAAGGCCACGAAGAGCGCCAGGATCGGCACGGTGATCATGGAGGAGTAGGCCATGATCTGGCCCCAGCCCACGTTCAGCTGGAAGAAGTAGGAGATGCCGACCATCACCGGCCGCAGCTCCTCGCTCTGCACCACCATCAGCGGCCACAGGTAGGAGTTCCAGGCGGGCAGGAAGGTGAGGATGGCGACGGTGGCGACGGCCGGGCCGGACAGGGGCATCACGATGCGGCGGTAGATGGTGAACCAGCCGGCGCCGTCCGTGATCGCCGCCTCGTCGAGTTCCTTGGGGATGCTCTGGAAGAACTGGTGGAAGAAGAAGACCGAGAAGGCGTTGGCCACGAACGGCAGGATCTGTACCTGGTAGGTGTCCATCCAGCCGGTGGTCCACTCCAGTTGGAAGCCGTTCACGCGGAGCAGTGGCAGCTGGTTGACCCACCACACCAGCGGCAGCGCGAAGGTCTCGAACGGCACGATGAGGGTGGCGATGACCACGGTCAGGACGAGCTTGCGGCCTGGCCACCGCATCCGTGAGAGCGCGAAGGCGGCCATGCTGTTCACGACGATGCCGAGCACCACGGTGATCGACGAGATCAGCACGGAGTTCAGCAGGAACCGCGCCGCCGGGACACGCTCGAACATGTCGGTGTAGTTGTCCAGCGACAGGGCGCCGACCGGCAGGAAGGCACGCAGCGAGCCCAGGTCACCGAAGATCTGGTCGTCCGATTTGAACGACGACACCAGCATGAACAGGAGCGGCAGCGCGAAGACCAGGGCCAGGGCGATGCGGCCGGCGTGACCGCTGAGCTGCTTGAAGAGGGAGGTCATGTCAGTCCTTCTCCCGGGTCAGGAAGCGCTGGAGGAGCGACACGGTCAGGACGAGCACGAAGAAGATCAGCGAGATGGCTGCCGCGTAGGCGGTCTGCTGCTGGTCGTATCCGGTGCGTACCGCCTGGTGGACGACGGTGGTGGTGGAGTCGAGCGGGCCGCCCTGGGTCATCACCCTGATCTGGGTGAAGAGGCTGAATGCCGCGATCGTGATGGTGACGAGCACGAAGGTACGGGTGGCGCGCAGCCCCGGCCAGGTGACGTGGCAGAAGCGGTGCCAGGGGGTGGCGCCGTCGATCTCGGCGGCCTCGTACAGCTCGGCGGGGATGGTCTGCAGGCCGGCCAGCCAGATGATCATGTGGAAGCCGACGCCCTGCCACACCGACATCAGGATGATGGCGGGCATCGCGGTGGCCGGGTCGCCCAGCCAGTCCGGGCCCTGGACGTGGCCGAGGGTGAGCGTCGAGATGACGTGGTTGACCAGGCCGTCCTTCCGGTAGAGGAAGGTCCACAGGAGGGACACCACGACCATCGAGGTGACGACCGGCAGGAAGTAGACGGTGCGGAAGAAGTTGACGCCCCGTACCTTCGCGTTGACCAGCAGCGCCAGGATCAGGGCGAGGCCCGCCTGGAGCGGGACGACGACGGCGGCGAAGTACGCCGTGTTGCGCATGGACTTGTAGAAGACTGGATCCTCGAAGAGCTGGGTGAAGTTGCGCAGGCCCACGAAGCGGGCCGGGGTGGGCGAGATGAGCCTCGCATCGGTGAAGGCCAGGGCGAAGGCGAGGGCGACCGGTACGACGAGGAAGACGATCAGCAGCACGACGGCCGGGGTGGCCATGCCGAGGGCGGTGAGGCTCTCACGGCGACGGGCGTTGGTCGTTCGGGTTCGCCGGACCGGGCGCAGCCGCTCAGGGGCTGCGGTCTTGGTGGTCACGGTATCTCCAGGGAGCCGGTCCGGTTCGGGCGGCGCGGTCGGGGACCGAACCGGACCGGGGCGGGTCAGCCTGCGTAGTTGCTGTTCGTCTTGAGGTTGTTGTCGATGTTCTTCGCGGCCTGGCCGAGGGCGTCCTCGGGGCCGGCGCCGGCCAGGATGTCCTGGGCCGCCTTCTGGAACTCGGTGGAGATGTAGGGGTAGGCCGGGGTGACCGGACGCACCGTGGCGTACTTGCGCGCGAACTGGACGAGCACCTCGAACTTGCCGCCCGGCTGGTAGTCCGCGATCTGCTGCGCGGCGGCGTCGGTGGCGGGGATGGTGCTGGTGGCCTTGGCGTAGTCGACGAAGTACTTGGTCTGGCGGGAGAACTTCAGCCATTCCTGTGCGCCGGCCTTGTTGGAGCAGGTGGAGCTCATCGCCCACTGCCAGGAGGAGCCGCCGATCTTGGGCCCGTTGCCGAAGTCGACCGGCGGGATGATCGCCAGGTCGCCACCGAGCTTCTGGGCGTTCTTGGCCGCGTTCCAGCTGCCGTCCCACTGGATGGCGCTCTTGCCTGCCAGGAAGTCCTTGTTGGGGTCGGCTCCGGACTTCTTCGCCATGTAGCCCTTGGTCACCAGCGAGCGGAACCAGTCGCCCCACTCGACGGAGTCCTTGCCGTCCAGCGTGCCGGAGGCGGTCTCGTAGCCCTCGCGGTCGATGAGGTCGCCGCCGAAGCTCTGCAGCTGCGGGGAGTAGGCGTACGGCCACCACTCGCCGCTGCCGCCGGTGCCCATCTCCAGCGGGTAGGCGAACGTGCCGCTCTTCTTCAGCTTGGCCAGCGCGGCGTCGAACTCGCCCTTGGTCCAGGGCTTGTCCATCGTGGGAATGCGGATGCCGTGCTCGTTCAGAACGGACCTACGGGCGAAGAAGGCCAGGGAGACGTCGTAGAAGCCGAAGGAGTAGAGCTGGTCCTTGTACGTTCCGACGGTGCTGGTGAGCTGGTCTTCCACCGGTACCTCGCTGCCGGTGACGTCGATGGGGGCCAGGTAGCCGCCCCAGGCCCAGTTCGCCACGTTGGGGCCGTCCACGTCGAGCAGGCAGGGCAGCTTGCGGGCCGAGGCGGCGGCCACGACGGAGTTGTTGTAGTCGGTCTGCGGGAACGACTGCAGCTCGACCGTGTACGTGTCCTGGGATCCGTTGAAGTCCTTGATGATCTTCTTGACGACATCGAGCTCGGCCGAGTTGCCGGCGTTGTGCGTCCACAGGGTCAGCGTGTTGCCGCTGGCCCCGGACGAACCCTCACCGCTGCCGGACGCGCACCCGGCGACGAGCGCGGTCGCCGCCGCGGCGGCTACACTCGCAAGCGCGAGGCGCCTTGTTCTGAACACCACGAGGTTCCTCCATCTCACGGAGGCGGGTCTTGCAGGACCCGCCCTTGGCGACCGGTTGCGACGGTCGCTGTTCTTGGTGGCCGTCCCGCCGCCCGCGCCGGAACCATCGGAACGGGCGGCGGGACGGCTGTCTTCGGATGCCGGTGTCACTCCCCGGCGGGGGCACCGAGGGAGGCACGCTCCCTCAGCGGCATGGGCACACGGTGGACGACCGCTTCGAGCGGCCCGCCGCGGAGGATCAACTCCACGGCGAGGCGACCGAGCTGGTAGTGCGGCAGCTTCAGCGTGGTGAGGGCCGGACGCAGCACGGACGCGATGTCCTGGTCGTCGAAGGAGATCACCGACACGTCGCCGGGCACCGAGAGCCCCGCCTCACCGAGCGCCTGGTAGGCGCCGAAGGACACCCGGTCGGCCAGGCACACCAGCGCCCGGGGACGGGTCCCCGCTGCCAGCAGGGCGGAGACCTCCCGGTAGCCGTCCAGCGTGTCCCAGTCGCACTCGACGACGCCGTCCAGATGGGCGCCGCCCTCACGCAGTACTTCCTCCAGGCCGCGCATGCGCTCGTTGCCCGCGATGATCCCTTCGGGCGTGGCCGGGACCGCTTGGTGGCCGCCGATCGCCCAGATGCCCTGGGTGTGCCCGGCCGCGAGCAGGGCACGGGCCGCGTCCCGGCCGGCCTCCAACTCGTCCGGGACGACGGAGGGGGCGTCGAAACCCGGGGCCAGGCAGTTCAGCAGCACCACCGGGCGGCCGAACAACTCCTTCGGCGGGGTCACGTAGCGGGTGAACATGGACGCGTAGATGACCGCGTCGACCTGGCGGTCCAGCAGGGCGTGGACCAGGGACGACTCGGCGGCGCGGTCGCCGCCGGCCTCGGTGATGAACAGCAGGTGGTCCTGCCGGCGGGCGGCCTCCATGGCGCCGCGGATGACGTCGCCGGCGAACGGCGTGGTGGTGATCCGGTCCGACACGAGCCCGATGGTCTGCGTGGACTTCGTCCGGAGGCTGCGGGCGGTGACGTTCGGACGGTAGCCCAGTCGCCTGGCCGCCTCGAGGACCCGTTCCCTGGAGGCGACCGAGATGCGCATGTCGGTGCGGCCGGAAAGGGCGAACGACGCGGTCGTCGGCGACACGCCCGCCTCGCGGGCGACGTCGGCCATGGTCACGCGACGTTCGGACATCAGTGGATCAGCTCCGCTCAGCTAAATCGGATTAGCAGGATGCGATGAGAGTGCGTCACCCGTCATGCGCTGTCAACACCCCGGACATCTCACCTGCGTAACGGTGGCTTTATGTACAGATTCATGCCCTTTGAGGCAGCGCGAAGTTGAAATCCGTATGCGTTAGCTCTTGCTTTAGCGGCGACGACGCCCGAACCATGCCGACCCATCACCTAAATCGAATTGGCAGGCCGTCAGGTCGCCGTCTGCCAGACAGTCCAGGAGGCAGCATGAGGAGAAGAACAGCCCTCGGCGTCGTATCCGCCGCAGTCGGCGGCGCTGTCGTACCGCTCTCGTTCACTCCCGCTCGCGCCGCAGCCGGCGACCGGTCGGCTCCTCGAAGGCCCACCGCCCGCTGGGACTTCGACGAGCGATCCGGCGCGGTCGTCCGTGAGGCGGTCTCCGGATCGGCCACCCCCGTCGACCACGTCTTCGACGACGCCCGGTACAAGCCCGACAGTGACCCCGTACGCCGCCGTGGCGTGCGCGGCCGGGCCCTGTACTTCGACGGCTACTCCACCGTCGTCACCGCCGAGGGGCCCGGCAGGCTCGACCTCGCCGACGGCATGACCGTCGACGTGTGGATCGCCCCCTACGCCTACGAGCACGGCATCGACGGCAAGCCCCAGGCCCTGGTCAACCAGCACGACCCGGGCGCCAGGACCGGCTTCCTGCTCGGCCTGCGACGCTTCGGGCAGATCGTCTTCCAGCTCGGCTTCGGCACCGACCTGATCGAGGTCGAGGGGGACCCGGACCGGCCGGCCGCCAAGAACAGGTGGAGCCACGTCGCGGCCACCTACGACCCGGCCGCCCACAAGCTGCGCCTTTATCGCGACGGCCGCCTGATCGGCACCGCCACCACCCCGGACAGGGCCCCCGAACCGGCGCCCGGCGAGCCCCTCCTCATCGGGAGGCACAACCGTCCGACCCTGCTCAACGGCGAGTTCCACGCCAACGCGTACATGGGTCTCATGGACAGCCTCGTGATCCGTCCGGGCACCCTGGACGACGCGACGGCCCGGCGCGAGCACGCCGAGACGGTCGCCGCGCTGCCCGGTCACCGCGTGCCCCGTCCGGACCTGGCCCCCCATCGGGCCCGTTTCGACGGTGACCGGCACCGCCCTCAGTTCCACATGCTGCCGCCGTGGCACTGGATGAACGAGCCGCACGCGCCCGTGTACTTCAAGGGCAAGTACCACATCTTCTACCAGCACGACCCGCTCGGACCGTTCTGGGGCCAGATCCACTGGGGTCATGCCGTGAGCACCGACATGGTGCACTGGCGCGACCTTCCCATCGCTCTCGCCCCCGCCGCGGACTCGGTCGGCCCGGACGGCGTCTGGTCGGGCTCCGCCTGCGTCGACGGCGACCGCGGGCCGGTCCTGTTCTTCACCGGCGGCGACGACCGCCTGCCCCACCGCCAGCGCACCGGGCTCGCCGTGTCCACCTACCCGGCCGACGGTGACACCGACCTGCCCACCTGGACGATGCGCTCCGATCCGGTCACCGAGGCCCCCGCGAACCTGCCGGCCGGCCCGGGGACCGCGTGGGCGGAGAACTTCCGCGACCCGTTCGTGTGGGAAGAGGACGGCGTCTGGTACCAGCTGGTCGGCAGCGGCATCGTCGACTACGACGGCGCGCAGGTCACCCGCAAGCACGGCGGAACCGCTCTCCTCCACACCGCCCGCCGGCCCGAGGGACCCTGGACGTACCAGGGCCCGCTGCACTGGAACGACCTCGCCACGCAGCCCGAGCCCGGTGAGGTGTGGGAGCTGCCGGTGCTCCTCCCGCTCCCCGGTCCCCGAGGCCGGCGCACCGGCAAGCACGTCCTGCTGATCTGTCCGTGGTGGGAGGGGTTCAACCCGAACGCCGTCAAGCACACGTACTACTGGATCGGCACCTTCGACAAGCGCGAGTACCGCTTCGTGCCCGACCACGACGAACCCCGCGAGTTCGACTTCGGCGAGCACTTCACCGGCCCCTCCGGCTTCGTCACCCCCGACGGCCGTTCCGTGGTCTTCAGCATCACCCAGGACCGCCGCACCGAGCAGCAGCACGCCCAGTCCGGCTGGGCGCACAACGCCGGCATGCCCGTGTCCCTCTCCCTGCGCCAGGACGGAACCCTCGGGGTCGAACCGGTCGCCGAGGCCGCCGGTCTGCGGGGTACGAGACTCGCCCGCATCAGGCAGACCTCGGTGGCGGAGGCGAACCGGCGGCTCGCCGGGGTCTCCGGCGACCTGCTGGACATCAGCACCGTCATCGAGCCGCGCGGCGCGCGGACGATCACCCTGGCGGTCCGGGCCGGCGCCGACCGCACCGAGGAGACCCTGCTGACCTACGACACGGCCGAGCGCCGCTTCCTGATCGACCGCAGCCGCTCCAGCCTCGACCCGGACGTCCGCAAGGGCGTCCACGGCGGCAACGTCGCACTCGACGGAGGGCGCCTCACCCTGAGGGTCCTGCTCGACCGCTCGATGCTGGAGGCGTACGTCAACGGCACCAACAGCATCACCAGCCGCGTCTACCCCACCCGCGAGGACGCCACCGGCCTGCGCCTGACCAGCGAAGGCGGATCGGCCCGCGTCGTGTCCCTGGACGTCTGGCGCATGAACGGCGCCTACGACACGCCGGCCGCACCCGCCGCGTACGACCCGCCACGCCCGACGGACGTCGACGCATTGCCCAACCACGACTTCGCCACCGGCGACCTCACCGGATGGACCGTCGTCTCCGGCACGACCTTCAGCGACGCCAACGTCACCACCCGCACCGACTGGGGCTGGGGCGGACCCTTCCACCAGGCCGAGACCGAAGGCGACCCGACCGGCCACCACCTGTGGGGCTTCAATCCCTCCGGCGGAGGGGACGCCGCCACCGGCGTCCTGCGCTCCACCACCGTGGTCCTCGGCGGAGACGGCGTGATCGACCTGCTCGTGTCCGGCGGCGACGACCCCGACCGGCTCTACGCGGCCGCCGTCCGCGCCGACGACGGCAAGGTACTGGCCAAGGCCACCGGCCGCGGCACCGAGCAGTACCGCCGCGTCGTCCTGGACCTCTCCGCCCACAGAGGAGACCGGATCTACATCGAGGTCGTCGACCGGGCCGACGGGGGCTGGGGCCACATCAACGTCGCCGACGTCAACGTCCCCGTCCGGCGCGTCTGACCCCCAGCCCACCCCACGTACGCGTCGGCCCCGGGCCGTGCCGTGCCCAGGGCCGACGTCCTGCTGCGCCCGATCAACCCGACCCCACACCGACGGAGGTTCCCATGCGAACCCGTGCACCATCGAGAGCCGCGACCGGACACGGTCTGGTGCGTCTGCTGCTCGCACTCGCGATATGCCTGGGCCTGACATCACCCCTGATGGCGCGGACCGCCGACGCGGCCGAAACCAGCCTGTCGAACCCCGGCTTCGAGTCCGGCGACCTCACCGGCTGGACCACCACCGGAACCGCCTTCGACGGGGCGGTCACCGACGACCCGGGCTGGGGCTGGGGCTGCTGCTTCAACCAGCAGGGCTCCTACCACCTGTGGGGGTTCGCCGCAGGCGGCGACGCCGCCACCGGCACGGTGACGTCCGAGCCGTTCACCCTGACCGGCACCGGCATGGTCAGCGCGCTGGTCTCCGGCGGCCGTAACGAGAACGACCTCCACGTCGCCCTGACCACCCTCGACGGAACCGTCCTGCACAAGGCCACCGGAACCGACGACGAGGCCTACCGCCGCGTCACCTGGGACGCCCGCGAACACCTCGGCGAACAGCTCCGCGTCACCGCCGTCGACAGGGCCACCGGCGGCTGGGGCCACATCAACCTCGACGACGTCCGCGTCGGCACCGACCCCGCGCCCGACCCCTCCCAGCGGGGACTCGCCGCCCACTGGGACTTCACCGAGGGGCAGGGCACCACGACCAGGGAGAGGGTCAGCCAGGCCGCCGACCCCATCAGCTACGTCTTCACCGACGCGCAGTACAAGCCGGACAGCGACCCGCTCTGGCGCCCGAAGAACGAAGCCGACGGTGTACTCTCCGGCGCCCTGCTGTTCGACGGATACTCCACCTGGGTCACCCGCGCCGCGGCGCAGACGCAGCTGCCCACGGACGGCCTGAGCGTCGAGGCGTGGGTCGCGCCGCGCGCGTTCGAGTGGGGAGACGACGGCAAGCCGTCCGTCGTCGTCAACCAGCAGGACAAGGCGGCCAAGCGGGGCTTTTCCCTCGGTGTCGGCCGGCACGGCAGGTGGCAGTTCGGGATCGGAACCGGTGACGCCTGGTACGAGACGACGGTCCCGAAGCCGGCGGCCCTGGCCGCGGGCGAGTGGGCGCACCTGTCGGCCGTGTTCGCGCCGGGTGAGGGAGCGATCAGGCTCTTCCTCAACGGCGAGCAGGTCGCCCGGACCGCCGTTCCGACCACCGCACGGCTGGTCGAGGCCGACGTTCCCCTGCTCATCGGCCGTCACAACCAGCCCGCCCTCGTCAACGGCACGTTCGCCGTCAACATGTTCAACGGGCTCATCGACGAGGTGAAGATCCACAACGGTGCCCTCACCCCGGCGTCGGTCACGACCGGTCACCAGAAGGATGTACAGACCTTCGCAGGCGGCGTTACCCCCAAGGCCCGGATGGAGATGGACCGTTCGCGCTACGACGGTGACCGCTACCGTCCGGGCTACCATTTCACCGCCCCGAACCACTGGATGAACGAACCCCACGCCCCCGTCCAGTACAAGGGCAAGTACCACCTCTTCTACCAGCACAACTCCCACGGCCCCTACTGGCACAACATCGCCTGGGGACACGCGGTGAGCGAGGACCTGGTCCACTGGCGCGACCTGCCCGTCGCCCTCGCGCCCACCGAGGACAGCGTGGCCCCCGACGGTGTCTGGTCCGGCGACGCCGCCTACGACGAGAACGGCGTGCCCGTCCTGCTGTTCACCGCCGGCAACGACTCCCAGCGCCCCAACCAGGCGACCGGCCTCGCGCGCCCCGTCGATCCCGGCGACAGCGACCTGGTCGAGTGGAAGATGCACCCCACGTTGGTCACCAGCCAGACCGCCGACCTGAACGTCGGTGCCGGGCGCAAGGTCCGCTTCGGCGACTTCCGCGACCCCTTCGTCTGGAAGGAGGGCGACACCTGGTTCCAGCTGATGGGCTCCGGCGTCCAGACCACCTCGGGCACCGACGTCGGCGGCACCGCCCTCCTCTACACCTCCAGGAACCTCACCGACTGGACCTACTCGGGCCCCCTGATGGTCGGTGACGTGGCGGCCCACCCCAAGACCGGCCAGGTCTGGGAGCTGCCCACCTTCCTGCCCATCGGGAAGGACGCCCAGGGCCGCGAGCGCCGGGCCCTGCTCGTCAACCCGGCCTTCCCCGCCGGCCCCGGCGAGTACAGCAGCAAGTACGTCCACTACTGGGTCGGCACCTGGGACGCCCAGGCCCGCCGCTGGACCCCCGACACCACCGAACCCCGGCTCATGGACTACGGCGACCACTTCACCGGCCCCAGCGGAACGGTGGACGACAAGGGACGCTCCCTCGTCTTCAGCATCGCCCAGGACCGGCGCACCGAACGCGCCCACTACGACGCCGGCTGGGCCCACAACGCGGGCCTGCCCGTCGAACTGTCCATGCGGCCCGACGGAGACCTCGGATTCCGCCCCGTCGAGGAGGTCTCCCGCCTCCACGACGGTGAACCGCTCCTCGACATCACCGCGCCGACCTCCCTCGCGGACGCCAACACCCGCCTCGCCGGCATCAAGGGGGACATGCTGCACATCAAGCTGACGATGGAACGCGGCAGCGCCGGCACGTTCGGCCTCGACGTGCTCCGCAGCCCCGGTGACGAGGAAAGGAGCCGCCTGTTCTACGACGCCCCCGCCGGACAGCTGGGCGTCGACCGGACACGATCCGGGAACAACTCCAGCGCCGAACCGGACTTCGGCATCCACAGGGGACCGCTGACGCTCTCCAACGGCACCCTCACCCTCGACGTGTTCCTCGACCGCTCGGTGATCGAGGCGTACGCGAACAACCACAAGTCCATCACCACCCGTGCCTACCCCTACCGCCAGGACTCCCTCGGCCTGCGCCTCTTCGGCGACGGCAGCACCGTCAAGTCCATGACCGTCTGGAAGATGGGCAGCATGACCGACTGACCCGACTCCGACTTCACCTGCCGCCCGGGCGGCCGCAGGCCCGGCCGTGGGAGGGCGCCGGGCCTGCGGGTGGGTGAAGGGCAGTCAGGCGTAGTACGGGTGCATGAAGTGCGTCTGGCCGTACACGAAACTGTTCGGCGAGGACTCCCAGCCCAGGAGGGCGCCGTTGAACATGGCGTCGGGCTTGGCCGTCCAGGTCCACAGGCGGACGACGCCGGTGGACGAGTCGCCGTACATGGCGCCGAGGTCGTCGCGGCCGTCGCCGTCGTAGTCGCCGACCATCAGCTGCATCGACGAGACGTCGAGGCGGCCGCTCAGGGTGAGCTTCGGCGTGGGGCCGAAGGCGGTGCCCGTGGAGAGAAGCGTCCGGACCGTGTCCGTGCCGTCGGTGTGGTCGTACCAGAACATCAGGTCGTCGCGGCTGTCGCCGTCGAAGTCACCGGTGCGCGGGCGGGCGCGGTTCCAGTCGAACGTGGTGGCCGCCGGGCCCGTCCACCACGTCGCCGGGGTGGTGAAGACACCGGTCGGCGTGGTGGGGAAGACGTACGTCCTGATGCTGTTGTCGCCCTGGCCGTAGAGCAGGCCCACCTCGTCGCGGCCGTCGCCGTTGAAGTCGCCGGTCACGAACTTGGAGCGGGAGGCGAGCCAGGTGCCCTTGGGGCCAGACCACTCGGACGGGATCAGCCGCACGACACCACCGTTGCCGTTCGACGTCAGCGTCCACAGCTTGGTGACACCCGTGGTCCTGTCCACGTTCCAGATCGCCACGTCGTCGTAGCCGTCGCCGTTGAAGTCGCCGGCCAGCGGGGTCATGTAGGACTCGTGGAAGGTGACGTGGTGGGGGACCACCTCCCACGCCTTGGTCGGCTCGCCGTAGGTGCCGTCCGCCTTGCCGAGCGCGATGAACAGCTTGACGCTGCTGTCGCCGTAGCCCTGGATCGCCACGAAGTCGGCGCGGCCATCGCCGTTGAAGTCGCCGGTGACGCGCTTCATGTGCTCGTTGCCCCACTGGCCCACGGCCGAGGTGTACGTCTTCTGGTAGCCGCTGAGGCTGCCGTCCGGCTTGCCGGAGAAGGTGTACGTGGCGTCCGTGCCCTGCGGGAAGACGTACCAGGCCGACATGTCGCTGCGGCCGTCGTGGTCGAGGTCGCCGCGGACGGCGGTGTTGCTGGACCACACGGCGGCACCGGACGCGTCGCGGATGACGAAGTCGCCGGAGTTCAGGAGGGCCGCTCCGCCGCCGGTCGCGCTGGTGCCGGACTGCCACAGAGTCGTGGTGCCCGCGGCGTCGCGCACCACGAGATTGCCGTCCGCGCCGAAGTGGGCCGCCGCGCCCGCGTTGCCGGCCGTGCCCGTGGACCACAGGTCCTTGCCCGCGACGGACGTGACGACCAGGTTGCCGTCGGCACGCATCACCACGCGGGCGGAGGCCGACACCAGGACGTCGCCCGCCCGGAGCGTCTGGCCGGCCGCGAGGGCCGAGCCGAAGCGCATGCCGTCCGTGCGGGTCGCCACCGCGCCCGTACGCGTCTCGGACGAGCCGAAGCAGCCACCCTGCCAGGAACGGGTGTTGATGCCTACCAGCTCGAAGCCGCCGCCGGACTTCTGGCGCAGGAGCGGGCCGCCGGTGTCGCCCGCGCAGATCGCGTCGTCGGCGGTGGCGCCCGAGAGGGACAGGGTTCCGCTCGTGACGGCGTCCACGCCGAAGGTGCCGGCGTGCAGCTTGTCGGGGCGCCACTCGGTCCTCGTACGGCCGAAGCCCGCCGCCTTCAGGACCTCGCCCTGGGCCACGGGCGTGGCGGCCAGTGGGACCGGCGTGACGCCGGTCGCCGGGGCGGCGAGGCGGGCCAGTACGAGGTCGGTGCCTTCGCGCGGCGCCAGCTCGACGACCTCGCTGACATGGCCGCCGGTGCCCAGGAGGTCGTTGCGGCCGACGGTCGCCACCGCCTTCAGGGCGGGCTTGCCCGCGGTGACCGTGCCGCCCGCCACCGGGTCGGCGGCGAAGCACGCGGCGGCCGTGAGGACCCACTGCGCGTCGATGAGCGCGCCCGAGCAGGCCCGTGTCTGGTCGCCGTCACCGATGTGCAGGTTCGCGGTGAACGCGTACGAGGCGTCGGTGACGGCGGCGCCGACCACCGCGTTCACGGGGACCGCGGTGCCGAGCAGACCGGCGGCGACACCGGCGGCGACTATTCCCGTCATCCAGGCGGAACGAGGGGATCTTCCGGTCACAGAGGTTCCAATCTGTTCTGTCGGAAAGGGGGATCAGCGACCCGAAGGGATTCTCCAGGTCGCGGAGCTCCTCCACGGCGGGGCCGAGGAAGCGCATGGCCCGGACCGGGTCGACGTCGTCGACCCGGCGCTCCCGGAGGACCGACGGATCCCCGGGGTGGGCTACGGGATGGTCGAGGTGCGCGTCGACGGAGAAGTGGTGGAGCGGCGTCATCCGGGGTGCGCCGAGGCCGTCGGCGTGCAGCAGGAGGCCGCTCGTGTGATCGGCGGGCAGGCCGTGGACGCGGTCCCGTTCCGTCGGGAACTCCAGGACATCGCGGTCTGTCATGCGGGTCCGCCTCTTCACGGACGCGGAGAGGGCGTCGATTTCGTTGTGTGACGAACGAGAACGTGGAACGCCCTCACCACCGCACTGTACGTGAAGATCGACGAGTTCAGGGGCCCGGTGGCCGGCCCGTGCCCCGCAAGCCCGAAGCGCCACCCGGTCCTCGGCCAGGACATCGACCGCTCGAGCATCCAGCGGCGCCGGCCCCGCCGGCGCGGGAACACGAGCACCTCTGCGCCCATGCCCGCAGTCGGTTCGCGCCTCCGTCCGTCCGGAACGTCAGGGGTCGCCCCTGGCGGGGTGTCGGAAGGTGAGCGGCGAACTGGCCGCTCACCGACCGGTTGTTCCGGGACCCCTCGCCATGGCAGAGGCACGTCGTGGACTGGATCCAACTGCCGCACTGGCCGGTATTCAACCTCGCCGACTGCTCCGTGGTGTGCGGCGGCGCCCTGGTGATCTGGGCTTCGTTCCGCGGAATCCGCCTGGACGGCACGCTCGAGTCCGAGGCTCGGCCCGAGCCGCCCGAAAAGGAGCAGACTGCCGAGGGAACCGAGGACCAAGGGTCCGTCGAACGATGACCACTACCTCTCCAGGGCGAGGGCGCGGTGGACGGTGCGCCGGGCCCGGGTGAGTTCCCGCCGGGCGGCCTGGGCCCGGTCGTGGTCCAGGGGTCGGCGCCGGTGCAGGCGCGGTCGGTGAGGACGGGTACGCCCTGGCGTTCGCAGATCCGGGGATGCGGTGGATGCGGCCCGGCGGCGTCGGAGAGATCCACGGCGGGTTCCCCCGGGGACCGGCCCGATACCCTCACGGAGTGAAGCAGCAACCCATGACCGGCGCAGGGCGGCCCGCGAACAGCGGTCCGAGGGCTGCCGCTCGCAACCGGACCGCCCTCATCGCCGCAGCCCGGGAGGTCTACTCGGAACACGGCCTGGACGCCCCGCTGTCCGCCATCGCACGCCGGGCCGGGGTCGGTCAGGGCGTGCTGTACCGGCACTTCCCCGACCGGGCCGCCGTGGCGACCGCGGTTCTGGAGGAGAACGTCCGGCAGATCGAGCAGGCGGCGGCGGAGGACACCGACCTGGCCGGCGTCCTGGGCGTGCTGACCTGGCATCTGACGGAATCGGCGGCGTTCATCAGCATCCTGCACGCCGACGGGGCGGGCAGCGGTTCCGCCGCCCCCGCGTACGTGCCGGCACTGTCCCGGCGAGTCGAGCGCGCCCTGCGCGGGCACCTTCCGGAGGGCCATCGGCTCGCCGCGGAGCCCGACGACCTGATGATCGCCGTCGGTATGGTCTCCGGTGCCGTGACCGGTCCCACCCGCGAGCACCGGGAACGCCGGGCACAGGCGGCCTGGCGGCTGCTCGGCGTCGAGGTGGGACCCGTGCGGCCCTACGGAGGATGAGCGGGGTCAGCCGCCGTTGGACTGGCGGATGCCCCTCGCCAGGGCGTCGAAGGCGTACAGGTAGCCCCCGTCCGGCCCGCTGACCGTCATGTAGGCCCGGGTTCCGCCGGGCGTGATGGCCACGTTGGTCGCCGACTCCAGCCCTTCGGCGGCGCGGGCCGGGACTTCCACGGTCGCCAGGCGGTCGCCGTTCTTGCTGTACACCGCCATCGCGGGGCGGCCGTGCAGCCCCTGGTAGAGGTTGCCGTCCGCGTCCACCGCGATCGAGTCGGTCTGCGCGATCCCGCCGTCGACGCGTACGGCGGTGTGCCGCGAGGCCACGGAGCCCTCCCCGTCCAGGAGGAGGTAGGAGATGCGGTTCTGCGTCAGCTCGCTGAACCACAGCCCGCGGTGGTCCGCGTCGAAGGAGATGCCGTTCGGCGCGGCGAGGCCGTCCGCCAGGACGGTGGCGTCCTTCCCCGTGCGGTCGATCCGGACCACGCGCCCCTTCGCCTCGCCCTCGGACATGCCGCGTGAGTCACTGACGTACAGGTTGCCCTCCCGGTCGAAGGCGAGGTCGTCGGGGTTCATGCGTGCGCCGTCGACCTCGCCGGAGAAGAAGGTCCGCGGGTCGCCGCCGTCCGGGGCCAGGCTCACGATGTCGCCGTGGGAGAAGTCGGTCAGGTAGAGCCGTCCGTCGTACGGGCTGAACTGGGCCGAGGTGTAGGTGCCCCGCGTGTCGGTGTGGACCTGCTCGGACGTCTTCTTCCGGATGTTCACGCGCAGCACCTTCGGCTCGCCGGCCGGGGCGGTGACGTCGACGACGAGCAGTTCGCCGTCCTCGTCGAAGACCGGTCCCTCCAGCAGGGTCATCCCGGTCTGCTCGTGCACCTGTGTCAATCGCATGACCTGCCGCGCGTGGATCGTCCGCTCCCCCGCGGCGGTGCCCGGGTCCGCCGGGGCGGCGGCCGTCTGCGTACCGCACCCCGTGAGGGCCAGCACGCCGACCGCGGCGAGCCCGGCGAGCGGTCGGATCGGGAGTCGTCGCATGTGAATCACTCTTCCTGTCCGAAAGTATGCGGAAGCAACCTGCACACCAACCGGACAAGGCTGTCCGGTTCTTGTTACCGTAGTGCATGGCTTCTCAAGTCCTGTGATCCCTTGCCCAGTTCACGGACGAGGTGGCCTTTTGGCAGCGAACCGGAAGGAACCAGGTCCCCCCACATGGCACATTCACAGGAGCTGACGCCCGAGGCGCTCGCGGACCTCAGGGAGCGCTACCGGATCGAGCGGGAGCGGCGCGTACGCCCCGACGGCACCCGGCAGTACCTCAGCGCCGGCGCGGAGTTCGGTTACTACGCCGCCGACCCCTACGCGGGAGAGCCGGCCGAGCGCGAGCCGGTGCGGGACAGGGTGGACGTCGCGGTCGTCGGCGGCGGATTCGGCGGCATCCTGGCGGGGGCGCGGCTGCGCCGGCAAGGGGTCGAGCGCGTCCGTGTCATCGAGAAGGGCGGTGACTTCGGGGGCACCTGGTACTGGAACCGCTACCCGGGCATCCACTGCGACGTCGAGTCGCACGTGTACCTGCCCATGCTCGACGAGACCGGGTACGTGCCGGAGTGGAAGTACGCGCCCGGCGAGGAGATCCGCCGCCACGCGGTGCGGATCGCCGAGCAGTCCGGCCTCCGCGCAAACGCCCTGTTCTCCACGACGGTCACCTCGCTGACCTGGGACGACACCTCCGGGACCTGGATCGTCACGACCGACCGCGGTGACCGGTTCCGGGCCACGTACGTCGTCACGGCCACCGGCACCCTCACCGAGCTGAAACTGCCCGGCGTCCCCGGCATCGAGAAGTTCGAGGGCCACACCTTCCACACGTCACGCTGGGACTACGGCTACACCGGCGGCACCCCGGACGGCGGCCTGACCGGCCTCGCGGACAAACGTGTGGGCGTCGTGGGCACCGGCGCCACCGGCATTCAGGTCGTCCCGAAACTGGCCGAGGACGCCGGACACCTCTACGTGTTCCAGCGCACTCCGTCCACCGTCGACGTGCGCGCCAACCGCCCCACCACCGCTCGGGACGTCGGCGCCGACCACGACGGCTGGGCGCGCGAGCGTCGCGACAACTTCCTGCGCATCGTCTCGGGCGAGTCCGCCGAGGAGGACCGCGTCGCGGACCGGTGGACGTCGTCGGCCGGTCTCCTGGAGAAGCTCCTGCCGAGCTTCCGCCGGCCCGCCGACCGAGCGGCGTTCGAAGCGGCCTACGAGGTCGCGGACGCCGCCAAGATGAACGAGATCCGCGCGCGCGTCGAGGAGGTCGTCACCGACCCGGACACGGCGGAGAAGCTCAAACCCTGGTACCGGTACGCGTGCAAGCGCCCGACCTTCTCCGACCTGTACCTCCAGGCGTTCAACCGGGACAACGTCACCCTCGTCGACACCGCCGACACCCACGGCATCGAGCGGATGACCGAGCACGGCGTCGTGGTCGGCGACACCGAGTACGAGCTGGACTGCCTGATCTTCGCCACCGGGTTCTCCGTCGGTGTCTCCGGCATCCACTCGGGCCGACTGCCCGTGCACGGACGGGGCGGCACCCGGCTGCAGGACGCGTGGGCCACGCTGGGCCCGCGCACGCTGCACGGCTTCACCAGCAACGGCTTCCCGAACCTGATCCAGATGGGCGGGACGCAGAGCGCCCCGAGCGTCAACTTCACGCACGTACTGGACGAGCACGCCGTCCACGCCGCGGCACTCGTCGCTGCCGCCGAGGCGAAGGGCTGCCTCGTCGAGCCGTCCCGGGAGGCGGAGGAGGCCTGGCTCGCCACCCTGGCCGAGGACGCCCCGGACCACGAGTGGTTCCACGCCGAGTGCACTCCCGGCTACTACAACGCCGAGGGACGCGGCCGGCCGAACGGCCCCACCGCCTACCCCCACGGCGCCTTCGCCTTCCACGCACTCCTGAAGCGGTGGCGTGAGGAGTCCATGGACCAGGCCCTCCGGCCCAGGACTCCCGCCCGCACCTGAACGCCCCCGCGGCCACCCCCTGTCGACGCCGCCGAGCGGGCGCCGCCGGCGTCGACGGGCAAGCGGTGCCGGACCGTTCCGGAAGCGACCGGTCGGCGCCGTGTCAGACCGCGGACCAGCCGTCGTCGACGGGCAGGATCGCGCCGTTGATGTTGCTCGCGGCCTTCGAGGCGAGGAAGAGAATCGCCGCCGCCTGCTCCTCCGGTCGCGACACACGCCCGAGGTTGACGAAATGGGGGGCGATCGCCGCGGGCCCGTGCGCGGTCCGGTCGGCGTCCACCGAGATGGCGGTCGCGGTGCCACCGGGACAGACGGCGTTGGCGCGGATGCCGTTCTTGCGGTACATCACCGCCAGCGACTTCGTCAGTCCCACCACGCCGTGCTTGGACGCCGTGTACGCGGCACCCGCCGCACTTCCGCGCAGGGCGGCCTCCGAGGCGGTGTTCACTATGGCGCCGCGGCCCGCGGCCAGCATGTGCGGCAGTACGGCACGCGTGAGCAGGAAGGGCGCCGTGAGATTGACCCGGATCAGCCGTTCCCATTCAGCGTCACTCACGTCGCCCAGGGCCGACATGCTGTCCATGATCCCGGCGTTGTTCACCAGAACGTCCACGCCGCCGAACCGCTCCACCGCCGTGGCCGCCACCCGGTCCACCACGGCCTGCTCACTCAGATCGCCCGTGACGGCCACCGCGGTGCCACCCGCCTCGTCGATCTCCTTGACGACCGCGCCGGCCCCCTCGGCGTTGAGATCCGCCACGACGACCCGGTCACCCTGAGCGGCGAAGGCGAGCGCGGCCGCCCGTCCGATGCCTGATCCCGCGCCGGTGACGATCACGCTGCGCCCGTTCACATCGTCGGTCATGAAGTGCTCCGTCCGGATAAGTGCTGACGCGACGTCTTCCTGTCGCATCGCGCCAGCACCCTACAACTTTATGTCTCTGAGCGACATAAAGTCGGGGTGGAGAATGGCACGACATCGACCACGGGCGCTGGAGGGGCAGGGACAGATGACCGCAGCTCGCGGACGGACAGGGCGGCCACCGCTGACCGAGGAACGCAAGGCCGCCATCCGGCTGGAGATCGCCCGCGCCGCGGTCGACCTGTTCGTCGCCCAGGGCGTCGACGCGACCACGGGCGAGCAGATCGGGCAGGCGGTCGGTGTCTCGGCGCGCACCGTCTGGCGCTACTTCCCCACCAAGGAGAGCTGCGTGCGGCCGCTGTTCTCGACCGGCGTCGACGCGATCGCCACCGCGCTGCGCGAGTGGCGCCCCGGCCGGCCGCTGCAGGACGCCTTCGACCATCTGTGGGCCACCGATGCGGCTCTGCCCGGACCGGACGTCGGCGCCCTGCTGCGACTGACCCGGACCGAACCGGGCCTGCGCGCGGTCTGGTTGCAGACCCACGACGAGGCGGAACCCGCCTTCGCGCGCGCCCTGGCCGAGCGAGCCGGCCTGCCCTCCGACGACGTACGGCCGGCCGTCCGGGCCGCCATGCTCAATGCCGCCCTGCGTGTCGCGGTCGAACACCACGCCGCTCGATCGACCGACCCGGGCACCGACCCTGCGACGGTCCGGGCCGATCTCGAAGCGACCCTGCGGACCGCGCTCACCGTCGCGGCGGCCGGAGTCACCTGAGTTCGCGGGATGGCGCACTCCCGCATCCCGCCACGACCGCCGGGACGAACGCCCGTCGACGGCGGGTGGCGGGCGGCCGCGTGGTGCTCCGCGAACCGAGGAGCGCCCATGCGGCCGGATGCCGGTCAGCGGATGCCGAGGACCCGTCGGGCCGTGAGGGACAGCCGCCGGGTCCCGGCGGTCGCGTCCCAGGGGCCGCACGGGACCGCAGCCCGGGAGAGGGCCGACACCTGGTGAGGTGCCTTCACCGGGTCACTCCTCGTCCGTGCGGGACAGTCGGGCCCCGACTTCCGCGGCCGTCTCGCGCAGCCAGATGTGGGCCGCGTCATGGGTGTGGACCGGGTGCCACCACAGCGCTTCACGCAACGGCACCGCCTCGTAGGGCGGCTCCATCACCCGCACGGCGGCGATCGGCGCCAGCAGCCGCGCCAGCCGCGCCTGGACCAGCGCGATGCGCCGGGTGCCGGCGACCATCAGGGGCAGGAGCTGGAAGCTGTCGACGGAGACCTCGACGCGCGGCTCGATGCCGAGCATGGCCAGCTGCCGGACGCCGGGGGCATCATAGGTGCGCTGGTACGTCACCCACGGAAGCCGGGCCAGGTCTCCCCGGGTGAGCCGGTCCCCGACGTCGGCGTGGTCCCGCGCCACGAGGAACACCCAGCGGTCGTCGTAGAGGTCGGTGGCGGGGAAGTCACTGATCACGCCGTGCGGCATGAACACGCCGTCGGTGGCGCTCAGCAGGGTCGCGGTGTCGTCGACGACGGTCGGCGGGGTCTGGGAGAAGCGGAGCCGGATGCCCGGGCCCTTCGCGTGCACCACCCGGGCGAGTTCGGTGCCGAAGACGGCGACGGCGTAGTCGGACGCGACCAGCCTGAATTCGCGGTTCTCCCTGGCCGGGTCGAAGTCGGCCTGGCTGGAGAACAGGCGTTCCAGGACGTCGTAGGCGGTGGAAGTGCGGTCCAGGAGCACCTGGCCGAGCGCGGTCAGTTCGTAGTGACCGCCGACGCGGGCCAGCAGGTCGTCGTCGAAGTGCCGGCGCAGCCGGGCCAGGGCCGCGCTCATCGCGGGCTGGCTCAGACCGACACGCTGCCCGGCCCGGGTGACGTTCCGCTCCTCGAGCAGGGCACGCAGGGCGACGACGAGATTGAGATCGAGACGGGCCAGGTTCACGGGATCGGTCCCTTGCGGTAGGGCGACGAGCGGCGGAAATAACTGCGGTGGATGACTGTCATCCACAGAATCTATTTCCCTGATCGCGGGCAGCGGGTCCAGATTAGTCCCACCGCGATCAGGAGGACATGTCCGTGAAACCCGAACCCGCGTCCGTGCTCTTCGCCGGACCGTTCGCCCTCGCCTCGGTCGGTCCGGGTGGCGGGCGCGGACCGGGTCCTGCCGGGTTCCGGCTTCCCCTTCGACATGGGCACCGAGGACCCCCTCGGCGCCCTGCGCGCCGCGCACCTGTCCGAGGCCGACTTCCACGCCGTACGCGGCGGCAACGCGGCGGCCCTCCTCAGGAAGGACTGACACCAT
>NZ_JAVRFH010000436.1:0-271 GCF_031845825.1 Streptomyces lancefieldiae | reverse complement strand
GGATCCCCTCACGAAATGCCCGCCGCTCAGCGGTCAGGCCCCCACCCTCTGGATACCTCACCTCATCGGCATACCGCGGGGATCATGAACCGTCACTACCCGACGACAATCCGAAAACCTCAGTAGTGGGCTCCAATCTGCCACCCAAGGCGTGCGCGAATCGCCAACATCCGTGCGCAGATGAACAAGGCCGAGTGCCATCGCACTCGGCATTCTGGTGGTGACCGCGGCAGCTAGACCGGGGCCGGCCTGCACGTCGAGTGGGGGCCGG
>NZ_JAVRFH010000435.1:0-275 GCF_031845825.1 Streptomyces lancefieldiae | reverse complement strand
GTCAGCCGGGCATTACGGTGGGACACGAAGACCTCCGTGCGGTGCAGTCCTAGACAGCTCCACCACACCGGAGGTCTTCGCCATGATCAAGCACCGGCGAGTGTCAACAACGCTCGTGATCAATACAGCTAGGGCCTGTCTGACAATTCCCGTCGTCGCCCGGAGGGCGGCCTCGCGGCGTCAGGTGCGTGCTCTCGGCGTGCCGGGCGTAGAGCCTCGTACTGGATGTACTCGGCTCTGCGCCCGGTGCGGCGAGAGTGCGTGCATGGCGTCGC
>NZ_JAVRFH010000434.1:0-288 GCF_031845825.1 Streptomyces lancefieldiae | reverse complement strand
CGGTTGCCGTGGATGCCGAGGCGGGGGTGGTCGCTTCGCTGGAGGGTGGGGATCTGGGGCGGGTCGTGGGTCCGGAGGATGTGGCGTGTGTGATGTTCACGTCGGGTTCGACGGGGGTGCCGAAGGGTGTGGTGGCTCCTCATCGGGCGGTGACGGGGACGCTTACCGGTCAGGATTTCGTGTCGTTCGGGCCGGATCAGGTGTGGTTGCAGTGTGCGCCGGTGTCCTGGGACGCGTTCGCGTTGGAGTTGTTCGGTGCGTTGCTGCACGGGGGTACCTGTGTGCTCC
>NZ_JAVRFH010000433.1:0-308 GCF_031845825.1 Streptomyces lancefieldiae | reverse complement strand
CCTCGTCTCAGTCGCCCACGCCTTCTGCACCCTCCAGCGACTGAGCCGATCCCCAAAAGAGACGGCGTCGGCCTGAGCCTCTACCGAGTCGTCCGCGAGCTGCAGATACTCCTCGCGACCTGGACCGACGCCTGCCCCACCTGTCACCGCGACATGCCAGACCCCGCACCAACATGACCAAGCCCTACTAGTGCCGCGGCAGGCAACGTTTGCCCGGTAAGGAGCGGCGTCCGGTGCGTGCTCTCGGCGTGCCGGCCGGAAGCCCTCGTACTGGACGTACTCGGGCTTTCGGCCGGTGCGGCGAGAGT
>NZ_JAVRFH010000432.1:0-318 GCF_031845825.1 Streptomyces lancefieldiae | reverse complement strand
CCAGCACCCGACGCCCATGACGCACCGCATCCGACAACCGCTCCACCGCCAGCACACCCACGCCCTCAGCCCAGCCCGTACCATCGGCCGACTCCGAGAACGCCTTGCACCGCCCGTCCGACGCCAGTCCCCGCTGCCGCGAGAACTCCACGAACATGCCTGGCTCGGCCATGACCGTCACCCCGCCCGCGAGGGCGAGGTCGCACTCACCGCCGCGCAGCGCCCGCACCGCCAGATGCAACGCGACCAGCGACGACGAACACGCCGTGTCCACCGTCACCGCCGGCCCCTCCAGACCCAGCACATACGAGATACGAC
>NZ_JAVRFH010000431.1:0-318 GCF_031845825.1 Streptomyces lancefieldiae | reverse complement strand
CTGAGGTTTTCACGGCGAGGTCGGTGGGGTGAGAGCCAGACCTGTGGCGGTCAGGCAGCCGTCGACCAGGTGGGGGCGGAGCTGGATCCTGCGTAACTCGCGGCGAAGGGTGCGGTCGAGGTCTTCGGATGTGTCGAAGGCGGTGTTGGCCATCGCCCTGCGTACCAGCGACCAGACGGCCTCGACTGGATTGAGGTCAGGTGCGTAGGGCGGAAGACGGACGGTGGTGAGCCAGTCGTGGTCGGCCTCGTACCGCTTCAGCCCGGTGGCCAGGTGGGTGTTGAGGTTGTCCCAGACCACCACGATCGGGCCGTCGAG
>NZ_JAVRFH010000430.1:0-324 GCF_031845825.1 Streptomyces lancefieldiae | reverse complement strand
AGGTGCTCGGGCACGACGAGCAGCCACCGGCCGTCAAGACGCACCGACTCCCGCAACGACAGACTCTTCCACGCCACCTCATACGACAGACCGTCCTGCGGCCCCGACGGAACAACCGCCGCAGAAGAACGCGACCCAAGCCAGTAACGCCGGCGTTGGAAGGGATAGGTGGGCAGGTCGACGGTGCGAGCACCGGAGCCCTCGAAGAGTGCCGGCCAGGAGACGTCGACACCCTGGACGAACGCCTCCGCCACCGAGGTCAGGAAACGCCGCAGACCCCCCTCACCACGGCGCAGCGAACCCACCGCACACACCTGCCGGCCC
>NZ_JAVRFH010000429.1:0-336 GCF_031845825.1 Streptomyces lancefieldiae | reverse complement strand
ACTCCGCCGTCTCCTGCACCGCACCCGTCAGCACCGGATGCGCGCCGGCCTCCACGAACACCTCGAAACCATCAGCCAGGAGACGCTCCACCGTCTCCTGGAACCGCACCGGCCGACGCAGATTCCGCAGCCAGTACCCCGCGTCCAGACCCGCCGTGTCGACCACCGCAGCTTCCACCGTCGAGTAGAACGGAATCTCACCCGTGCGGGGACGGATACCGGCCAGGACCTCCTCCAGCTCACCACCCAACGCCTCCACATGCACCGAGTGCGAGGCATAGTCCACCGGCAGACGACGTGCCCGCACCCCCTCCGCCCCACACCCCGCCACGAACC
>NZ_JAVRFH010000428.1:0-337 GCF_031845825.1 Streptomyces lancefieldiae | reverse complement strand
ATCGACACCTCCGAGACGCATGCGGCCCTCGTGGGCAGCGATGTGCACTGCCCCCCTCTGACGCCGGACCTGTTCGCGAGGTACGCGGAGTTCTTCATGGAGGTGGGGCACTTCCCGCGCCCGGACGACGCGGCGAGGGCCGCTGAGCCACAGGCGGCGTGAGCGGCGTCCGGCCCAGGGCGCCGGCCGGGAGCGGGCCGGTGCCCTGGGCCGGACGCCCGTGCCCACAGCCGTCCTGCCGCCGGGCTCCCCCACGGTCGGACAGCGGTGCGGAAATGCCGAAGTCGCACGGCGATGCGGGCCGATCACCGGGACCGCCGGCGGACGGCTCTACGGT
>NZ_JAVRFH010000427.1:0-347 GCF_031845825.1 Streptomyces lancefieldiae | reverse complement strand
CCCAGCCGGACGTGGAGCGCGGGATGTTCGCAGCCGCCCGCAGTGACTGCGAGTCCACGATCGCGGCCGTCGGGTCCACCGAGCGGCCCTCCTTGTCCCGCACCCGGTCGCGCAGCCGGTCGTGGAACTCGCCGAGCAGACCCGTCACCTGCCAGCGGCGGGCGAAAGCGTGCACCCGCCGGTACGGCGGGAAGTCCGCCGGCAGATTGACCCACTTGACGCCGTTGTCGACCACGTAGCGCACCGCGTCCAACATCACGCGGTGGCAATAGCTCTCCGGCCGGCCTCCCCGGCCCTGGAACCACGCCGGGACCGGCAGCAACGGCCGGACGACCTGCCACTCGGCA
>NZ_JAVRFH010000042.1:0-70684 GCF_031845825.1 Streptomyces lancefieldiae | reverse complement strand
CCCGACGGGGGGGGCGCCGGGCGAGTGCCGGGCGCCCCCCCCTCGTGGACCGGCGTCAGCTGGGGTCGGTCTCGATGACCGCCACGCGGTCGGTCTTGCTCTTCAGGGCCTGGCGCAGGGCTCCGTAGACGTCCTCGGGGGTGACGGCCGTCTTCTCACCGTTGGCGCGGGTGATGAGCACGCCGTCGAACGTCTGACCGTAGAGCTCCTTGAGGGCGTTCAGGTCGGGCTTGTCGACGAGCTTGCCGTCGATGGCCGTGACCCTGAGGAACTTCCACAGCGACTTCTCCGGGCTCATCTGAATGGAGTGCGCCGCGTCGGTCTGCACGGTCACCCTGGCCGACATCGCCGGCTCGGCGAACTCCGCCATCATCCGGTCGACCTCGGCCTTGGAGACCGTGGGCTGCTGGGCCGTCGTCGGCACGTTCACCGGGGTGGCGGTGCCCGTCTCCACCTGGGCGCGGTACGCCGCCGCCACGGCATCGGTCGACTTGGCCACGTCTATGCCCTTGCCCGCCTTGCCGTACACCGGGACGGCCCTGCCGGACTCGAACCTGATCGTGCCCTCGGTCACCGATCCGGCCCCGCCGGCGGCGTTGCCCAGGGCGGCGTGGAGCTTCTCCTCGTCGACGGGCATGACCGGGTCGACGACCCGCTGCTGCCCGAAGAGCGAGCCGACCACGGAGACCGGGTTGTAGTCGCTCTTCGCCGCCGCGCTGGCCGTGGCCTGCGTGTCGAGCTGCAGCCCCGCCTGGTCCGGCTTCAGGGAGACGGTCTCGCCCCCCACCGCCAGCTTGAGCGGCTTGCTCGCGCGGGCGCCGAGGACGTCGTCCAGCTTCTCCACGGCGTCGTCGCGCGTGCCGCCGCCGATGTCGACGCCGAGCACGGTGGTGCCCTTGGGGACGTCGGAGCGGTTCATGAGCAGACCGGCGCCGTAGACGACACCGGCGACGAAGACCAGACCGCCGACGAGCAGCGGAAGCTTCTTCCGCCCCTTCTTCCTGGCGGGCTTGGCCGACTTGGCGGAGCCCGCCGGGGGCTCGGAGACCGGCTCGGGCAGCTTGGGCGGCGTGTGCGGCAGCGGCCCGTCGGGGGACGCTCCCCGGAACGGGGTGGTCCGGTCGCTCGGCACGACGGGGATGCCGCTGGTGACGGTGTTCCCGGAGACGTTGTCCGGGTTGCCGTAGCCGGGAGTGCCCGGCTCGGGGGCCGGCTTCTGCGGGGTGAGGATCGCGGTGTCGTCGCTGAGCCCACCGCCGGGGCCCGGGCGGGCGGCGTCGCGGCCGGTGCCGGGAGCCTGGGGCCTGCCCGGTCCCCCCGGGCCGGCCGGGCCCGCCGGACCGCCGGGCGCGCCCAGGCCGTTCGGCGCGGACCCGCGCTGGGGGCCGGGGCCACCGGGCACGCCGAAGTCGCCGCTGCCACCGGCCGGCGGGGGCGTCAGCCGGCCCTCTCCGGTGACCGGGCCGCCGGTCGGGCCGGCGGGGCCCTGGGGGCCGCCGTACGGGGACGCGCTGTGGGGGCCACTCGCGTGGTTCGGGGCTCCGTGCTCGTTGCCCGAGAAGTACGGCAGGTCGTCGCGGCGCGGCTCGATGCCGCCGTCGGTGCCCGGGCGAGTGCCGGTGGCGGTGCCGTTGCCGGTGCCGTTGCCCAGTGGTCCGGCCGCCAGTGCCTCGGTCACGTCGAAGGAGCCGGTGCCGCCCCCGTGTCCGGGCGCCACGGGCCCGCCGGTCGCCCCGGAGAGACCGGCGCCGTTGGTGGAGCCGGACCGGGAGCCGCCCGGCACGTTCATCGAGCCGACGACGCCACCGGGGCGGCCACTCCCGCCGCCCGGCCGCGCACCGGCGCCCGCGCCTGAAGGACCGGCACCCGGCGCACCCGGGCCGCCGGCCGGTGTCCCGGAACCCCCGGGCAGACCGGCGCCGTTGGTGGAGCCGCCACCCTGGACGCCCTTGCCGGAACCGGACTTGCGCGGCGCGAACCAGTCGCTGGTCGGCTTCTCCTCGGCCGGCTGAGCGGGCTCGGCCGGAGTCTCGGGGGCCGGGCCCGCGGGCGCGGCGGCGCTCGGCGCGGGCCGCTCGGCCGGCTCCGTGTCGACGGTGTCGCCCTCGGCGTCCGCGACGGGCTTGCGCATGACGACCGGCGGAATGGGCCGCGACCCGGGGATGTTGATCCGGATGCGGGTCGTCAGCGTCGTCTCGGTCTTGCGGTCCTCCGGCCGCGAGGCCGAACGGCCCGCGTCCACACCGGCGTCGGAAGCCACGGGTGTCCCGTAGGGCGGGGTGCCCGAGGGGTAGGCGGCTCCGCCGCGCCCGTGGGGCCCGGAGGACGAACTGTCAGTTTCACGACTCAAGGCAGGTTCTCCCGGTTGGCTCCGCCGCCCGTCACACCAGAAAGCGGGCGGCTCGGCGGCGCGCACCACCATACTGGCCGCTTCTCACACGTATCCCGTGACCGCCGGGGAAACCCACACCGGACTCGCACGACCGCGCGACGGCGAAGTAGTACGTCACTTGCGAAGTCGGTCGGCGTCGCCGTCCGGTTGCCGCACCGGCGCGAGGGTGGCGCACATCACAGCCACGCCGATACCGCCGAGCAGGAAGAGGTACGAACCGCTTCCGGCGGCGAAGAGGAAGTCGCCCTCGGGCCGGCTGCTGGTGAGCAGGACTACGGCCAGGGCCCAGCCGACGGCGGGCGCGACGGCACCGCCACGGCGGCCCACGGCCCGTCCCGCGCCGATGCACAGCCCCGCCTCGGCGGCCAGCGCGAGCAGCAGCCCTCCGGGGAACCACGCGGGCTGCACCAGTGCGCCCGCCACACCGACGAGGGCGCCGGACACGAAGAGCCCCAGGTAGAGGGCGGCCCGCCCGAGGGACGGCGCCCGCAGCGGCTGGGCCAGGGCCGAGGTCGGCTCGGTGCGGCCGCTCATGACGCCTCCTCGGTCCCGGTCCCGGCGGGCGAGAGAGCGACGCCGGCGAAGAGGTCGCTCTCTCGCTCCTCGCCGTCACCGGCCCGCTCGCCGCGCACCAGTTCGTAGTACTCGGTGGTGAAGACCGGCTGGGCCAGTTCGTTGGAGAGGACGAAGTACGGCTCGGCCACGGTGATCTGCGTGGCGTGCGCGCGTATGGCGGCGGTCTTGGCGGCGGCGTACGGGGTGCCCTCGCCGCGGATCTCGGTGGTGATCCGCTCGTCGTCGACGACGCCCGGTACGTCCTCGATGCCGGCCGCCTTCTCGAAGGGCAGGCCGGGCAGGTCGTCGCGGAGGCGGGCGAAGGCGTCCTCGGCGACGGTGCGCGGTACGCGGTTCCAGTAGACCTTGGCGATCGGGCAGCCGGCCTCGGCCGCCAGCTCTGCGGCGCGCATGGCGATGCGGTGGGCCTGGACGTGGTCGGGGTGGCCGTAGCCGCCGTCGGAGTCGTAGGTGACGAGGACCTGGGGTCGTACCTCGCGGATCACCTCGACCAGGAGCGCGGCGGCCCGGTCGACGTCCGCCTGCCACAGGCAGCCGGGGTCGTCGTTGTCGGGCAGGCCCGTCATCCCGGAGTCGGCGAACCGGCCCGGCCCGCCGAGGAGCCGGAAGTCGTCGACGCCGAGTGCGCGCATGGCGGCCGCCAGTTCACCCCGTCGGTGTCCGCCCAGCGCGGGTCCGGACAGGTGCGCGAGCTCGGGCGGGATGACCTCGCCCCGCTCGCCGAGGGTGCAGGTGACCAGCGTCACGTGGACGCCCTCGGCCGCGTACCTGGCCATGGTGACGCCGTTGTTGATCGACTCGTCGTCCGGGTGCGCGTGCACCAGCAGCAGACGCCGGGCGGGGAGTTCCGTCATGCCCCCACCTTATGAGGCCGAGTCCTCGTCCTCGTAGCGCGGCCCGGCACGACTGTCCAGGGCTTGTCCAGTGCCGTCCGGGCGGTCGACGGCGTTGCCATGGGTAGGGCGTCGCGGTACGGCGCGGTACTACGGAGGGGCGCGAGATGTCGGTGGACGTCGAGACGGAGCAGGTGGACGAGCCGGGCTGGGAGGTGGACCCCAACGACGACTGGGCCCTCGCCGTGATCGCCACGGTGGGGCGGCAGCTCAGGCTGCGGCGCGAGGCGGCGGGGATGCGGGCCGCCGACTTCGCGGTGGCGGTCGGGTACGGCGAGGACATGGTCTACAAGATCGAAGGCGGGAAGCGGATCCCCCGCCTCGATTACCTGGACACGGCGGACCGGCTGCTGGACGCGGGCGGGCTCATCTCGGCGATGAAGGAGGACGTGAAGAAGGTCCGGTACCCGAAGAAGGTGCGGGATCTCGCACAGATGGAGGCGCGGGCGGTGGAGTTGCAGTTGTACGACCCGCTGCACATCCACGGGCTGTTGCAGACCCCGGAGTACTCACGTGCCCTTCTTTCGATGCGGCGTCCGACCTACGCGGCTGAAGAGGTGGAGCGGTTCATCGCAGCCCGCGTCTCCCGCAAAACGATTTTCGAACGGGATCCGGCACCTGAACTCAGCTTCGTGCTGGAGGAGTGGTCGCTTCGACGACCACTGGGCGGCAAGCCGGCCCTGCGCAGCCAGCTTGCGCACCTGCTTGAGGCATGCGGACTGCGCAACGTCGAGCTGCAAGTGATGCCGATGGACCGTGAGGAACATGCCGGAGTGGACGGCGGCATCGAAGTACTGAAGTTCGGAGACGGCTCGGCGGTCGGACGCTCCCCAGCAGTGGCCAACGGCCGACCGGTGTCCGACCCAAGGCAACTCCGTATCCTGGAACTTCGGTATGGAATCATCCGGGCCCAAGCTCTCACCCCGCGTGAGTCGACGGCCTTCATCGAACAACTGCTGGGGGACACATGATGCGCAGCACCGACCTGGCGTGGTTCAAGAGCAGCCACAGCAGCGGCAGCGAGGGCGACTCCTGCGTAGAGGTCGCCGTCGAACCCGGGACCGTCCACGTCCGTGACTCCAAGCACGCCGGTGCCGGGCCCCGGCTCGCTCTGGCGCCGGAGGCGTGGACCTCCTTCCTGGCCGGCGCCCGGCCCGAGTGAAGGGCGCTCCACCGCCGACCGCCTCAAGGTCCGCCGACTGCGCCGCGACCCGCACGCCTCACTGCACGTCAGCGGCCGGGAGTCTGGTCGTTCGCCGTGGCGGAGGGCGAGGCGGAGACAGTGGACCCGGCGGACGGGGCGGCCCCCGGCGAACAGCCACTGCCCGACCGCCGTGTGGTGATCCTGATCAGGGTCTCCCGGCTGTACGGAACCGCCCTGGACGTCGCCGCCCAGGACTGAGCCGAGGAGGAACGGCCGCCGCCACCGCCTGTCCTGCCGTCAGAACTTGATGCTGCCGATCATCCCCGCGATGTTCGTCGTCAGCTCACTGATCGTGGGAGCGACGGTCGAGGAGGCCAGGTAGAAGCCGAGGAGCATGCACACGACCGCGTGCCCCGCCTTCAAGCCTGATTTCTTGACCAGCAGGAAGACGATGATCGCCAGCAGCACAACCGCCGAAATCGAGAGTGCCACGGCGGCTCACCTCCAATAGGCCCAGGGACATGGGGGGGTCGGACGCAGTCGAACCTTGGGGCAGATAAATCCACGCAGCGGGCATCTGGTTGATACCCACTATGCGCTAGTGATCATAACTATCCGTGCGCGCGCATCTCTCGGCGCACGGCCGCACAAGGGGGCGCATGGCCAATATGGTCAAGGCATGACGACCGAGTCCGACTCCTTCCCCAAACGGCACGCCCGCACCCAGCGGTTCACGCTCGGCGCGCCGCGTTCGTTCACCGTGGCACCCGATGGCTCCCGGGTCGCCTTCCTCCGCTCCGGTACCGGTACGGACCGGGCCAACTCGCTGTGGGTCCTCGACGTCGAGGAGGGCGGGGAGCGCGTCGCCGCCGACCCGCGCGCCCTCCTGGGCGGCGCCGAGGAGCATCTGTCGCCCGAGGAACGGGCACGGCGTGAGCGCAGTCGCGAGGGCGGCGCCGGCATCGTCGGTTACGCCACCGACTCCGCCGTCGAACTGGCCTCTTTCGCGTTGTCAGGGCGGCTCTTCGCGGCCGAACTGCGGGCCGGGACGGCGCGCGAACTGCCCACCCCCGCACCGGTGATCGACCCGCGGCCCTCCCCCGACGGACGGCACATCGCCTACGTCGCCCGAGGCGCTCTGCGGGTCGTGGGTGCCGAGGGGGACGGCGACAGGGCGCTGGCCGAGGCGGACGCGGAGGGCGTCACCTACGGGCTCGCCGAGTTCGTCGCCGCCGAGGAGATGGGGCGCAGCCGGGGCTTCTGGTGGGGTCCGGAGTCGGACCGGTTGCTGGTGGCACGCGTGGACGACACGCCGGTCAGCCGGTGGTGGATCTCCGACCCGGCCCACCCCGAGCGTGATCCACACCACGTGCCGTACCCGGCGGCGGGCACCGCCAACGCGGACGTACGGCTGTTCGTGATCGGGCTGGACGGGGGGCGCACGGAGGTCCTCTGGGACCGGGCGCGGTATCCGTATCTGGCGCGAGTGCACTGGTCAGCGGCGGGGGCGCCGCTCCTCCTCGTACAGGCGCGCGACCAGCGCAGCCAGGTATTCCTGGCCGTGGACACCGAGTCCGGTACGACCCGGATGGTGCACGCCGACGAAGATCCAACTTGGCTGGAACTCTTCCCCGGTGTGCCCTGCTGGAGCCCCTCCGGACAGCTCGTGCGGATCGCCGACGAGGGTGGCGCGCGGGTACTGGCGGTCGGTGACCGTCCGCTCACCGGCGCTCAGTTGCATCTGCGGGCGGTGCTGGACGTCTCCGGCGACGACGTGCTGGTTTCCGCGTCGGCGGGCGAGGAGGCGGCCGACCCGGAGATCGGCGAGGTGCACGTGTACCGGGTGAACGAACTCGGTGTGGAGCGCCTCTCGCAGGAGCCCGGCGTGCACTCGGCGGTGCGCGCCGGGGGCGTGACCGTGCTCCTCTCCGCGACGCTCGCTCGACCGGGGGCCCGGGCGCAGGTTCTGCGGGACGGAAAGCTCACGGCGATCGTCACCTCTTACGCCGAAGACCCCGGTTTGTCCCCGCGCGTGACGCTCACCCAAGGGGGCGCACGCCGTGTCCCGTGCGCCGTGCTTATGCCAAGGGACTACCACGGTGACACCCCCCTCCCCGTTCTCCTGGACCCGTACGGTGGTCCGCACGGCCAGCGCGTGGTGGCCGCGCACAACGCCCACCTCACCTCCCAGTGGTTCGCCGACCAGGGGTTCGCGGTGGTCGTCGCCGACGGGCGGGGCACTCCGGGACGCTCCCCCGCCTGGGAGAAGGCCATCAAGGACGACGTGGCCGCTGTCGTCCTCCAGGACCAGGTCGACGCGCTCCAGGCCCTCGCCGCCGACTTCCCGCTCGACCTGGACCGCGTCGCCATCCGTGGTTGGTCCTTCGGCGGTTATCTGGCCGCCCTGGCGGCGCTGCGCCGGCCCGACGTCTTCCACGCGGCGGTCGTGGGGGCCCCGGTCACCGACCTGCGGCTGTACGACACCCACTACCAGGAGCGCTACGTCGGCCACCCGGACGAGCAGCCGGAGGTCTACCGCCGCAACTCGGTGATCGACGACGCGGGCCTGGTGGACGCCGCCGAGCCGCACCGCCCCATGATGGTCATCCACGGACTGGCGGACGACAACGTGGTGGTCGCCCACTCCCTGCGCCTGTCCTCGGCACTGCTGGCCGCCGGCCGCCCGCACGAGGTGCTTCCGCTGTCCGGGGTCACGCACATGACCCCGCAGGAGTCGGTTGCCGAGAACCTGCTGCTGCTCCAGGTGGACTTCCTGAAGCGGTCGCTGGGCTGACCTCACCCGAAGGCACCAACCGCCTTAACACGCGGGCAACTTCGCCGAAGCGGTACCGATATACGGACACGGCACGCTGATCGGCGTACGGCCGTGCGGGTGCCGTAAGCGGGCCGGGGAGCGCCATGTCACCCCGGCCCGCTGCCGTTGCCCTCGCCTTCCGTCTCGGGCGGCACCACCTTCCCCGGCGCGGAGCGCCACATCGGCAGGGTTTCGGCGAAGTGACAGGCCGAGTCGTGCGCGGCGGGGCCGGAGACGTCCCGGAACTCGGCGGGCACCGCCAGCGCGGGCACCTCCAGGGCGCAGCGCTCCCGGGCCTTCCAGCAGCGGGTGCGGAAGCGGCAGCCGGAGGGGATGTTGGTCGGGGACGGGACGTCACCGGCCAGGATGATCCGCTCGCGGTGCTCCCGGGCCTCCGGATCGGGCACGGGTACGGCGGACAGCAGCGCCTGGGTGTAGGGGTGCGTGGGGTGGTCGTAGATCTCGGCGTCGCGGCCGGTCTCCACGATGCGGCCGAGGTACATCACGCCGACCCGGTCCGAGATGTGCCGGACGATCGACAGGTCGTGGGCGATGAAGACGTAGGACAGGTCGAACTCGTCCTGGAGGCGGCTCATGAGGTTGATGACCTGGGCCTGGACCGACACGTCGAGGGCCGAGACCGGTTCGTCGGCGACGATGATCTCCGGGCGCAGCGCCAGCCCGCGCGCGATGCCGATGCGCTGGCGCTGGCCGCCGGAGAACTGGTGCGGGTAGCGGTTGATGTACTCGGGGTTCAGGCCGACCACGTCCAGCAGGTGCTGGACCCGTCCGCGCCGGTCCCCTTTCGGGGCCACCTCCGGATGGATGTCGTACGCCTCTTGGATGATGTCGCCCACGGTCATGCGGGGGTTGAGGGAGGTGTAGGGGTCCTGGAAGACCATCTGGATGTTCCGGCGTACGGCCTTCAGGGCCCGGCCCGAGAGCCTGGTGATGTCCTCGCCCTTGTAGCGGATCTCGCCGGCCGTCGGCTTCTCCAGGTTGACCAGCATCTTGGCGACCGTGGACTTGCCGCAGCCGGACTCCCCGACGATGCCCAGGGTCTCGCCGCGGGCCAGCTCGAAGTCGACGCCGTCGACGGCCTTGACCGCGCCGACCTGCTTCTTGAAGAGGATGCCGGAGGCCAGCGGGTAGTGCTTGACCAGGCCGCGGACTTCGAGGATCGGCTCGGTGGTCTCAGCCATGCAGGCACTCCCTCCAGAAGTGGCAGGCGCTGCCCCGCTCCGCGTCGGATTCGGTGACGTCGTACAGCGGCGGTACGTCGGTGTGGCAGACGTCCTGGGCCATGGGGCAGCGGGGATGGAAGGCGCAGCCGGGCGGGATGCGGGTCAGGTTGGGCGGCAGGCCCTTGATGGCGTAGAGCTCCCGGCCCTTCTGGTCGAGGCGCGGGATCGACTCCAGCAGGCCGCGGGTGTAGGGGTGAGCGGCGCACTTATAGATGTCGTGGACCGGTGCCGTCTCCACGATCCGGCCCGCGTACATGACGGCGATCTTGTCGGCGACGTCGGCGACCACGCCCAGGTCGTGGGTGATGAGGATGAGGCCCATGCGCAGCTCGCGCCGGAGTTCCGCGAGGAGGTCCATGACCTGGGCCTGGACGGTGACGTCGAGGGCGGTGGTCGGTTCGTCGGCGATGATCAGCTTGGGTTCCAGGGCCATCGCCATGGCGATCATGATGCGTTGGCGCATGCCGCCGGAGAACTGGTGCGGGTACTGCCGCACCCGCTCCTTCGCGGCCGGGATGCGTACGCGGTCCATCAGCTCGACGGCCCTGGTCCGAGCGTCCTTGCGGGACATGCCGCGGTGCACGGTGAACATCTCGCCGAGCTGGTCGCCCACGGTCAGGACGGGATTCAGCGACGACAGCGCGTCCTGGAAGATCATCGCCATCTCGGCGCCGCGGACCTTGCGGCGTTCCTCCTCCTTCAGTTTCAGCAGGTCCCGGCCTTCGAAGAGGACCTCGCCCGCGGTGATCCGGCCGGGCGGGACGTCGAGGATGCCCATGACCGCCTGGGCGGTGACGGACTTGCCGGAGCCGGACTCGCCGAGGACGGCCAGGGTCTCGCCCGCGTCGACGCCGTAGCTGACGCCGTTGACGGCCTTGGCGACACCGTCCCGGGTGTGGAACTCCACGTGCAGGTCGCGTACGTCGAGCAGCATGGCGGCGGCTCACCTCAGCTTCGGGTCGAGGGCGTCGCGCACCGCGTCGCCGAGCATGATGAACGCGAGGACGGTGACGGCCAGGGCTCCGGAGGGCCAGAGGAGTGCGTGCGGGGCGTTGCGGACGTAGGGGGCGGCGGCGGAGATGTCGATGCCCCAGGAGACGCTGGGCGGTTTGAGGCCGACGCCGAGGAAGGACAGGGTCGCCTCCAGGGAGATGTAGGTGCCGAGCGCGATGGTCGCGACGACGATGACGGGGGCGACGGCGTTGGGCGCGATGTGCCGCAGCAGGAGGCGGGAGTTGGAGGCGCCGAGGGCGCGGGCGGCCTGGACGTAGTCGTTCTGCTTGACGGTGATGACGGATCCGCGGGCGATGCGGGAGATCTGCGGCCAGCCGAGCAGCACGATGAAGCCGATGACCGGCCACACCGTGTTGCTCGTGATCACGGACAGCAGCACCAGACCGCCCAGCACCACCGGGATCGCGAAGAAGACGTCGGTGATCCGGGACAGGACCGCGTCCCCCGCGCCGCCGAAGAACCCGGCGAGCCCGCCGAGCACGCTGCCCAGCACCGCCACCCCGAGCGTCGCCAGCACACCCACCGCCACCGACGTGCGGGCGCCGTACACCGTGCGGGTGTAGACGTCGCAGCCCTGGCCGTTGAAGCCGAAGGGATGCCCGGACTGGGAGCCTTCCTGGGCCTTGGCCAGGTCGCACTTGAGGGGGCTGCCGGAGGCGATCAGGGACGGCCAGACGGAGATGACGACCAGGAAGAGGATCACCAGCGCCGAGACGACGAAGACCGGGTTGCGGCGCAGGTCGTGCCAGGCGTCGGACCAGAGGCTGCGGGGCTTGTCCTGGGGGCCGGTGCCGGCCGGTCCGCCCGTGCCTCCCGGGCCTTCTGGACCTCCCGGGGTCTTCTCCAGCGTCACCGCCTCGCTCGCGCCGAGGTCCATCGTCCCGCCCATGCCGGTGCCGGCGATGGCGCGCTCGGGCTCGTAGGGCTGCTGCTCAGGCATAGCGGATCCTCGGGTCGAGTACGGCGTACAGGAGGTCGACGAGGAGGTTGGCGACGAGGAAGACGAGGACCAGGACGGTGACGAAGCCGACGACGGTCTGGGTGTTCTGGCGCAGGATGCCCTGGTAGAGCTGGTAGCCGACGCCGTGGATGTTGAAGATCCGCTCGGTGACGATGGCCCCGCCCATCAGGGCGCCGATGTCGGTGCCGATGAAGGTGACGACGGGGATCAGGGAGTTGCGCAGCAGGTGCCGGGTGATGACCCGGTGGCGGGGCAGGCCCTTGGCGATGGCGGTGCGGACGTAGTCGGAGCGCCGGTTCTCCGCGATCGAGGTACGGGTCAGGCGGGTGACGTACGCCAGCGAGACCGAGGCGAGGACCAGGCCGGGGACGATCAGCTCGCCGATGGCTGCCTCGGTGGACACGGCCGGGTCGATCCAGCCCCATGTGACGCCGAGCAGGAGCTGGAGCAGCAGGCCGGTGACGAAGGTGGGGACCGAGATGACGACGAGGGTGAGCAGCAGGACTCCGGTGTCGACGGGGCGTCCTCGGCGCAGGCCGGTGACGACCCCGAGGACGATGCCGACGACGACCTCGAAGACGATCGCCACGATGGTCAGCCGGATGGTGACCGGGAACGCCGTCCCCATCAGCTCGGTGACCGGCTGGCCGTTGAACGCGGTGCCGAAGTCGCCGGTGAAGACGTTGCCCATGTAGGTGACGTACTGCCGCCACACGGGCTGGTCGAGACCGAACTCGTGCCGCAGCTGGGCGGCGGTCGCCGGGTCGCACTCCCGGTCGCCGCAGAGTCCCGCGATGGGATCGCCCATCACGTTGACCATCAGGAAGATCAGCAGCGTGGCCCCGATGAAGACCGGGATCATCTGGAGCAGCCGCCGGACGACGTACCGTCCCATGGCGCCCCCTCAGCCGACCTTGATCTCGTTGTACACGGGGACGCTGAACGGGTTGAGCTTCACGTTGGACAGCCGCTGCGAGTAGCCGGCGCTGCCGTTCTGGTACCAGAGCGGGATGGCGGCCATGTTGTCCCGGACGACCCCCTCGGCCTGTTGGAAGGTCTTGATCGCCTGGGCGGCGTCGGTCTCGCCGTTGGCCTTGTCGATGAGGCCGTCGTACTCCTTGTTCGACCACTTGCCGTCGTTGGAGGAGGCGTTGGTGTAGTAGAGCGGCTGGAGGAAGTTCTGGATGAGCGGGTAGTCCATCTGCCAGCCCGCCCGGAACGGGCCGCTCATCTTGCGGTCGGTGATCTGGCTGCGGAAGTCGGCGAAGGTGCCGACCGGGTTGCCGACGCAGGCGCGGTCGTTGTCCAGGGCGTTGTTGATGGAGTTGCAGACCGCGTCGACCCACTGCTTGTGGGAGCCGGTGTCGGCGTTGTAGGTGATCCTGACCTGGCCGCCGGGCAGGCCCCCGCCGTCCCTGACCAGCTTCTTCGCCTCGTCGGGCTGGTACTCGCAGGCCTCGCCGCACAGGCCGGCCTGGTATCCGCCGTCCGCACCGAGGACGGGGGAGGTCCAGTCGGTGGCCGGGGTGCGGGTCTGGCGGAAGATCGTGTCGGTGATCTGCTTGCGGTCGATCGCCATGGACAGGCCCTTGCGGACCTTCTCGGAGCCGGGCTTGTTCCAGTCGCGGTCGTAGTACGGGAAGGCGAGGGTCTGGAGGATGCCGGCCGGGGTGTTGATGTACCGGTCACCGAGGTCGCTCCTGACGTTCTTGAGCTGGGCGGCGGGGACGTCGTCGGCGAGGTCGAGGTTGCCCGCCATCAGGTCGGTGTAGGCCGTGTTGTTGTCGGTGTAGACCTTCAGGTCGACGCCGCCGTTCCGGGCCTTGTCCGGGCCGGGGTACCCGTCCCACTTCCTGAGGGACATCTGGGAGCCGCGGGTGTAGTGGTCGACCATGTACGGGCCGTTGCCGACCGGTTTCTTCAGCCAGGCGTCGTGGTCGTCGAAGAACGCCCTGGGCAGCGGGGCGAAGGCGGGGTAGCCGAGGGTGTCGGGGAAGGTCGAGAACTTCTGGCTGAGTCGGACGGTGAAGGTGCGGGGGCCGGTGACCTTCAGTCCGGAGAGCGTGTCGGCGCTCTGCTTGCCCCCGCCCTCCGGGTGGACCTTGTCGTAGCCGTCGATGTAGGCGAAGAAGTACGCGTTGCGCTGGTTGTTCCTGAGGCTCGCGCCGTAGTTCCAGGCGTCCACGAAGGACTGGGCGGTCACCTTCTCGCCGTTGCTGAAGGTCCAGCCGTCCTTGACGGTGACGGTGAAGTTCTGCGAGTCGGAGGTGTCGATCCTCTCGGCGAGCATGTTCTTCGCCTCGCCGGTCTCCGGGTCGTACTTCTTCAGCCCCCGGAAGATCATGTCGAGAACCTTGCCGCCCTGCACCTCGTTGGTGTTGGCCGGCTCGAGCGGGTTCTGGGGGTCGCCCCAGGAGGAGCTGAGCACCGCGCCGGTGTCTCCGCTGCCGCCCCCGCCTCCGCAGGACGTCGCGGCGAGGGCTGCCACCACCGCGCATGCGGCCCGTCCGGCGTGCGTGGATCCGCGCATGGAGTGCCTCCTCGTGCCCTGACTCGTACGTTGCCGCGTTACCGGTCAGGATCAGGGGGCGCGTACCTCGGCGCATATCCGTCCGGTCCGTACGGGTTCGGAGGTCCGCCAAACGAGAACGGACGGGGCGTTCCTTCGTCCGCCACTCCGTCTTTTGGAGGGATCCCACATCCAGGGTGCCGGGGTCGGTGAGGCTGCGGAGCGCGCTCCCCCGGCGCGCTGTGGACGATCTCGGACGCCGGCGCAACAGTTCTTCGCCAAGCAATGCCAAACCGTTGGAATGCGAACCTCCGGTGTACGCATTCCGACGACCTCGCGTCCGCATAACGAACGTCTTGACCGATTAGTGAAGTTGGTCCGATCTAAGGCACAGATCCATCACAACCCGCTACACGCGTAGCTACTTTTTGGCCAATGACAGGTAAAGAAGGTAAAGAGCGCGTCAAGCCGGTCTGGATTTTATTGACCTTGGACGAATTGCGTTGAAAAAGTCCGGCGTAGCCCGTAGGGGGACGCCCTGCGGAGTCATCAGACCCTCCCTTGGGCCAGGAGCACCATGACCCCCCCAACTCCATCAGCGGCTGCCCCGCTCGAGGTGACCGACGAGAGCGTCGTCAAGTCGCCCACGCCCGCCACTCCTCAGGGCAGCGAGAGCCGTTCACCCGGGCGCCTGGCCTGGACCCGCTTCAAGCGGGACAAGACGGGTGTCATATCCGCGTGCATCGTGATCTTCTTCTTCGTGATCGCGCTCGCGGCCCCCCTCATAGCCAAGCTCTACGGCAAGAACCCGTACACCACGTACGCCAGTGAGCGCCCGGAACTGCTGAACCCCTTCTCCTACCCGGCCGGCCCCAACGGCGGCATGAGCGGTGAGTTCTGGTTCGGCGTCGAGCCGCAGCTCGGCCGGGACGTGTTCACGTTCCTGCTGTACGGCATCCGCACGTCGCTGGGCATCGCGGTGGCCGCCACCCTGCTCACCTCGCTCGTCGGTGTCGTCGTCGGCATCACGGCGGGCTACCTCGGCGGCAAGACGGACTACTTCGTCAGCCGGGTCATCGACATCCTGCTCTCGTTCCCGTCCACGCTCTTCTTCATCGCCTTCATGCCGGTCGTCTACGGCCTGTTCATCGCGGACGACGAGAACATCCCGACCTCGCTGCGCGCCGTCTCGCTCATCCTGGTGCTGTCGGCCTTCGGCTGGGCCTCCCTCGCCCGACTGCTGCGCGGCCAGGTCCTCGGCCTGCGCGAACGGGAGTTCGTCGAGGCGGCCAAGGTCACGGGTGCGTCCCCGTTCCGGGTCGTCTTCAAGGAGCTGCTGCCCAACCTGTGGACGCCGATCATCATCCAGTCCACGCTGATGCTCCCGGCGTTCGTCACCGCCGAGGCCGGTCTGGCCTTCCTCGGCGTCGGCATCATCGACCCGACCCCGGACTGGGGCGTCATGATCCAGCGCGGCGCCCAGTTCTACACCGAGGACCTCACCTTCATGCTCTTCCCGGGCGTCTCGATGGTGGTCTTCGTCCTCGCCTTCAACCTCCTCGGTGACTCGGTGCGCGACGCCCTCGACCCGAAGAGCAAGCGCTGACCCTTCCGATCCATCCGGCTCGTCCAACGCCGTCCGGCCGGCCGTCCCGTCCCGTTTGTCCTTCTCTGGCAGGTGCCTCATGTCTTTCTCACGTAGAAACTTCCTCATCGCCACCGGTGTGGTCGCGGCTTCTTCCTCGGTGCTGACCGCGTGCGGCGGCGGGGACGGCGGCTCCGGCTCCTCCGCCAAGCACGACGGCCCCAAGGTCAGCGGCAGCGAGACCATCGACATCAAGGTCGGCTCCAAGGCCGACTCGGCCGGTCCGGCCCCCGAGGTCAAGGGCGCCGTCAAGGGCGGGACGATCTACTCGCTGGACCAGTTCGACATGGACCACATGGACCCGGCGCAGATCTACATCTCGACCGAGGCCGCCATCACCGTGCCGATCATGCGCGGTCTGACCGGTTACAAGATCGACGACAAGGGCGTCACCACCCTGGTCGGCGACGCCGCCACCGACGCCGGCACCATGAAGGACGGCGGCAAGACCTGGTCCTTCACCCTGAAGGACGGCCTGAAGTGGGAGGACGGCTCGGAGGTCACCGCCGACGACGTCCGCCACACCTTCGAGCGCATCTTCGCCCCGTTCATCACCGAGGGGCCGATCTTCGTGCAGACCTGGCTCGAGGGCGGCGACAAGTACAAGGGCCCCTACGAGGGCAAGCACCTCGACTCCATCGAGGTCGACGGCAAGACCATCACCTTCCGCCTGAAGGAAGCGCGCAGCGACTTCAACTTCACGGTGGCCATGCGCGGTTACTCCCTGGTGCCGAAGAAGCTGGACACCAAGGAGAAGTACGACAAGAAGCCGGTCTCCTGCGGCCCGTACAAGATCGAGAGCCGCAGCGTCGGCAAGTCGATGACCTTCGTGCGCAACGAGCACTGGGACCCGAAGACGGACCCGATCCGCAACGCCTACCCGGACAGCTTCCACTTCCAGTTCGGCTTCGAGCTGGTCGCCTCCACCGACCGCTACATCGCGGACAAGGGCAACGACCAGTACACGATGTCGATCTTCAACGAGATCGCCCCCGAGCGCATCGCGCAGGTGCTCACCAACGCCGAGTACAAGAAGCGGGTCCTCACCCGGGTCGACACGGTCACCTACTACTGGCCGATCAACACCACCCGCATCACGGACGTCAAGGTCCGCCAGGCGATCAACTGGGCGTGGCCGCACCAGCAGCTCCAGACGATCAGCGGTGGCGCCTACAGCACCGAGATCGCCACCACCATCCTCAGCCCGGTCACCCCCGGCTACGAGAAGTTCGACCTCTACGGCACGACCAAGAAGCCCGGCGGCGACCCGGAGAAGGCCAAGGCGCTGCTGAAGGAGGCCGGCAAGGTCGGCCAGAAGCTGGTCATCGCCTACCAGCAGTCGGACACCCAGGTGAAGGTCGCCGTCGCGGTCAAGAACGCCCTGGAGAAGGCCGGCTTCGAGGTCGTCAACAAGCAGGTCGACAAGTCGACGTTCTACACCCAGATCGGCAAGATCGACAACGAGTACGACCTGTTCGGTGCCGGCTGGAGCCCCGACTGGCCGAACGGCTACTCGGTCTTCTACCCCTGCTGGCACGGCGACAACATCGGCGACGGCCGCAGCAACTACGCCCAGCTGAACGACACCGGTGTGAACAAGGCGATCGACGCCGCCTCGAAGATCGCCGACCCGGACGAGGCCAACAAGGCCTGGGGTGCCATCGACCGCCAGATCATGGAGCTGGCGCCGGTCGTCCCGGACTACCACAAGATCCGCAACTGGATGTACGGCTCCAAGGTCGGCAACGTCGTCTACGACGGCGGCAACAACTGCATCGCGCTCTGCAAGCTCTACGCCGCGAAGTAAGCGCGCACGATCCCTCGGGGGCGGCCGGCATCCGCACGACCGCCCCCTGGGGCCCACCCCCCTCCACACCCCCGGCGACGGCGCCCCGTCCGGAAAGTCACGCCCCATGCTCCGCTTCCTAGTCCGCCGAGTTCTCGGCGCGATGGTCATCCTGCTGATCATCAGCGCCGTCACCTTCTGGCTCTTCTACGCGATCCCGCGTGACCCCGCGATGATGTCCTGCGGCAAAAACTGCACGAAGGAGAACCTGGACCAGATCCGGCAGAACCTGGGCATCGACGAGTCGATCGTCATGCAGTTCTGGCACTGGCTCGTGGGCGTCTTCGCCGGACGCGACTACGGCGGGTACGGCTACTGCGACGCACCCTGCCTCGGCTACTCGTTCGCCAACAACGAGCCCGTCTTCGGCACGATCATGGACCGGCTGCCGCTGACCCTCTCGCTCGCCTTCGGCGCGGCGTTCTTCTTCCTGATCATCGGTGTCGGCGCGGGCATGCTCGCCGCGCTCAAGCAGGGCAAGTTCCTGGACAAGTTCGCCAGCTCGGTGTCGCTGCTCGGCTCCTCGCTCCAGGTCTACTTCGTCGGCTACGTCGCCATGTTCTTCCTGGTCTCGCAGCTCGGCATCCTCAGCCAGCCCTCGTACACCCCGCTCACGGAGAACCCGGTCGCCTGGGTGTCCGGTCTGCTGCTTCCGTGGCTCGTGCTGTCGATCATCTTCACCGCCAACTACACCCGTATGACGCGCTCCCAGATGGTGGAACAGCTCAGCGAGGACTACGTCCGCACCGCCCGCGCCAAGGGCCTGTCCCAGTCGAACGTCTTCTTCCGGTTCGCCTGGCGCGGCGCGATGGGCCCGATCGTCACCCTGTTCGGCATCGACCTCGGCACCCTGATCGGCGGCGCCATCATCACCGAGTCGGTGTTCTCCCTCCAGGGTGTCGGCCGGCTCGCGGTGCAGGCCGTGAACCAGAGCGACCTGCCCATGCAGCTCGGTGTCACCGTGCTGGCGGCCGGCGCGATCGTGTTCTTCAACATCATCGTCGACGCGGTCTACGCCCTCATCGACCCGCGGATCCGGCTCGCCTGACCTCCGCCCGTAGTCGCCCCTCCCACCGCCCCACCCGGCTACCCCCCGCATCACCTCCTGGAGCGTCCCCGTGACGAGCACCGAACAGCAGCCCTTCCTCTCCGTCAGGGACCTGAAGGTCCACTTCTCCACCGAGGACGGCATCGTCAAGGCCGTCGACGGGCTCACCTTCGACCTCACCAAGGGCAAGACGCTCGGCATCGTGGGCGAATCGGGCTCCGGCAAGTCGGTCACCAACCTGACGATCCTGGGCCTGCACGACCGGGAACGCACCGCGATCGAGGGCGAGATCGTCCTTGACGGCAAGGACCTGCTCACCGCCACCGAGCGCGAGCTGGAGCGGTTGCGCGGCAACAAGATGGCGATGATCTTCCAGGACGCGCTGGCCTCGTTGTCGCCGTACCACACCATCGGCAAGCAGATCGGCGAGACGTACCGCAAGCACACCGGCGCCTCCAAGAAGGAGGCCCGGGACCGGGCGATCGAGATGCTGCGCCGGGTGGGCATCCCGCAGCCGGACGTCCGGGTGGACGACTACCCGCACCAGTTCTCCGGCGGTATGCGCCAGCGCGCGATGATCGCCATGGCGCTGGTCTGCGACCCCGAGCTGCTCATCGCGGACGAGCCGACCACGGCCCTCGACGTGACGGTCCAGGCGCAGATCATGGACCTGCTCAAGGACCTCCAGCAGGAGTTCGGCACGGCCATCATCTTCATCACCCACGACCTCGGTGTCATCGCGGACATCGCGGACGACGTCCTGGTGATGTACGGCGGCCGGTGCGTGGAGCGCGGCACCAAGGAGGAGGTGCTGCGCGATCCGCAGCACCCGTACACCGTGGGCCTGATGAGCTCCATGCCGAGCCTGGACGGACCGGTCGACGTGCCTCTGGAACCGATTCCGGGCTCGCCGCCCTCGCTGCTCAACCCGCCCACCGGCTGCCGTTTCCACCCGCGGTGCGCCTTCGCGGACAAGGTCGAGGACGGGCTGTGCTCCTCGAAGCAGCCCTCGCTGGAAGTGGTCAAGGGCCGGGGGTCCGCCTGCCACCTGCCCCCGCAGCAGCGCCCGGAGCTGTTCGCCGACTTCGCCGGTTCCCGGCACAACTGACGTACAAGAGACAGGACTTCACCATCATGAGCAACGCGGAAACGCTCCTGGACGTCAGCGGCCTGGCCAAGCACTTCCCGATCAAGGGCGGCTTCCCGATCCCGCGTACGGTCGGGGCCGTCCGAGCGGTGGACGGCCTGGACTTCCAGGTGCGCGAGGGCGAGAGCCTCGGCCTGGTCGGCGAGTCGGGCTGCGGCAAGTCGACCACGGGCCGGCTGATCACCCGCCTGCTGGAGCCCACGGGCGGCAGGATCACCTACCGGGGCCAGGACATCACGCACGCCAAGCGCAGGGCGCTCGCGCCGATCCGGTCCGAGATCCAGATGATCTTCCAGGACCCGTACGCCTCCCTCAACCCCCGGCAGACGGTCGGCAAGATCATCGCCGGTCCGATGGAGATCAACGACATCAACCCGGCGGGCGGCCGGGAGAAGCGCGTCCGGGAACTGCTGGAGATCGTGGGTCTCAACCCCGAGCACTTCAACCGCTTCCCGCACGAGTTCTCCGGCGGCCAGCGCCAGCGCATCGGCGTGGCCCGCGCGCTGGCCCTGGAGCCGAAGCTGATCGTGGCCGACGAGCCGGTCTCCGCGCTCGACGTGTCGATCCAGGCGCAGGTGGTGAACCTGCTCCAGAAGGTCCAGAAGGAACTGGGCATCGCGTTCGTCTTCATCGCCCACGACCTGGCCGTCGTGCGGCACTTCTCACAGCGCGTCGCGGTCATGTACCTCGGTAAGATCATGGAGATCGCCGACCGCGACGACCTGTACGACAACCCGCGTCACCCCTACACGCGCGCCCTGTTGTCCGCCGTGCCCGAGGCCACGGTGGAGGACACGCCCCGCGAGCGCATCCGGCTCGTCGGCGACGTGCCCTCGCCCATCAACCCGCCCTCGGGCTGCCGCTTCCGCACCCGCTGCTGGAAGGCGACGGACAAGTGCGCCTCCGAGGCGCCGCCGCTGGTCCAGGTGGAGGGCAACAAGCCCGGTCACCTGACGGCCTGCCACTACCCCGAAGCGGTGGACGGCGACACGTCCCCGCGTCTGTCCAAGACCCCCCGGGCAGCAGCCTGACAACACCCCTTTTCGTCGGCACTGCCCGCGGAACGGACTCTCGACGGCCCATTGACCCGAGCCCCGAAACGTCCGCTTCCAGGGAAACCGAGGGCCCTCGCCTCCCCAGGCGAGGGCCCTCGGTTTGTGCTCCACGCGTCCTCGCGTGGGCGCGGGTCAGTCCTTGTCCGCCTCCTCCAGCGCGGTCAGCGCCGGATCCAGGACGATGTCCTCCTCGCGGGCCGCGATCGTCGGCTCCTCCGGGAAGTGGCAGGCCGTCAGGTGGCCCTCGTGGTTGCCCTCGATGCGGACGAGCGGAGGCACCTCGGAGGCGCACTTGTCCTGCGCCTTCCAGCAGCGGGTGCGGAAGCGGCAGCCGGAGGGCGGCATGATCGGCGAGGGCACGTCGCCGGCGAGGCGGATGCGCTCACGGTCCTCCGGCTCGTCGACCAACGACACCTCGGGCACCGCCGACAGCAGGGCGTGCGTGTAGGGGTGGCGAGGCCTGGTGTAGAGGGAGGTCCGGTCGCCGACCTCGACCACCTTGCCGAGGTACATGACCGCGACACGCTGCGAGAAGTGCCGGACGACGGCGAGATCGTGGGCGATGAAGACGAACGCGATGCCCAGCTCCTGCTGCACCTTCTGCAACAGGTTCACCACCTGCGCCTGGATCGACACGTCGAGCGCGGAGACCGGCTCGTCCGCGACGATGAGTTTCGGGCTGAGTGCCAGGGCGCGGGCCACGCCGATCCGCTGGCGCTGGCCGCCCGAGAACTCGTGCGGGAAGCGGTTGAAATGCTCGGGGTTGAGGCCGACGAGCTCCAGCAGCTCACGGACCTTCTTGTCCCGGCCCCCCTTCGGGTCGATCCCGTTGACCTCCATCGGCGACTTGATGATCGTGCCGACGGTCTGCCGGGGGTTCAACGAGGAGTACGGGTCCTGGAAGATCATCTGGATTTCGGAACGGACGGGTGCCAGCTGCCTCCGGGACGCGTGGCTGATGTCGTGACCCGCGTACTCGATCTTCCCGCTCGTCGGTTCCAGGAGCCGGGTGATGAGCCGGCCCGTCGTGGACTTGCCGCAGCCGGACTCGCCCACCAGTCCGACGCTCTCCCCCACACCGACGGACAGGTCGACGTCGTCCACGGCCTGGACGGCGCCCACCTTCCGCTTGATCGGGAACCCGCCGTAGATCGGGAAGTGCTTGGTCAGGCCCTCGACCTTGAGGAGCGTCTCGGAGCTGGAAGTGGAGGGGCCCTGCTGCGCGGGAAGGGTGAGTTCGTCGCTCATGTCTCGGTCTCCCTAACGCAGCCTGGGCTGGATCTTGTCGATGAAGAAGGTCTGCTTCTGCTCCGCCGTCAGATGGCAGGCGGCGGAGCGGCCCTCGCCGAGCGACGGCCGCTCGGTGCCGCACCGGTCGCCCGTCACCTCGCCCGTGAACGTGCACCGCGGATGGAACGGACATCCGGACGGCGGGTTCAACAGGCTGGGCGGGGAGCCGGGGATCGGGGTGAGCGCCTGGTCGATGCTGCCGCCGAGCCGCGGCATGGAGCTGAGCAGCCCCCAGGTGTACGGATGCCGCGGGCTGCGCAGCACCTCGGCGGCGCTGCCGCGCTCCACCGCCCGGCCCGCGTACATCACGAGCAGGTCGTCGGCCATGTCGGAGATGACCCCGAGGTCGTGGGTGATGAAGACGATCGCCGAGCCGAACTCCTGCTGGAGGTCCTTGAGCAGATCGAGGATCTGCGCCTGGACGGTCACGTCCAGGGCGGTGGTCGGCTCGTCGGCGATCAGCAGGTCGGGGTCGCACACCAGTGCCATGGCGATCATCACGCGCTGGCGCATACCGCCGGAGAACTGGTGCGGGTAGTCGTCCACGCGGGTTTTCGGCTGCGGGATCCCGACCTTGGTCAGCATCTCGATCGCCCGCGCCCGCCCCTCCTTCCTGGAGGCGCCGGTGTGCTTCATGAAGGGCTCGGCGATCTGCCGGCCCACCGTGTAGTACGGCGAGAGCGCGGTCAGCGGGTCCTGGAAGATCATGGCGACCTTGTTGCCGCGGAGCTTCTCCAACTCCTTCTCGGTCGCGGTGACGAGTTCCTTGCCGTCGAGGACGATCTCGCCCTCCACCGTGGTGTTCTTGCGGTCGTGCAGACCGAGAACGGTGAGGTTGGTGACCGACTTGCCGGACCCCGACTCTCCCACGATGCCGAGGGTCCGGCCGCGCTCGACGTCGAAGGACAGGCCGTCGACCGCCTTGACGATGCCGTCCTCGGTGGAGAACCGCACCCGGAGATCGCGGACCGAGAGGAAGGACTCCGGCCCGGTCGGGGCCGTATCGCCTTCGGTCCTGGTCAGAGTGCTCACGGTGTTTCTCCTAGCTGAGCCGCACGCGCGGGTCGATGTATGCGTAGGCGAGGTCCACGAGGATGTTCAGGAGCAGGATGAAGAAGGCCCCGAACAGCATCACTCCCATCGTCACCGGCAGGTCCTTGGTCAGCGACGAGTCGACCGCGAGACGCCCGATGCCGGCGAGGTCGAAGGTGAACTCGGTGACCACGGCCCCGGACAGCAACGCGCTGAGGTCGATGCCGAGGATGGTGACGATCGGGATGAGTGAACCCCGCCAGGCGTAGCGGAAGAAGACGTATCGCTGCTTCATGCCCTTGGCCCGGGCGGTGCGGACGTGCTCCTCCTGGAGCTGCTCGATCATGGTCGAGCGCGCCATACGGGTGTACTGGGCGGTGAAGATGGTGGCCATCACGCACCAGGGAATGATCATCCCGGCCGCCCAGGCGAGCGGGTTCTCCGTGAACGGCTCGTACTTCGGGTTGTCCAGGATTCCCGACTGGTACACGAAGATGCCGAGGACGATCGGGCCGAGGAAGTAGATCTGGAACGAGCTGAGGACGATGGAGGCGCCGCTGACCAGCTTGTCCGCGACGGTGCCGCGCTTCCAGGCGGCGAGCAGACCCGAGCCGAGGCCCAGGGCCAGGAAGATGACCAGACCGCCGACGGTCAGCGAGAGCGTCAGCGGGAAGCGGTCCATGATCGAGTCCCAGACGAACTCACCGGTGTCGAAGGACATGCCCAGGCACGGCGCGGAGCAGTGCCCCTGAGTGAAGTCACGGCCGGTCACGATGCCCGACATGAACTCCCAGAACTGGGTGGTGATGGGCTGGTCCAGACCGAGGTTCTCGCGGATCACCGCGATGTTCTCGGGGGTGCAGTTTCTGCCGCAGGACAGCTCGGCGAAGTCCTGGGGAATCGTATAGAACAGGAAGAAGGTGAAGGCGCCGATCAGGAATATGATCACGAAGGCGCCGATCAACCTGCGAACGAGGAACTGAAGCATGGCAGGTGGATGCTCTCTTCGGGAACGCGACGGCAGGTGGAGAACCCCTCCGTGGGGGTGCGCTCCGCTTGGCGCGCACCCCCACGGTCAGCCGGGTCGGCGGGCTACGGCTGCTTCAGGTACAGGTCGTTGATGTCGATGTAGCTCGACTCGGTGCTGTACCTGGCGCCGCCGACGTTCGAACCGAAGAGCTGGATCTGCTTCGAGTAGTAGACCGGGGCCGCCGGGTTGACCTGCTCCACGATGCGGCGGTGGGCCTGCTCCCAGGTCTTGGCGGCCTCCTGCGGCTCCTGCGTCAGGGCCTTCTTGATCAGGTCGTTGACCTGCTGGTCGTCGATGTGCGAGTAGTTCGACCCACCGTCGGCGACCAGTTCACCGTCGTAGACCGGGGTGACGACCGTGGACGCGCTCGGCCAGTCCTGGCCCCAGCCGGTCATGTAGAGGTCGTACGGGTTCTTCAGCTTGCCGACCTGCTCGTAGAAGCTGGCACGGTCGATCTCCTTGGCCTGGACGTCGAAGCCGATCTTCGACAGGGCGTCCTTGATGATGACCATCTGGGCCTGGCCGCGGGGGGTGTTGGAGTAGGCGTAGGTGAGCTTCGTGCCCTCCTTGACACCGGCCTCCTTCAGCAGCGCCTTTGCCTTCTCCGGGTCACCGTTCGGCTTCTTCAGCTTGCCGAACGGGTCGTACGTCGGGTCGAAGTTCGGCAGGGTCGGGGCGAGCAGCCCGCCGGCGACCTCACCGCCGTAGCGACCGCCGTCCGCCTGGACCATGGACTGGTTCGGGACCGCGTAGGTGATGGCGTCGCGGATCTTCTTGTCCTTCATGCGGTCCAGGTTGAAGGTGAGCTGCCACACGTAGACCTGGTAGCCCGAGATGGTCCGCTTCTTCGTCGCCGGGTTACCGATGACGGTCGACATCTGAGCCGGGTCGACGGCGTCCGTGAACTGGATGGCGTTCTTGGCGTCGCCCTGGTCGGCGATCAGACGCTTGGTCTGGCTGGCCTGGTCGATGGTGCTGGTGAAGTTGTAGCCGTCGACGTACTGGTGACGCACCGAGTCCGTCTTCGGGTCCCACTGGTCGTTCTTGACCAGCTTCATGGACTTGCCGGGCTTGTACTCGGCGATCTTGTAGGGGCCGAGAGACGCCGGGGCGTCGTCGTACTTCTCCTTGGTGTCCCGCTTCTCGGGCACGACGGCGTAACCGGCCATGGCGAGGGCCTGCGGGAGGTCCGGGCGCGGCTGGGAGAAGTGGAAGACGACCGTCTTGTCGTCCGGCGTCTCCAGCACCGAGTCCGGCAGGTGCTTGCCCTTGTACGGACCGTCCGGCAGCGCCTTGCGGTAGTCGTTGCCGGAGAGCCAGGACTGGACGTAGGTCGGACCGTCGAAGATCACCTTGGAGTACTGGCGCTCGATGGTGTGCCGGACGTCCGCCGAGGTGATGACGTTGCCCTGGTCGTCCTTGATGCCGTCCTTGAGCTTGTACGTCCAGGTCTTGCCGCCGTCGGAGGACTGGCCGGAGTCGGTGGCGATGTCACCGACGACGGTCAGGTTGCCCTTGTCGTCCTCCTGGAAGTTCGTCAGGCCGCGGTGGATCAGGTTGGCGAACTGGCCGGCGTCGCTGACGTAGATCTGCCCCGGGTCCATGTGGGTCAGGTCCGACTGCATGTACACGTTGATGAACCCGCCGGGCTTCGCTCCGGCGATGGCCTCGGCCGGACCGTTGGACGCCGCGGCGTCACCGTAGGCCACCGGGTCCTGCTGCTCGGCGGCGTCCTTCTGGCTCTTGGCGTCGCTCTTGCCCTTGCTGCCGCCGTCGCTGTCACCGGAGCAGCCGGTCAGCACCAGCCCGCCGGCCACGATGGCCACGGCTATGGCGCGGGTGGTACGCGTGGTGCGGGTCCTGATGGGCTTCATAATGCCGATCCACCTGCCTGTCGATAGTTGTCCACGAGTGCTGCCTGACGGTCCGGAAGCCCGGCACGGGGGCGGCAGCTCCCCCACCCACCAATGGACGGTTAGCGTCCGGTCTTGGGGTCGAATGCGTCCCGGACGGAGTCTCCGAGAAGGTTGAAGGAGAGAACGAAGACGACCAGCGCCGCACCCGGGAAGAACATGTACATCGGGTCCTGCTCGTACACGTCGGCGCCGATGGCGAACATGCGGCCCCAGTCCGGGGTCGGTTCGACGAAGCCGACACCGATGTACGACAGGAAGGCGATGCCCAGGATCGTGCTCGGGAGGATGTAGGTGGCCTGCACCAGGATCGGTGTGACGATGTTCGGCAGGATCTCCTTGCGCACGATGCGCCAGGGAGAGGCACCGGACACCTTGGCCGCCTCAACGAACTCCCTTTCGCGCAGCGTCAGTACGGAGCTGCGCACCAGACGGGCCAGCCCCATCCAGCCGAGGAACCACATCACCAGGGTGATGGCCACGGCCCTCAGGTACGTGGGGGTCTCGTCCTGCGGGGAGACGAACATCGCGGTCACGACGGGCATGAAGGCGATGAAGAAGAGCTGTTGCGGGAAGGCCAGGAAGAAGTCGGTGACCCGGCCGAGCCAGTAGTCGACGCGGCCGCCGAAGAAGCCGCTGACCATGCCGATGATCACGCCCGTGAGGACGCAGAGGGTGGTGACGACCACGGCCATGTACAGGGAGGTGCGCATGCCGTACAGCAGCATGGTGAACACGTCGCGGCCGAGCTTGGGTTCGACCCCGAACCAGAAGTCGCCCGACATGCCGCCGAAGGAGCCGGTGGGCATGGCGAAGTCGTCCAGGAGGAAGGGGTGGTCGGGCTCCTGGGCGTACAGCGTGTAGGGGTCCTTCCCGTACACCTTCGCGATGAGCGGTGCCAGCGCGGAGACGACGAAGAAGAAGATCACGACGCACGCGGAGATCACCCCGGTCCGGTCGCGTTTGAAGCGCAGCCACATCAGCTGCCCGGGAGAGCGGCCTTCGTGGCTCTTCGCCTCGACGGTATTGGCCGGCTCCGGCGCGCCATCGGCGACGGCCGACGTTCCGCCGCCCTCAATGTCGATTGGACTTGTCACAATTCGCCCATTTCACAGGTGTGGGTGTGCCGAACCGGCGACCTGCGCAGGGTGTGCGCGGTCGCGGAACGGATCATGAAGAAGCGCCGGGACGTCCCCCGGGGATGCGGGAAACCCGCAGCCGGACGCGCGTAGCCGGAACCCGGCCCTCAGCGGCCGGCCCGCTCCTCAGAGCCGATCGCCGTCCGACAGGGCGCAGTTGCGGGCGACGGCCCGTGTGACCCACCTGGTGTTCGTGACACCGCGCATGGGGATCCTCCTCATGACTCCACGTGTTCACCGACAGGAGGGGGCACTCATCCGGCTTCCGACACCCCTGACGGAAGCTCAGACACCCCCTGGTGCTCGTGAGTCGTGCACTGTCCCCACAGCGCGTGACCCATTGACCCGAGCGTTACGCGGCTAACTATCTGCCATGAGGAGAAGGACCGACCACCGTCTTTAAATCTCAATTCAGTCACAGCTGCCGGGTACTTCTTCCAAAATCTGGACAAACTGTTCGGGACGAGAAGGCCGCGAAACGGACGTGTTACATGGCTATCGGGCGACGATCTCCGCGTTCCGGACACCGAAGGGTGCTCACGGGGCTGCCCGGGGGCGTCCGGGACCCGGAAAACCGGTTGAAAAAAGCCCGGGCGCCCCCATGATGGGGGCGCCCGGGCTCCGCCGTGTGCCGGCCGTACGCCGGCCGTGGTGGATCAGCCGTGCTTGGCGCGGCTCGCGGCGCGGGCGCGCTCGCGGGCGTCCAGGTTCACCTTGCGGATGCGAACGGCCTCCGGGGTCACCTCGACGCACTCGTCGTCGCGGCAGAACTCCAGCGACTGCTCCAGCGAGAGCTTGCGCGGCGGGACGATCGCCTCGAACGAATCGGCCGAGGACGACCGCATGTTGGTGAGCTTCTTCTCCTTGGTGATGTTGACGTCCATGTCGTCGGCGCGGGAGTTCTCGCCGACGATCATGCCCTCGTACACCTCGGTGCCGGGCTCCGTGAAGAGCACGCCGCGCTCCTGGAGGTTCGTCATCGCGAACGCGGTGACGGCGCCGGAGCGGTCGGCGACCAGCGAGCCGTTGTTACGGGTCGTCAGGGTGCCGAACCAGGGCTCGTGGCCCTCGTGGATGGAGTGGGCGATGCCGGTGCCGCGGGTCTGGGTCAGGAACTCGGTACGGAAGCCGATCAGACCGCGGGACGGCACGACGAACTCCATGCGGACCCAGCCCGAGCCGTGGTTGGACATGTTGTCCATCCGGCCCTTGCGCACGCCCATGAGCTGCGTGACGGCGCCCATGTGCTCCTCGGGCACGTCGATCGTCATGCGCTCGACCGGCTCGTGGACCTTGCCGTCGACCTCCTTGGTGACGACCTGCGGCTTGCCGATGGTCAGCTCGAAGCCCTCGCGGCGCATCTGCTCGACCAGGATGGCCAGCGCCAGCTCGCCGCGGCCCTGCACCTCCCAGGCGTCGGGGCGCTCGGTGTCCAGGACCCGCAGCGACACGTTGCCGATCAGCTCGCGGTCCAGGCGGTCCTTGACCTGGCGGGCGGTGACCTTGCGGTCCTTGACGACCGCCTTGTTGTCCGCGCCCTTGCCGGTGGCGCCGCGGCCGACCAGCGGGGAGGTGTTGGTGCCGATGGTCATGGAGATCGCGGGCTCGTCGACCGTGATCAGCGGCAGCGCGACCGGGTTCTCCTGGTCGGCCAGGGTCTCGCCGATCATGATGTCCGGGATACCGGCGACGGCGCAGATGTCACCGGGGCCGGCCTTCTCCGCGGGCTTGCGGGTGAGCGCCTCGGTCATCATCAGCTCGGAGATGCGGACGTTGCTGACGGACCCGTCGCGCTTCATCCAGGCGACCGTCTGGCCCTTCTTCAGCTCGCCCTGGTGGACGCGCAGCAGGGCGATGCGGCCGAGGAAGTTGTCGGCGTCCAGGTTGGTCACGTGCGCCTGGAGCGGGGCGTCCTCGTCGTAGGTCGGCGCCGGGATGTAGTCCAGGATCGTCGAGAAGAACGGCTCCAGGCTGGTGGAGTCGGACGGGACCGTGCCGTCCTCCGGCTTGGTGAGGGAGGCGACGCCGTCCCGGCCGCACGCGTAGACGATCGGGAACTCGATCTGCTCCTCGTCGGCGTCCAGGTCGAGGAAGAGGTCGTAGGTCTCGTTGACGACCTCGTCGATCCGGGCGTCCGGACGGTCCGTCTTGTTGATGCAGAGGATGATCGGCAGTCGCTGGTTGAGCGCCTTGCGCAGCACGAAGCGGGTCTGCGGCAGCGGGCCCTCGGAGGCGTCCACGAGCAGGACGACGCCGTCGACCATCGACAGACCGCGCTCGACCTCGCCGCCGAAGTCGGCGTGGCCGGGGGTGTCGATGATGTTGATCGTGATCGGGTCCCCGCCGTCCTTCGGGTGGTACTTCACCGCGGTGTTCTTGGCGAGGATCGTGATGCCCTTCTCACGCTCCAGGTCGTTCGAGTCCATCATGCGGTCGTCGACGGAGTCGAGCTGGTGCGCGGCGAAGGCACCGGCCTGCTTGAGCATTCCGTCGACGATGGTGGTCTTGCCGTGGTCGACGTGGGCGACGATGGCGACGTTGCGGATGTCGTGGCGCGTGGCCATATTGAGGCGTACTCCCGGAGATGTGAGGACGGCCCTTGCGTACGTCCGTGACACGCGGGCCTGCCGGGCGGTACATGCCACGGCCTCACCCCATGGTACGGGGCCCCGGCGGCTGCGGCTTGCCGGGGCGGGGGCGTACGGGGCGGGGACGCCCGGTCACGGTGCCGCGGTCGCCGGGGGCGGTGCGCCCTGGGCCCCCTTCTTCAGGAAGCCCATGTCCTCGTAGACCGGGGTCCGGAATCCGAAGGCTCCGACGTTGCCGAGGTTCTTCCGGGCCGCCATGAGCTGGGGGCGCTGGTAGAGGGGGATGGAGCCGGCCGCCGCCCAGATCCGCGCGTCGGCCTTGCGGAGCAGGTCCCGGGCCTCCTCCTGGTCCAGGGTCGCCATGGCCCGGTCGAAGAGCTGGTCGACCTGGTCGGTGCCGACCCGGGTGTAGTTCTGCGCGACGTTCAGGGAGCCGTCGGCGGACGGGACGGGCTTGGCGTAGACGGGGCGGGCGTCGGTGGCGGGGAAGGCGGTGGTGGGCCAGGAGTAGAGCGCCAGGTCGTACTCGCCGGAGGCGATGTGGTCCTTGAAGTAGCTCTCGTCGGGGACCTTGGCGATGTCGGTACCGACGCCGATCTTCTCCAGCATGCCCGAGATGCGGTCGGCCACGGTCCACAGGGCCTCGGAGCCGGGGCCGGAGGGGAGCACGAAGCGCAGGGTGAGTGCCTTGCCGTCCTTGGCGAGCGGGACCCCCACCGAGCCGGCCGGGGCGGCGGTGCCCTTGGGGGCGTAGGCGCCGGGTGCGCCGCCCTGCGCGGTGTTCTTGCCGCTCACCTGGTCGGTGTCGGCCCTGTCCTTGCCGTCGTTGCTGCCCTCGTCGCCGTCGTTGCCGTCGTTGCCGTCGTCGTTCTTGTCGTCCTCGCCGACGATGTACGTCCCGTCGTCGGCTCCCGCGGACCTCTTCTGGTCCTTGCCGTCCTCGCCCTTCTCGGCGCCGGCCGCCTTCTCCCCGCCTTCCTTCACCGGCCCGCCCGGCACCCATCCGGCGTCCGCGAGCAGGGCCCGGGCTTCCTTGGCGTTCTGGTCGCCGAGTGCGCCGCTGCCGTCGGCGTACGCGGCCTGGCCGGACAGCGCGAGGTGGCTGCCCAGCGGCTCGGCGGGCAGGCCCAGCGGCCCGAGTACCGCCTCGGCCAGCTTCCCGCGGTCCAGGGCGCGGGCCACGGCCCGGCGGACGCGTTCGTCGGCGAGGGGGCCCTCGGCGCCGTTGAGGGCGAGCTGGGTGTAGGCGGGCTCCAGCGACTTGCGGACCTCGAAGCCGCTCAGGGCCTTCTGCCGGCGTTCGAGCTTCGCCAGGTCCTCGCGCCGCTTCTCGCGGGCGAGGACCTCCTCCTCGGCCGCCTCCTCGTCGGAGCCGTTGGCGACCGCCCAGGAGCGCAGCGCCTGAGCGGCGGTCCTGCCCTGGGCGCCCGCGAGCGGCGAGGCGGGCGCATCCTCGGCCGGGGTGCGGTCCGGGCCCATGAGCGGGGTGCCGGTACCGGAGTCCCGGGGGCCGGCGGCCACGGCGACCTGCTCGGCGGTGTCCGGGTCGATCTCCGCCAGGTCGAGCCTGCCGGCGGCCAGCTCGGAGACCCGCTCGTCGCGCGGGACGGCGCGCAGCGAGATCCGCTCCAGCTTCACCGGCCTGCCCCACCAGCGAGGATTGCCGGCGAGGAGCACCTCGTCGGTCTTGGTGTCGACCTTCTCGACGGTGAAGGGGCCGGCGGTGGCCTTCAGCTTGCGCCGCGCGCCGTCGTTGAAGGCGTCCGGGGTGCCCATCACGCCCTTGGGGTACAGCGGCGTGAACAGCGACTGCCAGTCGGCGTAGGTCCGGCTGAAGGTGACCTTGACCTCCAGGTCGCTCGCGCCGCGCTCGATCTTCTCGATGCGGTCGTAGCCGGCGTTGCGGGCGGTCCAGTAGGCGCTGTCCCTGCCGGACAGGGCGCGCCACTGGGCGGCGAAGTCGGCGGCGCCGATCTCCCGGCCGTCGCTCCAGACGGCCTGCTGGTTGAGCCGGTACACGACGACCTGCTTGGGTTCGGTCTCGACGACCTTGGCCGACTCCAGGTAGTCGGGGTTGCGCACCGGCCGGCCGGTCTCGTCCATCCGGTACAGCGAGGGGAGCACGGCCTGCGCGACGCGGGCCGTGGTGGCGTCGGCGTCCGACTGGAAGGTGTTCAGCGTGTCCGGTACGGAGTCCACGGCCCAGCGCAGGGTGCCGCCGTCCGCGATGCGTGCGCGGTCCGCGGCGGCGATGTCCGGCCCGGCGAGCGGCTTGCCCGACGGGTCCTCGGAGGTACAGCCGGCCAGCGCGGGGACCGCGAGCACACCCGCGGTGAGGAAGGCGACCGAGCGCATGACCGCGCGCGATCCGACGCCGACATGAGACATCTCTGCTACCTCCGGAAGGCCGCAAGCACGGTGAACAATATGGCGGTATGCGCGGTCGATGCGTTATATGCGGTATTTGGAGTTGATCATTTGTATCCGGACGGGGATGCGGCCACTGAAGAGGAAACGGTTCGGCGACACAGGGAGACACGGCGATGACCGTGCGCAAGCCCACCCGGGCGGCGCAATGCCACCCCCGGATGCGCCGACACACCCCGGGCAATCGCTGCACATCCCTTCCCAGCGACAGGTGTGACGCGCGACACTCTCAGGCGCATGAACGTCGCCACCCAAGGCCGGCCCGGGGCCGTGTCCGACGGAAGTGAGGTCACGGCATGTCCGTGCACGACGATCTGACAGCGATCCAGCGCAGCCTCGACGACCTGGCCCGGTCGGTGGGCCGCCTGGAGCAGCGGCTCGGCAGCGGCGGCCTGGACCTCCGGCGGGTCCGCACCGACGCCGACCACCTGCGCGAGAGCTTCGCGCTGCTGCGGGCGGCGGCAGCCGTACCGGACGCGCCCAGGCGTCCGGACCTCGTCCCGATCCCCGACACGCCGTACGACGGCTCCCTGTGGACGGACTCGGACGACGAGGGCCTCGGCGCCCGCGACCGCCGCGCCCCCTGAATCCCGACCCGACCGACCGGAGTGCCCCGTGGCCACTGGTACGCAACCTCCCGCCGCCGAACCCCGCCCCCGGGGCGGCGGCGTCCACACCCCGACGCGCGCCGCCATCCGGGCCCCGCACCTGCGCACCGACCGCTGGTGGCTCGCGCCGGCCGCCACCGCCGCGGGCCTGCTGGCCTTCGTCGTCTACTCCACCTGGCGGGCCTTCGCGAACGCCGACTACTACGCGGCCCCCTACGTCTCGCCGTTCTACTCCCCCTGCCTCGCGGAGAACTGCGAGCCGATGCACGGCGGACCCAACTGGGAACTGTTCGGGACCTGGTGGGGCATCTCCCCCGCGGTCCTGATCCTGATCTTCCCGCTCGGCTTCCGCCTGACCTGCTACTACTACCGCAAGGCCTACTACCGGGGCTTCTGGGCGTCGCCGCCGGCCTGCGCGGTCGCCGAGCCGCACAAGAAGTACACCGGCGAGACCCGCTTCCCGCTCGTCCTGCAGAACATCCACCGGTACTTCTTCTACGCGGCGCTCCTCGTCGCGGGCATCCTCACCTACGACACCGTGCTCGCCTTCCGCGACGAGCACTACTCCTTTGGCCACATGGGCCTGGGCACCCTGGTGTTCCTGGCCAACATCGTGCTGATCTGGGCGTACACCCTCTCCTGCCACTCCTGCCGGCACATCGTCGGCGGCAAGCTCAAGCACTTCTCCCGGCACCCCGTGCGCTACCGGATGTGGCAGCTGGTCGGCCGGCTCAACGCCCGGCACATGCAGCTCGCCTGGGCGTCGCTGGTGAGCGTGGCGCTCGCCGACTTCTACGTGTACCTGGTCGCGTCCGGCGTCTTCGACGATCCGCGCTTCTTCTGATGAGTGAGGCCTTCTGATGTCCGTGGTCGACCGGCAGGAATGGGACGTCGTCGTGGTGGGCGCGGGCGGCGCCGGACTGCGCGCCGCCGTCGAGGCGCGCGAGCGGGGCGCCCGTACGGCCGTGATCTGCAAGTCGCTGTTCGGCAAGGCGCACACCGTGATGGCCGAGGGCGGCATCGCGGCCGCCATGGGCAACGTCAACTCCGGCGACAACTGGCAGGTCCACTTCCGCGACACCCTGCGCGGCGGCAAGTTCCTCAACCAGTGGCGGATGGCCGAACTGCACGCACAGGAGGCCCCGCAGCGGGTGTGGGAGCTGGAGACCTGGGGCGCGCTGTTCGACCGAACGCAGGACGGCCGGATCTCACAGCGCAACTTCGGCGGCCACGAGTACCCGCGCCTCGCCCACGTCGGCGACCGCACGGGCCTGGAACTGATCCGCACCCTCCAGCAGAAGATCGTCTCGCTCCAGCAGGAGGACCACCGCGAGACGGGGGACTACGAGTCCCGGCTGAAGGTGTTCCAGGAGTGCACGGTCACGCGCGTGCTCAAGGACGGCGCGAAGGTCTCCGGCGTCTTCGGCTACGAGCGCGAGAGCGGCCGCTTCCTCGTGCTGGAGGCACCCTCGGTGGTGATCGCCACGGGCGGCATCGGCAAGTCCTTCAAGGTGACGTCGAACTCGTGGGAGTACACCGGCGACGGCCACGCGCTGGCGCTGCTGGCCGGGGCGCCCCTGCTGAACATGGAGTTCGTGCAGTTCCACCCGACGGGCATGGTCTGGCCGCCGTCGGTGAAGGGCATCCTCGTCACGGAGTCGGTGCGCGGCGACGGCGGGGTGCTGCGGAACTCCGACGGCAGGCGGTTCATGTTCGACTACGTCCCCGACGTCTTCAAGGACAAGTACGCCGTGACGGAGGAGGAGGCCGACCGCTGGTACGACGACCCGGACCACAACCGGCGTCCGCCCGAACTCCTCCCCCGGGACGAGGTCGCGCGCGCGATCAACACCGAGGTGAAGGAGGGCCGGGGCTCCCCGCACGGCGGGGTCTTCCTCGACGTGTCGACCCGGATGCCGGCCGACGTGATCCAGCGTCGGCTGCCCTCCATGTACCACCAGTTCAAGGAGCTGGCCGACGTCGACATCACGGCCGAGCCGATGGAGGTCGGGCCCACCTGCCACTACGTGATGGGAGGCATCGCCGTCGACTCCGACACCGCCGCCGCGCGCGGCGTGCCGGGGCTGTACGCGGCCGGCGAGGTGGCCGGCGGCATGCACGGCTCCAACCGGCTCGGCGGCAACTCGCTGTCCGACCTGCTGGTGTTCGGGCGCCGGGCGGGATGGCACGCGGCCGAGTACGCGGCGGGGCGGGCGCCGGGCACACGTCCCCGGGTGGACGACGCGCAGGTCGACGCCGCCGCCGCGGAGGCGCTGCGCCCGTTCTCCGCCGGGACGGAGCAGCCCGACGACGGCCCGCCGGAGAACCCGTACACCCTCCACCAGGAACTCCAGCAGACGATGCACGACCTGGTCGGCATCATCCGCCGCGAACCGGAGATGAAGCAGGCCCTGGAAAAGCTGGCGGAGCTGCGGGGACGCGCCCGCCGGGCCGGTGTCGAGGGGCACCGGCAGTTCAACCCGGGCTGGCACCTCGCGCTGGACCTGCGCAACATGCTGCTGGTCAGCGAGTGCGTGGCGCGGGCCGCGCTGGAGCGCACCGAGTCGCGCGGCGGGCACACCCGGGAGGACCATCCGTCGATGGACCGCCGGTGGCGCCCGGCCAACCTGCTCTGTTCCCTGGCCGACCCGACGGGCGGCCCGGCGGCGACCGATCCGGAGCGCGGCCAGATCGCGGTGGAACGCACGGCCACCGAGCCCATCCGCCCCGACCTGCTCGCCCTCTTCGAGAAGGACGAGCTGGTCAAGTACCTCGCCGAAGAGGAGCTGTCCCGATGAGCGGCTACGAGGCCCGCTTCAAGGTGTGGCGCGGTGACGTGGACGGCGGCGGCCTGGAGGACTTCGAGGTCGAGGTGAACGACGGCGAGGTGGTCCTCGACATCATCCACCGCCTCCAGGCCACCCAGGCCCCCGACCTCGCCGTGCGCTGGAACTGCAAGGCGGGCAAGTGCGGTTCCTGCTCCGCGGAGGTCAACGGGCGCCCCCGGCTGCTGTGCATGACCCGCATGTCCGTCTTCACCCGCGAGGAGACGATCACCGTCACCCCACTGCGGGCCTTCCCGGTCATCCGCGACCTGGTGACGGACGTCGGTTTCAACTACGCCAAGGCACGCGAGGTCCCGGCGTTCGTGCCGCCCGCCGACCTCGGGCCCGGTGAGTACCGGATGATGCAGGAGGACGTGGACCGCTCGCAGGAGTTCCGCAAGTGCATCGAGTGCTTCCTGTGCCAGGACACCTGCCACGTCGTCCGTGACCACGAGGAGAACAAGCCGGCCTTCGCGGGCCCGCGGTTCCTCATGCGCGTCGCCGAACTGGACATGCACCCGCTGGACTCCGCCGACGCCACCGGCCTGGACCGGGGACGCACGGCCCAGGACGAGCACGGCCTCGGCTACTGCAACATCACCAAGTGCTGCACGGAGGTCTGCCCCGAGGGGATCAGGATCACCGACAACGCCCTGATCCCGCTGAAGGAACGGGCCGTGGACCGCAAGTACGACCCGCTGGTGTGGCTGGGGTCGAAGATCGGGCGCCGCTCCTGACGGCGCCCGGCCCGCTCAGCGCACCCAGCCCTCCCGGTACGCCGTCCAGTCCTCCTCCGTCGCCGCGAAGTCGATGTAGGCGGCGACGCCGAAGCGGGCGCGGTCGGCGTCCGTGCGGGACAGGCCCAGGCGGACGCCGCGGACGGCGGCGGCGACGGTCTCGGCATGGTTCCAGTGGCCGAAGCGGTTCTCGTGGTAGAAGGGCAGGCCCATCAGGAGGTGGGTCGTGGGGGGTGTGGCCTCCAGGGCCAGCGAGGTCTGCTGGGCGACGTAGCCGCCGTACAGGCTCTCCAGGGGCTGCATGGTGTCGTACGACATGACGGCGATCTGGTCGACGCGGCGGGCGACCTGGCCGAAGAACTCCTGCGACCACCACTTCGGGTGCCCGGCGACCGTGCCCCAGAAGGAGTGGAAGCCGGGGAGCGGATCGATCTGGTGGGCGGCGACGGAGAGCTGCGCGTTCCGGGCCCGGGTGACGGCGCGTACGTCGTCCAGGAGCGAGAGGTAGTTCCGGTCGCCGGAGTGCAACGGCTCCAGGTCGAGGTGGACTCCGTCGTAGCCCACGTCCAGGACCTGGCGGGCCGAGTCGACGACGGCGGCGCGGGTGGCGGCCCTCTCCAGACGCATGCCGTCGGGGCTCTCGGTCGCCAGGACGTCGCCGAGGAAGGCCTGGACGCGTACGCCGGGCAGCTCCCGGTGCACGGCGTCGGTGAGCCAGCGGGCCCTCGGGTACAGCGACTCCGGCAGCGTGCCGTCGTGCTCCATCGGGCCGGTGTGGACGTACAGGTCGCGGATGCCGGTGGTCTTCAGGCGGCGGGCCAGCGCGGCGATGTCCGCGTCGTCCTTGCGGCCGTCGACCCAGGCGTGGCCCAGCCAGATCGCGTCCCGGTCCCTGGTGTACGTGCCGTCGGCGGGGTCGCCGGTGTAGTTGATGCGGAGGGCCGCCTCGGCGGTGAGGAGGGGCAGGAGCAGGACCAGGAGGACGGCGAGGGCGGTGCGGCGTAGGCGGCGGAGCCGCCGTTTTCTTCTTCCCGGGGCCCCCTCCTTGCCCGCCGTACCCTCCGCGCCCTCCGCGTGGCTGCCGTCGTCGGGGGCGGGTGGCCGCTGCGGGGTGTCCTCGTCGTCGTCGGCGGCGGCGACTGCCGGGTCGGTGGTCTTCGGCTCCGTGTCCGGCTCGGTGCTCGGCTCCGTGTCCGGCTCGGTCTTCGGCTCCGTGTTCGGCTCCGCGTGGTCCACGGCGTTCCCCTCCTGTGGCCGTCCCCGGTCGCGGTGGCCCGTTCGGGCTCATACGCTCCGCATGTGAGGCCATGCGTCGGCCGAGGCCGGCCGTGGCCGGTGTTTCCGGCGAGGACGACTCGAACCGGTGTTCCGGTTGCGGTCGGGGGTGCGTCGCGGTGATCTCCGCCGACCTGTTGCCGCCCCTGGTCACGGCCGGGGCGGCGCTGCTGCTGGCCGGGTACGGCCGGGTGCGCCGGGTCCGGCGCGCCCGGACCCGTACGACACCGGGGCGCGTCAGAAGAGGCTCAGCAAGGCCTCCGCCGGGTCCGCCAGCCGGGTGTCACCGCCCGGCAGGGGCAGTTCGAACCACACCGTCTTGCCGTGCGGCGTACGGCGTGAGCCCCAGGCCGCGCTGAGCAGGCCGACGAGTTGCAGGCCGCGGCCGCCCTCGTCGGTGTCGCGGGCACGGCGCCGGCGGGGCTGGACCAGGCCGGAGTCCCACACCTCGCAGACCAGGGTGCGGTCGAGGAGGAGGCGGAGTCTGATCTCGCCCTCGCCGTACCTGAGGGCGTTGGTGACCAGCTCGCTCACCAGCAGTTCCGTCGTGTCGACCAGCGGCTCCATGCCCCAGCCGAGCAGCTGGGCGCGGGCGTACTCACGGGCCCGGCCGACGCTGCGCGGCTCGCGCGGCAGGGTCCAGTCGCCGACCGACTCGGCGGGCAGGCCCTGGACGCGGGCCATCAGCAGGGCGATGTCGTCCTCGCCGTGGTGGCTGTCGAGGGTGTGGAGGACCTGGTCGCAGACGTCCTCCAGAGGACGCGTCGGGTCGGTGAGCGCCCCCACGAAGGCTTGGAGGCCCTCGTCGAGGGGGTGGTCGCGGCTTTCGACCAGACCGTCCGTGTAGAGCGCGAGCAGGGCGCCTTCGGGCAGTTCGACCTCCACCTCCTCGAAGGGCTCCCCGCCGACGCCGAGCGGCAGGCCGGGCGGCACGTCCAGCATCAGCGCGGACTCGCCGGGCTCGACCAGGACCGGGGGCAGGTGGCCCGCGTTGGCGAAGGTGCAACGCCGGGTGACCGCGTCATAGACCGCATAGACGCAGGTCGCCAGGTACACCTCGGACAGGTCGGCCTCGCGGGGGCGGCGGGCGGCCCGGGTCGCCTGCTGGACGCCTCCCGGGGCGCCGAGGCCGCGCGCGATCTCGTCCAGTTGGGAGAGCACCTCGGCCGGTTCGATGTCGAGCTGGGCCAGGGTGCGGACGGCGGTGCGGAGTTCGCCCATCGCGACCGCAGCACGCAGTCCGCGCCCCATGACGTCGCCGACGACCAACGCGGTGCGGTGGCCGGGGAGTTCGATGACGTCGAACCAGTCTCCGCCGACCTCGCTGGGCCGGCCGGTGGCCGCGTTGCCGGGCAGGTAGCGGCAGGCGATGTCGAGACCGGAGGCCTCGGGGTCGCCGGGCGGGAGCAGGGAGCGTTGCAGTATCAGCGCGCGTTCGTGTTCACGCCGGTAGAGGCGGGCGTTGTCGATGCAGACGGCGGCCCGCGCGGCCAGTTCCACGGCGAGGTCGCGGTCGCGGTCCCCGAACGGCTCGCTGCCCTTCGTCCGGGCGAACTGCGCGAGCCCCACGACCGTGTCGTGGGCGACCATCGGCACGGCGAGCGTGGACTGCACGAGGCCGCCCTCCTCGGCGGGGACGGTGCGCGGGCGGGCCGTGCGCAGGGCGTCGGCGCAGGGGGAGTTGAACGGGAAGTGGTGGACGGCGCCGAGCCGGACCCGCTCGCCGGTGCCGTGGAACGGCACGTCGGAGACGGCGCTGGAGAAGGCGACGCGGCGCAGTTCCGCGCCGCCGTCGGCGAGGCCGGGCGGGGTCTCGTCGCCCACCAGCAGGCCCTGGTAGAGGTCGACGGTGGCCAGGTCGCAGAAGCCGGGGACGACGACGTCGAGGAGTTCGCGGGCGGTGGTCTCCAGGTCGAGGGAGTTGCCGATGCGGGCGCCGGCGTCGTTGAGCAGGGCGAGGTTGCGCCGGGCGGCGGCGGCCTCGCGGGCGGCGGCGCGGCGTGCGGTGATGTCGGTCCCGAGCCAGGCGACACCGATGGGACGGCCCGAACCGCTGTGGACGCGGTAGAGGTTGACGGACCAGTGGCGGCGTTCGTCGGAACCCGGCACGAAGCCCGTGACGTGCATGTCGGTGATGGAGTCGCCGCTCTCCAGCACCCGGCGCAGGGTCGCGGAGACCCGGTCGGCCTCGGCGCGCGACAGGTAGTCGTGGACGCCCTTGCCGCGGTGGTCGTCGGGCGTGCCGCCGAAGACGGAGGCGAACCGCTGATTGGCGCGGCGCACCCTGAGGTCGGGGTCGATCAGCAGGAAGCCGAACGGGGACTGGCCGAATATGGCCTGCGAGGCGGCGAGGTCGGTCTCGATGCTGCGCAGGACACGGACGTCGACGACGATGCAGACGGCGGCCTTCTCCCCGTCCTCCGTGCGCGTCGGCATGACGTACACCTCGGCGAGCCCGCGCTGCCCGCGTCCGGTGCCGCCGCCGTCCGGCGCCCGGAAGGGGACCACTCCGGTCCACTCCCGTCCGTCGAGGATCTCGGCCATCTTGCGCTGACCCCGTTCCCTCAGGTCGGGGTCGACGAAGGCCTCGATGGGATCGGTGCCCACGGCGTGTTCGGCGGGAATGCCGAGCAGTTGCTCCGCGCGCAGGCTCCACTGGTCGACGAGCCCGTCGGGGCCGATGGAGAAGGACGCGACCTTGATGTAGTCGTAGATGGAGCCGGGTGGGCTGCTCTGCCACACCGCGTCACCGAGCGGCACGCCGTCCGGCGGCCCCTCGGACTCCGTGGCCCTCGCTGGTATCTCGCTCACGCGAACCGTCCCCTCCAGCTCACCGCGTCCGGCACCGGTCACCGGGGGCGGCTGCCCGCAGTATCCAGCACTACGGCACCGCACGACACGGTGTTCACGATCACAGCACGGTCGCGATGGTTTTCGGTCCGGACCGTGACAACACTTCCAGTCTTCTAACCAGCGGACACTGCATCGAATCACGTAGTTCGACAACTGCCACTGGCGTGAACCAGTTGGTTGACGGGACCGGGCAGGTTATCGGGACATTTCGGTGCGGTGGAACGCCGTCCCGCCACGGGGCGAGCAGCGTCATTCCGGCAGCGCGAGTTCGAACCACACCGTCTTCCCTGTCCCTCCGGGCCGGGTCCCCCAGCGGCGGGCGGAGGAGGCGACGAGTTGCAGGCCCCTGCCGCCCTCGTCGCCGGGCCGAGCGACGCGCTTGCGGGGCGGATCCGGGAGCGGGTCGGAGACCTCGACGAGCAGGCTGCCGCCCGGCCCGGCGGGGCGCCGTACCAGGCGGACGCCGATGGGGCCGGTGGCGTGCCGCAGGGCGTTGGTGACCAGTTCGCTGACCAGCAGGGCCGTGATGTCGCCGACCCTGTCGAGGCCCCATCCGTGCAGCTTGCCGCGGACGAGGGAACGGGCACTCCGCACGGCGTCCGGCGCCGCGGGGAAGACCCACTCGACGCAGTCGCCATCGCTGTCGTACACGCCGATCACTTCCCGGCCGGCAACCCTCACCCATGTCCGGTTTCATGGGGTTAGTGGGTTAATAGGCCCATACCCGATATCGATGCGCCGGTATCGTCCGGGGGGCGCGCGGTGGCACCGATGGTGTACGAGGCGCTCGCGCGGGTTCGTTCACACGCCCCGGGCATCGGTCCGCCCCAGTCCCAGATGCGTGAGCGCCCGCTCCACGGCCGGCACGTCCTGGTCGAGCCAGGGCACGTCCCAGATCTCGGCGGGGGTGAGCCAGCGCAGGGCGTCGTGGTCCTCGAGGGGTTGGGGGGCGGCGGAGCCGGGAAGCAGACGCGCGGTCCACACGTGCAGGACGAACGGGGACCTCAGTGGCCACTGCCCCGGCACCCGCTCGCCGGGTTCGGCGGCCACGCCGAGTTCCTCGCGCAGCTCCCGCACGAGGGCCGCCTCCGGCGTCTCGCCCGCCTCGACCTTGCCACCGGGCAGTTCCCACCGCCCGGCCAGCTCGGCCGGCGCGCTGCGCCGCGCGGCAAGCAGACGCCCACCGTCGACCAGGGCGGCACCCACCACGATCCGTTCCGTCATGCGCCGGAGCATAGGGCCTGCCGGCCGGTGCGGGGCGAGGAGGCCCGGAGACCCGGAAGGCCCGGAGACCCAGAAGGCCGGAGGCCCGCAGACCCGGAGGCCCAGGAGGCCGCAGACCCGGAGACCCGGAGACCCAGGAGGCCGCATGCCAGGAGACCCGAAGGCCGGAGACCCGGAGACCCGAAGGCCCGAAGGCCCAGGAAGCCCAGGAGACCAGAGGCCCGAAGACCCGAAGGCCCAGGAGGCCCAGGAGACCAGAGGCCCGGAGGGTGACCAGGAGGGTCGGAGGCCGAAGCGGCCGGGCCTGCGGGTCCGGGGCCCGACGCCTGCGGGCCGGGAGAGCGGGAGCACAGGACCTGCCGACCGATATCGGGCGGGGGGCCGAGGCCCAGGGGTGGCCAGGTGGACCGGAGGCCGGGGCGGCCGGGCCTGCGGGCCCCGGGGTCCGCCGTAGGTCGGGACGGCAGGCCAGGGGCCCAGGGGGCGTCCGGGGACCCGGTTCGGTCGCCGGCCGGGCCCGCGGGTCAGTCCGTCGGGCCCGCGCCCTTCGGAGCGAGCTTCTCGACCCAGTAGAGCTGCTTGTGGCCGCGACCGTCGAGGGCGTCCGCGATCTTCTGGGCCTCGGCCTGGGTCGCGTACCTGCCCACGCGGTAGCGATTGCCGTTGTCGTCCTGGCGGAAGACCAGCCAGGGAAGAGTGACCATGCCGTCGTTCATCGCGCCCCTCTACTTCCCACCCACGGCCCGCGCCGCGCCCCGCCCCATAACGAAGCCGCAATCCGCATATGCCCGAGCCTACGCCTAACCTTCACGCAGCGAACACGGCTTTACACAAAGAGGTACGCAACCAGCCAGAACGCAGGGGGCGCACGATGCGCAACGCGCCGTCCACGCGCGCACCCTCCTCCGGTCGGGGGGACACCCGGGACCCCGAGGAGACCTGCGAGAACGACCGGATTCCGGCGCCGAGCCGACGACGACACAGGGCGCGGACAGCCCGTGCGAGCGCGAGAAAGGGGCGCGGGAGGCGCACGAGAGGCGTGCGCCATCTCACACCACCGGGGGCACCACGAACTCCCCCGGCGGCGCTGCTACTTGACGGGCAGGTGGTACGCCACCCGGTACCGGTCGGCCGGAACCACCACGTCGGCCGTCTCGACCGCGCGCCCCGAGGCGTAGAAGGTGCGCTGGACGACCAGGACCACATGCCCCGGGACCCCGCCCAGCGCGAGCAGTTCCTCGGCGAGGCCGGGCCGGGCGCCGACCTCCTCGGTGACGTTGTCCACGACGACGTCGATGGCGGCCATCCGCTCGACGACCCCCATCCCGCCCAGCGGTCCCTCCTCGGGCAGCATCACCGGCGTGCGCCCGGTGAGGTCCAGCGGCTCCCAGGAGGTGGAGAGCATCATCGCCTCGCCGGCCTCCCGGAACACGTACCGCGTGCACATCACGCGGTCCCCGGGCTTGATCCCGAGCCGCTCGGCCACGGCACCGCTCGCCTCGACCTGCTCGCTGTGCGACTCCCACGTGCCGCGCGCCTCGCCGTCGGCCTGCTCCTGCCGGAAGGGGGTGGCGCCACCGGCCGGCCGGTACCCGGAGCGGGCGATGCGCCGGGGGACGGGCCGCTCGCGCACATACGTCCCGGAACCGGAGCGGCCCTCGACCAGCCCCTCGGCCATCAGCACCTTGCGCGCCTCCAGGGCGACGGTGTCCGAGACTCCGTACTCCTGGCGGATCCGCGCCTGGGACGGGAGGCGGGTGTGGGGCGGCAGCAGGCCGTCGGTGATCTTCTTACGAAGATCACCCGCGACACGCAGATATGCCGGCTGCTCACCGAATGTCACTGGCCGCTCCCATCAGGTTGTACAGACAGCAAGAGCGTGGCAACCGTAGGTTGTGCCAGGCAAGCAAAGGCCAGAGAATCACTCGATGTGATGACTTGTGGCATGGAAGGGCTTCACGCAGGCACTTTCTCCCCGCTGGCGCCGCCGTCACACCTCTTTGCCCGGGCTCTCTCCCCCGCCGTCACCGCCCTCCTCGTACACCGGCCGGGTCGTGGCCAGACCCAGAGCCTCGCGGGCGGCGACCGTCGTGTCGGCCTCGACGAGGTCGTAGCCCTGGCCGTAGTGCGCGTAGAACGAGTCGAGGTCGGTGGCCTTCGCCGCCAGGCCCCACTGCTCCTGCGCCGCCTTCAGGTCCGCGACCAGGTCGGCGACCGGCCGCTCGGCGTCGGCGGGCCAGTCGTGCCTGCCCAGCAGCCCGATCTCGCCCCTGAGCGCCTCCGACACCTGCCCCGCCCAGACCCGGTGGCCCGCGAAGTCCTCCTCGACGGACTCCGCCGCGGGCACCTCGTCCATGGCCCGGTTGAGGTAGCCCTCCGCCACCAGGTAGGCGTGCTGGTCGGGGTCGAGCCTCCTGTCGTCGTTGCGCAGCGAACCCGTCAGCGTGCCCCGCTCGTCCGTGTTCCCGAACAGGCAGGTGATCTCCCGGTCGCCCGCGCGCCAGCTCTGCGAGGTCGGTGTCAGGTAGTACACGTCGACGCCGACCGGCAGTGCCCACCGGTCCATGGCGTAGCTGTCCTGGAGCGCGTAACACCGCTCGTCGGCAACCCGTGCGACCTCCTCGTCGCCGGGGAAGGCACCGCCCGGCAGTTGGACGGCGGCGAACACCTCGCCGTCGTGCTCCTCCTCGCAGGGCACCTCGTCGACGTCGTACGTCACGCCCTGCAGCGAGCCGCTGGGGGTGGTGAAGCACTGGCCCTTCTCGAGGGCGTAGGCGGTGCCCTCGCCCCGCGCGGCGTCCTTGACGCCGTCCCAGAAGTCGGCGGCGGCGCCCGTGGAGAGCGTCACCACCCACAGGGCCAGCCCCACGGAGGACAGCACGGAGCCGGCCACGGCGAACCCCTTGCCCCGTTCGCCCCTCCGCTTGATCTGACCCAGCGCGACCAGCCCCAGCACGAGCCCGACCGCCGGTACGAAGCACAGGACGCCGAGGACGAACGCGGCGATGGCGACACCGTTGACGGGCGTCGGCCGGGGAGGGACGGCCCCGTAGGGCTGGCCCCACGGGGGAGCGTACGGGCCCTGGGGGTACGGCCCCTGAGGCCCCGGTGGCGGCGGCATGGACACGGGTACCGTGCTCCTGTTCAGGCGGTCGGGCGGGGATCGGCGGACGAGCGGTCCGCGGAGTGCGGCGAACGGCGTGCGGCGTGCGGCTGTGGGGCCGTACGGCTTGCGCATGGTAAGCGCGGGACGAAGGGGGACGGCATGCGGGTCACCGGTGCGACGGTCCGGGCGGTGAACGGCCTCACCGCACGCTGGGCGGCCACCACGAGCGGCGGCACGGTGTTCTCCGCGGTGGGCGTGTGGCCCCTGCTCGCCCTCCTCGCGGACGGCGCGGCGGGCGCCGCGCGGGCGGAGCTGGAGGAGGCGGTGGGCGTGCGGGCCGGCCGGGCGGCCGGTGCGGCCCGGGAACTGCTCGCCGGGCTCGGGTCCGTGGGCGGCCTGGAGACGGCCCTGGGCCTGTGGACCGGCCGCACACTGGAGTTGCGCGACGAGTGGGCGGCGGGGCTGCCCGCCGAGGCGCACGGGGTGCTCACGGGCGACGCCGGAGCCGATCAGGAGGCGCTGGACGCGTGGGCGGCGAAACGCACGGGCGGGCTGGTCGAGCGGCTGCCCGTGGTGGTGGCGCCGGGCACCGAACTGGTGCTGGCGAGCGCGCTGGCGCTGCGCACCCGGTGGCTGCGGCCCTTCCGGGAGACGTACCTCGCACCGGAGGGCGGCCCGTGGGAGGGGCGGGAACTGCTGGGCCTGTGCCGGGAGAGCGCACTGCTGGACCGGGTCGGCGTGGCGGACACGCCGGACGGCCGTGTCACCGGGCTGAAGGTGCTGGGCGACACCGCCGTCGACGTCCATCTGCTGCTCGGCGAGGAGGGCATGACGCCCGGACAGGTACTCGGGGCGGGGATCGGCGTTCTCGCGCGTACGCATCCGGTGACACCGGGTTCCCGCCTGCCGTACGGAGAGGTGGGCCCCGGGCTCGCCGTCCAACGGGAGCGCACCAGGACGCCCCGGCCGCCGACGCTCGACGTGACGACGCCGGCGTACGCCCTGACGGCCGGGCACGACCTGCTGGAACGCCCGGAGCTGTTCGGGCTCGCGTCGGCCGTGCGGGCCGTGCCCGGTCCCTTCCCCGGCGTCAGCCCGTCTCCCCTGTGCGTCGAGACGGCCCGCCAGGCCGCCGTGGCCCGGTTCGGCGCCCGGGGCTTCGAGGCCGCGGCGGTGACGGCGATCGGCGCGATCGGGTGCGCGGCACCCGGTCCGCTCTGGCTGAGCACCACCGTCCGGGCCGTCCTCGACCGTCCCTTCGGCTTCCTCGCCGTGCACCGGCACTCGCGCCTCGCCCTCGCGGCGGGCTGGGTCACCGACCCGGAGCCGTACCGCGAGGACGAGTTGCCGCACTGAGCCGGGCCGCTGTCAGAACTGCAGGGCCCAGGCGTCGATCCGCCCGGTGTCCCTCGACGCGTTGTCGCTGACCCGCAGCTTCCACGTGCCGTTCGCGGTCTCCGAGGAGGCGTTCACGGAGTACGTGGTGTTGATGTCGTCGGCGCTGCCGCCGGTGCCGTACGACTTGAGCGTGTACGCCGTGCCGTCCGGGGCGACGAGCTGGACCTGGAGGTCACCGACGTAGGTGTGCACGATGCTCACCTCGACGGCCAGGGACGAGGGCGCGTTGCCCGAGACGCCGGAGACGGTCACCGGGGACTCGACGGTGGCGTTGTCGTTGATGGTGTAGTCGCCGGTGTTCTCGAAGCGGTCGCCGGGCGGGGTCGTCGTACCGCCGCCGACGTACAGCAGCCGGTTGGGCGAGCCGCTGCCGGGGTTGGTGACGACGCCGCTGGTGGCGGTGGACGTCAGCGCGGACGCGACCTGCGCCGGGGTGGCCGTGGGGTGGTCGGCCAGGTAGAGCGCGGCGGCGCCGGCGACGTGCGGGCTCGCCATGGACGTGCCGGAGATGCTGTTGGTGGCCGAGTCGCCGCTGTTCCAGGCCGAGGTGATGGACGAGCCGGGTGCGAACAGGTCCAGGACCGTGCCGTAGTTGGAGTAGCTGGCGCGGGCGTCGCTCGACGTCGTGGCGCCGACCGTGATCGCCTCCGTCACCCGGGCCGGGGACTTGGTGGAGGCGTTGGTGGACTCGTTGCCGGCCGCGACGGCGAAGGTGACGCCGGAGGCGATGGCGTTGCGCACGGCCGTGTCCAGGGCGCTGTCGGCGCCTCCGCCCAGGGACATGTTGGCGACGGCCGGCTTGACGGCGTTGCGGGCCACCCAGTCGATGCCGGCGACGACCTGGGCGGTGGTGCCGGAGCCGGAGTTGTCGAGCACCCGGACACCGACGATCTTCGCCTGCTTGGCCACGCCGTAGGAGCTGCCCCCGACGGTGCCGGCGACGTGGGTGCCGTGGCCGTGGCCGTCCTGGGCGGTGTTGTCGTTGTCGATGGCGTCGTAGCCGTAGGAGGCGCGGCCACCGAAGTCGTTGTGGGTGATGCGGACGCCGGTGTCGATGACGTACGCCGTCACGCCCTGCCCGGCACTGTCCGGGTAGGTGTAGGAGTTGTCCAGCGGGCGGTTCCGCTGGTCGATGCGGTCCAGGCCCCAGGAGGGCGGGCTGGGCTGGGTGCCGGTGACGTGGAAGGTGCGGTTCTGGACCACGGAGGCGACGGCCGGGTCGGCGGCGAGACGTTTCGCCTCGGTCTCCGAGGCCTCGACCGCGTAGCCGTTGAGGGCCTTGGTGTACGTCCGCTCGATGTCGGCGCCGTGGCGCTTCGCGACGGCGCGGCCCTCGGCGGAACCGGCCTTCGCCGCATCCGCCTTCAGGGTCACGATGTAGCTGCCGGCGACCGCGTTCGCCGCGTCCTCGTACTGGATGCGGCCCTCCGCCGCGGTGGCGGGGAGCGCGGAGACGAGGCTCGCGGCGAGGGCCGCGGTGGCCGCGGCGCTGACTGCGGCCAGTCTTCGCCGGTTGGTGCGCTGGGGGTGGTGACGCAGCACTGCCATGTGAGGGGTCCTCCTCAGTCGGTGGTGCGTGGTGGGGTTCTCGTGCACGCCGAGCAGACCGCCCATTAGGCATGGTCATGTCAATCAGGGGCGGCTTTGGTGCGTCAGCCGAAAGATTGACGGTTCCGGAGGAATTGCACAAGAGCCCCGCACGGATGTGCGGGGCTCTCGGCCGTTTGAGCGCCACCACCGCCTGACGTGCCGTCAGTCGTCGAAGCCCGTCGCCCGGCTGCGCTTCTCCCACGCCTCGACGTCCGCACGGACCTGGTCGAGGTGGCCGAGAACCGCCCCTACGCCGTCGTCGCCGAGCGGCAGGCGCAGCGGGGTGTGCTCGGCCGCCAGGGCGTCCAGGATGAGCGCCGCCGCCTTGGCGGGGTCACCGGGCTGGCTGCCGTCCCCTCCGGAGACCATCCCCCGGGTCTCGCTGACCTTGGCGTACACACCGCTGTCCGCGCTCATCCCGGCGTTGCCGGCCTCGAACAGGCCGGTGCGGAAGGCGCCCGGCTCGACGATCAGCACCTTGATGCCGAACTCCCGCACCTCGTCCGCGAGCCCCTCGGACATGCCCTCCAGCGCGAACTTCGTACCGCTGTACGCCGAGAAGCCCGCGAAGGACAGCTGCCCGCCCATGCTGCTCATCTGCACGATCGCCCCCGAGCGCCGCTCCCGCATGTGCGGCAGCACGGCCCGCGTCAGCGCGGCCGGCCCGAAGACATGCACGTCGAACAGGGCGCGCAGCTCCTCCTCGCCCGTCTCCTCGAAGGCACCGACGTGGGTGCGGCCCGCGTTGTTCACAAGTGCGTCCACCCTGCCGTGCCGCGCCACCACGTCCCGTACGGCGGCCTCGGCGGCGGCCGTGTCGGCGACGTCCAGGCGCAGTGCCTCCATCTGGTCGGGGTGGGCGGCCACCAGGTCGTCCAGCGCCTCGGGCCGCCGCGCCGCACCCACCACCACGTCACCGTCGGCCAGTGCCGCCTCGGCGATCGCCCGCCCGAAGCCGCTGCTCGCTCCGGTGACCAGCCACACCTTGTTCATGCCGACTCCCTCACATCCGTAGCTCCGACACCAACCACTCTTGTCGGCAGGCCGGTTGCCCGTCCAAGACCCGCGGTGATAGCCAACGGGCATGACGACGGACGTGCATGTGCGCGAGCTGCGCTACTTCGCGACGGTGGCCGAGGAACTGCACTTCACACGGGCGGCCGAGCGGCTGTACGTGTCCCAACCCACCCTGAGCAAACAGATCCGGGCGCTGGAGCGGCAGTTGGGCGCGGAGCTCTTCCGGCGCGAGCCGCAGGGCGTGACGCTCACCGAGGCGGGCACGGCACTGCTGCCGCACGCCCGGCGGGTACTGGCGGACTGGACCGAGGGCGCGGCGGCGGTGGACGCGGCCCGGGCCGCGCGGCGCGGCACCCTGGTGGTGGGCATGAGCACCAGCCCCGGCCGCGGCGGCCTGTTGCCGGCGATCCGCTCCCGTTTCACGGCCGCCCATCCTCAGGCACGGCTGCGGCTGCGGCAGGTGAGCTGGGAGGACCCCACGGCGGGCCTGGCCGACGGCACGGCCGACGTCGCCTACGTCTGGCTGCCCCTGCCCGACGCCGACCGCTACGCCTGGACGGTGGTCGCCGAGGAACCCCGCCTGGTCGCCCTCCCCGACACCCATCCGCTCGCCGCCCGCGCGGAGGTGGACTTCGCCGACCTGGCCGACGAACCGTTCCTCGCCCTGCCGCCCGAGGCGGGGGTGCTGCGCGACTTCTGGCTGGCGCTGGACGAGCGGCGGGCGCTGCCGGGACACGCCGGCCGGCCGCCGCGCGTCGGCGCGGAGATCTCCGGCACGGAGGAGACGTACGAGGCCCTCGTCGCCGGCCTCGGCGTCTGCCTGGTGGCCACGGGCAACGCCCCGCTGATCACCCTGGGCGGCGTGACCACCCGCCCGGTCCGGGGGCTGGGCCCCAGCCGTTACGCGCTGGCCCGGCGCCGGGAGGACGAGGGGCGGGCGCTGGTACGGGGGTACGTGGAGGCGTGCCGACGGGTGATCGGACAGGGGTGAGGGCCCCGCGACCTCGCAGGGTGCCGAGGGGACGGGCCCAGCCCCTGGGTCGACGGCGCCCCCGAACCCCGGGTCCGCAGGGCGCCGGTGCCCCCGAACCCCCGGTCCGCAGGGCGCCGGTGCCGTCGGGCGCCACCCTGCTCGGCCGGGCACCACCCTGCCCGGCCTGCTCGACCACCTCACCCGCGTCGAGCGCGCGACCTCGGCCATCGACGGCGACGGCCGCCTCAAGCCGCTCCACCACGACCTGCGCCGGGTCTACGCCGTCCGTCTCCGCACCCCGCAGCCCGCAGCCGACGGCCCGGTGCTCGCGGTGGTCAACCAGGGCGCCGAGCCCTGGCGGGCGCGCGTGCCCCTGCGCCGGACGCGGGCGGACGGCACCGAGGTGGCCGAGCGGACGCTCGACGTGGCCGCCGCGGCACGTTGGCGTCGCCGTGCAGTCCCCGGTGAGCAGCGGTGGGGATAGTGTTGAGGTCGTGGTGACAGCGCACACCCTGGTACGGGACCTCCTGCCGCAGGCCGACCGGCTCGGACCGGACACCGTCTGCGACACCGGACTGCGGACCCTGCTCCCCGGTCAGCAGGCCCGCCTGCGGGTGCGGGGAGCGGCCTGGACCGGAGCCAACACCGTACGCGCGGCCCTGTCCTGTGGGGAACCGGCGTGAGCGCACCCTCGGAACGCGTCACCATCAAGGACGTCGCCGCGGCCGCCGGGGTGTCCAAAGGTGCCGTGTCCCTGGCCTTCAACCACAAGCCGGGGGTCTCCGACGCCACCCGCGAGCGGATCTTCGCGGCGGCCCGGCAGCTGGGCTGGGCGCCGAACTCCTCGGCCCGCAGCCTGTCGCGCCAGTCCGTCGACACCATCGGGCTGGCCATCTGCCGGCCCGCCCGGCTGCTGGGCCTCGAACCCTTCTACATGGAGTTCATCTCCGGCATCGAGAGCGTGCTCGCCGAGCGCGACTGCTCCTTGCTGCTGCGCCTCGTCGGCTCCCTGGAGGAGGAGATCTCGTTGCAGGAGCGCTGGTGGAGGGAGCGCCAGATAGGGGGCTCGATCCTGGTCGACTTCCACCAGGAGGATCCCCGCATCGCCCCGCTGCGCGGGCTCGGCCTGCCGGCCGTGGCGGTCGGTCATCCCACCCTCACGGGGGGATTCCCCTCGGTGTGGACCGACGACGCCGCGGCGGTCGTGGAGGCGGTCCGCTACCTGGCGGCCCTGGGGCACCGGCGCATCGCGCGGGTGGGCGGCCCCACCGGACTGGGGCACAGCGCCATCCGTGCGGTCGCGTTCGAGGAGACCATGGAGCAACTCGGCCTGGAGGGCGGGCCGCACGTCGAGACGGGTTTCTCCGGCGAGGAGGGCGCTCGCGCCACCCGCTCCCTGCTGCTGTCCGCCGAGCGGCCCACGGCGATCCTCTACGACAACGACATCATGGCGGTCGCGGGACTGGGCGTGGCCGCGGAGATGGGCGTCTCCGTGCCGGACGACCTGTCCCTGCTGGCCTGGGACGACTCCCAGCTGTGCCGGCTGACCCATCCGACGCTGTCGGCGATGAGTCACGACGTGCACGGGTTCGGGGCCCAGGTCACGCGGGTGCTGTTCGAGGTGCTCGCCGGTCACGAGGTGCTGTCCCAGCCGGTGGCGACGCCGTCGCTGGTGCCGAGGGCGTCGACGGCCTCGCCGCGTGCCTGAGGAACGGGCTCAGGGGTGAGGGGCGCGGCCGGCTGCCGCGCCCCTCACCTCTTGTCGTGTCAGGAGCCGCAGGTCTGGCCGTTGAGGGTGAAGGCGGTGGGTGTGCCGTTGCCGCCCGAGGAGGAGCCGTTGAGGCCGAAGCTCACCGAACCGCCCGCGGGGATCGTCCTGGTCCATGCCTCGTGGGTCGCCCGCACCGTGCTGCCCTGCTGGGTCGCCCGGGCGTTCCAGACCGAGTTGATCCTCTGGGCGCCGGGGAAGCCGAAGGACAGCTCCCATCCGTCGATGGCCTTGTCGGAGCGGTTGCGGATGGTGACGTCGGCGTTGAAGGAGCTGCCCCAGTCACTCAGCCGGTACTCGACGGCACAGGCACCGACAACGTTGTCCTCGGTGGTGGCGGTGACCGTCGCCGACCGCGGGGAACGGTTGCCGGCCGCGTCCCGGGCGTAGACCGCGAAGGTGTACGTGGTGTCCGCGGCCAGACCGGTGACCGTGGCCGTCGTCGTGGTGGTGGACGCGGCGGGGGTCTCCTGGCCGCCTTCGACGCGTACGACGTCGTAGCCGCTCACCCCGGTGTTGTCCGTGGCCGCCGGCCACGTCAGCCGGACGCTGTCGGCCGTGACCCCGGTCGCGGTCGGGGTGCCGGGGGCGGTGGGGGCGGTGGTGTCCTCGTTGCCGGGGTCCGCGTAGACGCCGGCTTCCTCGGCGGTGGCCTTGATGCCGTTGGTGCCGTTGAAGAGGCGTTGCCCCCAGGCGGTGAGCCTGCCCCTGTCGAAGTTCTGAGCCAGGTCGAGGTACTCGACCCCGGAGCCGTTGCCGCTCCAGGACCAGCCGAGGTACCCGATGCCGCGGGACTCGGCGGTGGCCATGATGGCGTCCTCGTCGGGGTTGCCGTCGGAGTGCATGTCGCCGAACTCGCCCACGACGACGGGGAGCCCGGCCGACACGAAGCGCCCGAGGTAGTCGTCGACCTCGGCCGGGGTGTCGTAGACGCCGTACATGTGGATGTCGAAGAGGGTGTTGCGGTCGGGGTCGGCGGCCATCACACCGGCCGCGTTGTCGCGCATGGTGAAGGACCAGTCCTGGCCCCAGTTGGGGGCGTCGACCATGAGGGTGTGGTCGATGCCCGCCGCCCTCATGCGCCCGATGGCCGTCTTCGTGTCGGCGGTCCAGGCGCTGTAGTTGGAGTTGCCGTACGGCTCGTTGCCGATGTTGACGATGACGTACTTCTCCTGGCCCACGAGGGCGTCCTTGACGCCGAGCCAGTAGTCCACGGCTCTGGAGAGCGGGACTGCGGCGCCCGCTTCGCCGTATCCGGTGGTGTCGTGCGCCTCCAGGACGCAGACCAGGCGGTTCTCCTTGCACTCGGCGACGACGTGCGCGACGTCGGCGGTGTCGTTGCGGGTCCACTGGTCGCCGGTGGCGAGCACCACCCGTACGGAGTTGGCGCCCAGGGCCTTGATGTCGCTCAGGGCCTGGTCGGTGCGGTCGGGGTACCAGGCGTGGGCGTGGTTGACGCCGCGCATCACGAAGTCGTTGCCGTTGGCGTCGAGAAGACGGCCCGCGCCGATGTGGAAACCGGGTGTGTCGGCGGCTTGGGCCTGGGGTGCGACCGCGAGGAGCAGTGACGCGCACACGGCGAGGGCCGTGCCCGTGGCCGCTGCCAGTTTCTTCTTCATGGTGAGTCTCCCGGCTCTGAGGCGGCCGGCGCGGCCCGTCTCACCGACGGGCCTTCCGGCACGCACGTGTCCCTGTGCGATGGTGTCGAGCGCGCTCGGCCGACGTGGGCGGCCGGCGGGGGGGCCGATGCGTTCTGCCGCGTTCTGCCTGGTGCGACACGGTGATCCGGCAGGGGGGGCGCACGAGCGGGACGGACCGGAGGCCTGCGGCGTCCGGCCGTGACGGAGCGGCGACCAGGCATGTGCGTCTCTTTCGTCCAGAGGAAGACGGCGCGTCGGCTCCAGGCACGCCGGGCGAGCGGGCGGGCGAGCGGGCGACTGCGAGCGGTGAGCGGTCCTGCGCTGCCGGGCGGGCTTCCGGCAGCTGGTTCGTACGTCGGACGTTCTCGCGGCGTTCATCCGGACAGGCCCAACCGCTCACCTGTACCGGTTAATTGAAAGGGACCGTAGAGACAGGCGCTTCGACTGTCAATCACTCGCGCAGCACTTATTCATCCTGATGAACGCCCATGCTCGTGGGCACGGCATGACGGAGCAGCAGGTTTAGCGGTTTAGCGGGGGGTGCGTCGTCGTACTCCTGGCGTCCCGTCCCGGCTTCGCCCCGGTTCGTCGCGGAACCCGCGCGGGGCCGGTGGCCACAGCCCGCCCATGCGTGTGGGGGACCTGGCGTCCCGGGCGCTCGATGCCCGCGCGTACGAGGTCCGGTGGCGCCGGTCCGGTCAGCGGCCGGGAGATCTCCGGAGCCACAGCCACAGCGCCGCCCCCGTGAACTGGAACGCGGCGATGCCCAGCATCAGACCGTCGGCGCCGAGCTTGCCGGCGAACACTCCGGTCAGGGCGGCACCGCCCGCCGACGCCCCGATCTTCAGGCTGCCGCCGGTGGTGTTGACCTGGCCGAGCCGGTCCGGTGGCGACTCGCGCTGGCGGAGCAGGAGCGTAGCGGCGAAGAGTGGCCCCTCCGCCAGGCCCGCCAGCACGCAGACCGTCCACGCCCACGGCAGTGACGGCGCCGCCGCCAAGGCGGCCAGCGCCGTGCCGAAGCCCACCAGTCCGGCCAGGACGACGGGTTCGGACCGGCCGGGCGTCAGCCACCGCGACGAGGCCAGTGACCCCGCGAGGGATCCCAGCGCGAAACAGGCCAGCAGTTGCCCGCCGGCCCCGGGGCCTCCCCCGATGTCCTGACTGAGCAGCACCGCCGCCACCGCGAACCCGCCGTATCCGAACCAGGCGGACGTCGTCGCCACGGTCAGGGCGCGCAGCACCCGGTTGCCGCCCAGGACCGAAAGGCCGCCCATCACGATCTGCCCGACGCCCGTCCGCGTCCGCTCCGGCCGGGTCCTCGGCGGCGGAAACGGCAGCATCGGAAGGAGGAGAAGGCCGAGGACGGCGGCGGCCACGGTCACGATCCCGGTGTTCCCGCCACCCGCGACGGCGGCGACCGTCGCGGCCAGCGCCGGGCCGGCGATGGCCGCGACGTTGTAGCTGGACGCCTCCAACCCGTATGCGCGAGAGAGCCGTTCGGCGGGGACGAACCTCGGCAGCAGACTGGTGAGCGCCGACACGATGGGTTCTACGCAACCGACCACGACGGCCACCATCAGCGTGAGCGCCAGGGGCGAGCGCCCCACCGACACCATGAGCAGGGCCGTCGTGACGGCATAACCGCACGCCAACACGGTCGCGAGACGGCGCGGTCGGCTCGTCCGGTCCAGCCCGTGACCGATGAGCGGCCCGCTCAGCACATACGGAAGCGTCATCGCCATCTGCACGAACCCGGTGCTCGCCGCATCCCCGGTACGCGCCGAGACGGTGAGCACCAGCGCGGTCGCGGCTCCTTCGGCGGACACCCGGAGCAGCGTGGCGGCCGTCAGGTGCAGACGGAGCATTCCGGTCACCCCGAAGGCCTCTCGTCTCGACGGTCGGTCGATGCCTTCCCAGCGCGGCGGACCGAAACCCTCTGCCCTGCGGACTCCTCGCGGACCGCTCCCGGCCGCGCCCGCTCCTCATCGACGATCTGGCGGGCCATCGCCGTGTCCGAAACGCCGACCGCGTCCGGCGGCGGCTCGGCGACCCGGCCCACTTCAAGCCCGAGTCACTGAGGCGGACAGCCTGACCGCAGTACAGGGGCTGAGCGACGCCGGCCGGACTGCACGGTCACGCATACGCCTCAGCCGGTTCAGGATTCGCCTCAGCAACCCGAGGGTCGCCTGAATACTAAACCGCTAAACCCACTGCCCAGCGTCAAGTCGCTTGCCGAACAGGACAGTTACCAGCAAGAAGTTACCCTGCGCGATTGATTGACAGTCGAAGTAAACGCCTCTACGTTCCACCCCGGTTAACCGGTACATGCGAGCCATCTGCGAGTCATCCTCTGAATGAGAGAGCCGCCATGCATGGTCACCCCCTCCCTCCGGCCAGACGGCATGTGCCGCTTCTGGCACTCCTGTTCGTGGCCGCGCTGGCGGGCGCGTACCTGTCGCTCATGCGCCCGCCCCCGGCCTCGGCCACCGCCGAGGACTCCTTCGTCACACGGTGCGGAATCCGCTTCTGTCTGGACGGCGAGGAGTACTACTTCGCCGGCGCCAACGCCTACGACCTGTTCACCTTCGGCTCGGGCTCCGGCGACACCGAGACCCGGTACATGGACAAGGAACGCATCGACGCCCACTTCACCCGCATGCGTGACGACGGCGTCGACGTCGTCCGGCTGTGGATGTTCAGCCACGAGAGCTGGCACGGCTTCGAAAAGTCCGAAGGCGTCTACGACGAGCAGCAGTTCGCGTTGTTCGACTACATCATCGAGTCCGCAAAGACGCACGGGCTGCGCCTCATGCCGGTCTTCGAGAACTACTGGGAGGCGTACGGCGGCATCGACACACGCCTGAGATGGGAGGGGCTGTCAGGTGGGCAGCCTGCCCGTGCCGCGTTCTTCGACAAGGACCGCTGCCCGGGATGCTTCACGTCCTACAAGGACTACGTGAGCCACGCCCTCAACCGGACGAACCACTACAGCGGCGTCAAGTACAAGGACGATCCGACCATCTTCGCCTGGGACCTGATGAACGAGCCGCGCTACGAGGGCCAGAGCGACGAGGAGGACATCGAAGGGACCACGCTGCGGGCCTGGGTCGACGAGATGGGGGCCTTCATCAAGGAGATCGACCCCAACCACCTGCTCGGCGCCGGCATCGAGGGGCACGGCACGCGGTACGGCTTCGGCGGCGACGAGGGCAATCCGTTCGTCCACCTGCAGCAGTCGCCGTACCTGGACTTCACCTCGGCGCATCCCTACCCGACGGAGTACTGGGCCGACCTGTCACTGGACGAGACGAAGGAACTGATCCGGGCCTGGATCACTGATGCGCACGAGAAGGTCGGCAAGCCCTTCTTCATGGGCGAGTTCAACGTCCACAACGTCGACCGGGCGGCCTGGTGGAGCGAGATCTACGCCGACTTCGAGGCGGCCGGCGGCGACGGCAGCGCCTTCTGGTGGTACCAGGACCGCGAGATCGACGGGAAGTTCGGCGTCACCCAGGGCGATCCGGAACTCGACGTGTTCCGTGCCCACTCCGCCCGCATGGCCGCCAAGAGCGGTCACCCCTCCCCGACCGGCGCACCGACGACCTCCTCGCCCTCCACCGGGGAACCGACACCCACCCCCGAGCCGACCGTCACGCCGGACCCGACCGGCACGCCCACCGCGTCGCCCACGGCCGGTACACCGTGCCGGGTGGACTACCGGCTGTCGGACTGGGGAGCCACCTTCAACGCGGACGTCACGATCCACAACACCGGCAGCACGACGGTCGACGGGTGGGAGCTGTCGTTCACCTTTCCCGGCGGCCAGTCGATCACCCAGATCTGGAACGCCACCCGCGTCCAGGACGGTCGCAGGGTGACCGTGACCCATCCGTCGGGCTACAACACGTCCATCACACCCGGAGCCACCGTGAACTTCGGGTTCAGCGGTGCCTCCCCGGCCGACACGAACGGAGTTCCGGGCTCTTTCACGCTGAACGGAACGGCCTGCTCATCAGCCTGATCCAAAAGCCAACCACTCGTCGTCGCCGTGGTTTCCGTCTTCCCCTCCAGAATTGCCGGGGGAGGCAGTCGAGCGGAACTCCTCGGCGACACGCGAAGGGGCGCGGCATGACGCCGCGCCCCTCGACCGTCCCTGCCCGCCCCCTCCTACGACGGAGGCGGAGCGGTCGACGCCCGCGGTACCAACGACGGCGTCGCGACGGGCCGGGAGGCCACGTCATGGCCCGCCAGCACCTCGAACAGCACCCGCGCGACCTGCGCGCCGAAGCCGTGCACGTCGTGGCTCATCGCCGACAGGGTGGGGTGCGTCAGCCGGCACAGCTGGGAGTCGTCCCACGCCAGCAGCGACAGCTCGTCCGGCACGGAGACGCCCATCTCTGCGGCGACACCCAACCCGGCGACCGCCATGATGTCGTTGTCGTAGAGGATCGCCGTGGGCCGCTCCGCGGACAGCAGCAGGGAGCGGGTGGCGCGCGCGCCGTCCTCGCCCGAGAAACCGGTCTCGACGTGCGGCCCGCGTTCCAGGCCGAGCTCGGTCATGGTCTGCTCGAACGCGGTCGTCCGAATGGCACTGTGCCCGAGCCCCCGGGGGCCGCCCACGTGCGCGATGCGCCGGTGCCCCAGCACCGCCAGGTAGCGCACCGCCTCGGCGACGGCGGCGGCGTCGTCGGTCCACACCGAAGGGAACCCTCCGGTGAGAAAGGGGTGGCCGACCGCCACGGCCGGCAGGCCGATGCTTCGAAGCGGGACGATCCGCGGATCCTCGTGATGGAAGTCGACCAGGATCGAGCCGCCTATCTGCCGCTCCCGCCACCAGCGTTCCTGCAGACCGATCTCCTCCTCCAGCGAGCCGACGAGGCGCAGCAGCAGCGAGCAGTCGCGCTCGGCCAGCACACTCTCGATGCCGGAGACGAACTCCATGTAGAACGGCTCCAGGCCCAGCAGCCGGGCGGGCCGGCAGATCGCCAGGCCGACGGTGTCGACGGACTGGCGCGACAGGCTGCGGGCCGAGGAGTTCGGCGCCCAGCCCAGCTGCCGGGCCGCCGCGAAGATCCGCTCGCGGGTGGCGTCGGAGACCCCCGGCTTGTGGTTGAAGGCCAGGGACACGGCGCCCTTGGACACCCCGGCGGCCGCGGCGACGTCCTTGATGGTGACGCGTGCGGACGGTGCGCTCACGCCGGTTCCACGCAGAACAGCGCCGCTCGCACGGCGTTGGCCCCGGTTTCGGCCGCGCCGGTGACCCGCAGCCGGATCTGCTCACCGGGGAGCAGGGTCCGCAGTCCGGTGTCGCAGACCGCGTCGGGTCCGAGCCGGTCGACCTGCAGGAGGAGGTCGCGTACGAGGGTGTGCGCGGTTACCACGACTTCGACAGTACCCGTCCCGGCGCCCATCGAGGACTCAACGGCCACGTCGTAGCGCGGTACCGGGTAGGCGAACTCCCGGTCCGTGACGGAGAAATGCACGCTCCGCAGGTCCTCGCTGTCGGCGACGAGGAACTCCTTGGTCGACCGCGGTGCGGGGGCCAGGTCCTGCGGCACGGCCCACCGGTGCACCGAACGGGCGGCGACGGTCACGTCGAGCACGTGCCCGGCCACCTCGGTGCCGTCCGCCCGCAGCCGGCGCAGCCTCACGCGCGTCTGCCAGGGCTCGGCCGCCTGGTTGACGACGGCGAGCACGGGGCCGTCGTCTCCGTCGCCCGGCTGGAGCGTGAGGAGCCGGTCCGCGTAGACCCGGCGCAGCTCGTGGTAGAGCGGCTTGAGCCGGCCGTCGCCGTCGATGGCCGCCCAGGAGCTGACCGGCCAGCAGTCGTTGATCTGCCAGACGACGGTGCCGGCGCATACGGGCCAGTGCGACCGCCAGTGCTCGATCCCGGTGGCGATCGCGCGGGCCTGCACGACCTGGGTGAGGTAGTGCCAGCGGTCGAAGTCGTCCACGGGCAGCACGAAGTGGCGTTCCAGGCCCCGGTTCAGCTTGCCGTTGCCGTCCTCGGCCTTCTGGTGGTGCAGCATGCCGGGCGAGTCGGGCGCGAGCCGCTCGCCGGGCAGCGCGCGCCGCAGGGTCGCCATCGCGGGCGGCGCCTGCCAGCCGAACTCCGACACGAAGCGGGGCACCGAGTCGCGGTACTCGGCGTAGTCCCGGCGGTTCCAGACCTCCCAGGAGTGATACGTGCCGTGGGCCGGGTCGTTGGGATGGTGGTCCCAGGAGCCGGACCAGGGGCTGCCCGCGCTGTAGGGGCGGGTGGGGTCGAGTTCGGCGACGATCCGCGGGAGCAGGTCCAGGTAGTAACCGCCGCCCCAGGAGTCGCCGCCGAGCTCGGGCTCCCAGTCCCAGTCGCGGAAGCCCCAGAGGTTTTCGTTGTTGCCGTTCCACAGGACGAGTGAGGGGTGCGGCATGAGCCGGACAACGTTGTCGCGGGCCTCTGCCTCGACCTCGCCCCGCAGCGGCTGCTCCTCGGGGTAGGCGGCGCAGGCGAAGAGGAAGTCCTGCCAGACCATGAGACCCAGCTCGTCGCAGGCGTCGTAGAAGGCGTCGTCCTCGTAGATGCCGCCGCCCCAGATCCGCACCAGGTCCACGCCCGCGTCGGCGGTCTGGCGCAGCCGGGTGCGGTAGCGCTCCGGGGTGATCCGGGACGGGAAGACGTCGTCGGGGATCCAGTTCACCCCGCGGGCGAAGATCCGTTCGCCGTTGACGACGAAGGTGAAGCCGGTGCCGTGCCGGTCCGCCGAGCGGTCCAGTTCCACGGTCCGGAAGCCGATGCGCCGGTGCCAGGAGTCGAGGGGCCGCTCTTCGGCACCGGGACCGGCTTCGACGAGTACGAGTTCCAGGTCGTACAGGGGCTGGTCGCCGTAGCCGCGGGGCCACCACAGGGAGGCGTCGGGCACCTCCAGCGTCAGTACGGCGTGTGTCCCCTCCACCTCGCCGCGCGCCTCGGCGAGGCCGTCCCCGACGGTGGCACGCACGGCGAGCGGGCGGGCCGTCCCCTGCGCGGTCCGCTCGACCTCCACGTGCACTTCGACGCGGCCGGTGCCGCGGTGGACCGTCACCAGCGGGCGTACGTCCGCCAGCCGGGCCGTCGACCACCGCTCCAGCCGGACCGGGCGCCAGATGCCCGCGGTCACCAGGGTCGGGCCCCAGTCCCAGCCGAAGCTGCACGCCATCTTGCGGATGTACTGGAACGGCTCCGGGTAGACGTTGGGGCGCTCCCCCGTCAGTGCCCGCACCGAGGCCGCCTCGTCGTAGGCGGAGGCGAAGTCCACCGCCAGGAGCCCGTGGTGACCGGTGACGTCGAAGCGGTGGCGCCGGTGCATGTTCCGGGTGCGGCCCAGTTCCCGCCCGTCCAGGGTGATGGTCGCGGCGGTGTCGAGGCCGTCGAAGACCAGGTCGGTCCGCTCGTACTGCTCACCGGCGGTGTCGGCGGCCCGCAGGTCGCGGACGTACGTCCAGGCCCGCTGCCCGACCCAGGCCACGTCGGGTTCGTTGACGCCGAGGAAGGGGTCCGGGATCAGGCCGGCCGTGAGCAGATCGGTGTGGACGCAGCCGGGGACCTGGGCGGGCAACAGGTTCTCGCTGTGGCGGAGGCTCCAGCCCTCGGCGAGCGGGACAACTTCCTTCATGTACGGCTCCTTCGGCGGGACGGGCCCGGTGTCGTAGGCAACGCGGCTCAACCTAACCCCACAGAAGTGAACCGGTCTAGCCCTCTCTGCTCGACAGAAGCCCTCTCGCGAGCGCAGTCGCTCCATGGATTTCCCCACGCCACGTCTCACCTCAGGTAACGATTGAGTATCGCGAGGGATTAGGAAGCTTTACCGGTTCACGGGCGGCTGACATAGTCGCCGTCAGCCACCACCGGAGCCCGAGCCGTAATCCTTGGAAAGGAGCTGGGCACATGGGGAAGAGGACGCTGAGCGTCGCACTGCTCGCCACCGCGATGCTGACCGTTGCGGGGTGCAGCGGAGGGGGAAGCGCGGACGCCGGCGAGACCGCCGCCGCGCCGGTGAACCCGGACGGCGTCTCGGGGGACATCACCGTGCTCACCAATCGCACCGACCTCGTCGAGGACGGGACGATGAAGAAGTACGCCGCGGAGTTCAACAAGACCTACCCCGACGTGAAGGTGAAGTTCGAGGGCCTCACCGACTACGAGGGGGAGGTGAAGATCCGCATGAACACGGAGGACTACGGCGACGTCCTGCTGATCCCGTCGGCGGTCGCCAAGGGTGACTATCCCAAGTTCTTCGCGCCGCTCGGCGAGACCTCGTCGATGAAGAGCACCTACCGCTTCACCGACAAGACCGAGGTCGCGGGCAAGACGTACGGCATCGCCACCTTCGGCACCGCCAACGGCCTGGTCTACAACAAGGCACTGTTCAAGAAGGCCGGGATCACCGACTGGCCGACGACGACCGAGCAGTTCCTCGACGACCTCAAGGCCGTCAAGGACAAGACCGGGGCGACCCCGTACTACACCAACTTCAAGGACGGCTGGCCGCTCGAGAGTCCCTGGACCAACGGCGTCGGCTCGATCAGCTGCGACACCCAGGCCTCCGACAAGCTGGCCTCGATGGACAAGCCCTGGGCCGAGGGCAACGACCTCAACACCCTCGACACCCTGCTCTACGACATCGTCCACGGGAAGCTGTCGGAGAAGGACCCGGCCACTACCAACTGGGAGAGCTCGAAGACCCTCCTGGCCAAGGGCAAGGTGGGCAGCATGATGCTCGGCTCCTGGGCCATCAACCAGATGCGGGACGCGGCCGAGACGGCCGGGCAGAACCCCGACGACATCGGCTTCATGCCGGTCCCGTCGCAGAAGGACGGCAACTTCTGCGCCACCCTGGTCTCCGACTACCAGCAGGCCGTCAACATCCATTCGGACCACAAGGAGGCCGCCCGGGCGTGGATCGACTGGTTCACCGCGAAGTCCGGCTACGCGGCCAAGGAGGGCGCCGTCTCCGTCCTGAAGGCCGAGGGAATGCCGGCGACACTCAAGGACTATGTTGACAACGATGTCAAGATGATTGAGCGTTCCGAGGCGAAGACGGCCGACGTCAACGCCATCGACAACGCCTCCGAGATCGGACTCAACAAGCCCGACTACCGCAAGAAGCTCATCGACATCGCCCGCGGCGCCACGGACGGATCGCTCGAGGACTACGTCGACGATCTGAACAAGCGCTGGTCCGAGGCCAGGCAGACCGTCGGCTCCTGACCCCGGCACCCGTCTGAACCCAGCACCCGCCGGGTCCCCTCCCCGCCTCTTGGGAGAACGGGACCCGGCACCCAGTGCCCTCAGCGGACGACGAAAGGCCCTGGCTCCGCAATGACCCGAACCGCTTCCACCTCTGCACCACCCGCTCCGGCCGCCGGGCCGGGCCGGATCGGCAAACGACCCTCCCGGCATCGCACACGGGCCGGCTCCTCGTGGCGCGACCGGCCGCTGCGCAAACTCACCCCGTGGCTGTTCCTGCTGGCGCCCCTGGCCCTGCTGATCACGTTCACGTACGTGCCGGTGGGCAACATGATCTACTACAGCTTCACCGACTGGGACGGTGTCAGCCCCGACCGCAACTACGTCGGCACGGAGAACTACACCGAGATCTTCACCCGCCCCGAGCTGCTCCGGGTGTTCGCGGTGAGCTTCTACTACCTGGCGGCGTCCGTCGTACAGATCGTCATCGCCCTGTACTTCGCCGCCGTCCTCAGCTTCGACCTGCGCTTCAGGAACCTGTTCAAGGGCATCCTGTTCTTCCCGTACCTGATCAACGGCGTCGCGATCGGCTTCGTCTTCCTCTACTTCTTCCAGGACGGCGGCACGCTCGACTCGGTCCTGTCCTGGTTCGGCGTCGGCACCGACCACGCCTGGCTGGGCAGTCCCGAGTCGGCCAACACCTCCATGGCCGGGGTGTCCGTGTGGCGCTTCACCGGCCTGAACTTCGTGCTGTTCCTCGGCGCGATCCAGTCGATCCCCGGCGAGCTGTACGAGGCCGCCCAGCTGGACGGCGCGAGCCGCTGGCAGCAGTTCCGGCACATCATCGCGCCGAGCATCCGGCCGGTGCTGAGCCTGAGCGTCATCCTGGCGATCTCCGGCTCCCTCTCCGTGTTCGAGATCCCGTACATCATGACCGGCGGTGCGACGGAGACCTCGACGTTCGTCATCCAGACGGTGAAGTTCGCCTTCCAGTTCAACAAGACCGGCCTGGCCTCGGCCTGTGCGGTGGTGCTGCTGGCGATCATCCTGGTGATCACCTGGATCCAGCGCCGCCTCGTACCCGACGAGAAGGTGGACCTCGTATGACCCTCACCTCACCCGCCCGCCCGCAGGACCGAACGCGCCGCCGCCCGCGCGTCAGCACCACCCTGACGTACCTGTCGCTGGTCGTCGCCTCCCTCGTGGTGCTGCTGCCGCTCGTCGTGATCTTCCTGACCTCGCTGAAGTCCTACGAGGAGATCTCCGACGGCCAGGGCGCCCTCGCCCTGCCGGACGACTGGCTCAACTTCTCCAACTACGCCACGGCCTTCACCGACGGCCACATGATGACGGCCTTCGGCAACACCGCCTTCATCCTGGTGTTCTCCATCACCGGCACCGTGATCATCGGCTCGATGACCGCGTATGCCATCGACCGCTTCGACTTCCGCTTCAAGAAGCTCGTCATGGCCCTCTTCCTGATCGCCACGCTGGTGCCGGCCGTAACGACCCAGGTCGCCACCTTCCAGGTCGTCAACAGCTTCGGGCTGTTCAACACCCGCTGGGCCCCGATCCTGCTGTACATGGGCACCGACATCGTGGCCATCTACATCTTCCTGCAGTTCATCCGCGGGATCCCGAAGTCCCTCGACGAGGCCGCGCGGCTCGACGGCGCCAACTCGTTCACCATCTACCGCAAGATCATCTTTCCGCTGCTGAAGCCGGCCATCGCCACCGTGGTCATCATCAAGGGCATCACCACGTACAACGACTTCTACATCCCCTTCCTCTACATGCCCTCCGAGGAACTCGGGACCATGTCGACGGCCCTGTTCCGGTTCAAGGGGCCTTTCGGGGCGCACTGGGAGAACATCTCAGCCGGAGCCGTTCTCGTCATCGTGCCGACACTCGTGATCTTCCTGTTCCTCCAGCGCTACATCTACAACGGCTTCGCCCAAGGGGCCACGAAGTAGCGGTTCCCCCGCAGCGTCGGATCTGTCGGACGAACGTTCGGGGGTGCTGAAGGCGACGTCGGAGCCGCCCGGCGGTCGGCTGGGCCTCGGCCGGCAGCGGGCCGAGCCGCTCCGAGACAGCCGCGGCCGTGTCGACGGCTCGCCGCGCGTCGGGGCCCGCCCGCTTCCACCAGCACCTGCAGCGCCATGACGAGTGAGGTGGTTCGCGGCTCCGGCCGACCCGATGTGGACGGCGATGGGCTCCCGAACGGACGCGCCGCCGCGACGACCTGATCGGCGGTCCGCTGCCCCACACCAGGAATCTGCCGCAACCTGTAAGGAACCAGCCGGCACCGAGCACCTGCCGGACCGACCGCAGCCCCCTCTCGGCTTCCCCGAGCCCCAGCGGCCCTTCGGTGAGCTCCTACAACCGGGCCACCGGGATGGGTTCAGGTCCGGCTCAGTCGGCGGTGCCTGGCTCTACGACCCACTCGGCCGGCAGCCCGCTGACGCAGGCCAACACCGTCCGGAGGGCTCTGAACTGCGGTTATGCGGACGCATCCCAGCACCATCCCAGCACGGGAACCACGACCAAGTACGAGAGAGCTCAGGATCGCCAACGCTACACAACAGCGCCGGCAAGGGCCGAGGCCCGAGGAACTTCTCCGCGACATCTGCGGCCTCGTCGCGCTCACGAACTCCCGCACCGCGCCTGCAATCCGCCACTCACAACGGCCAAGCGGTCAGCAAATCACCAGGACCGTAGGTCGCATCAAGGCCCGGACATGCGACGCCGCTTCGCGAGACCGCCACGACGGGAACGGGTTCGTCGGTGAGGGCGGCCCGATGTCGATGGAGAGCTGCCAGGTCGTGCCGGTCGAAAGGTGACTGCTCCAGCCACTTGATGGAGCCGAGGAAGAGCAGCTCCCTGGCGAGGTGGGCGCGGTCCGCACCAATGATGTCGATCTCGACGTCGTTGGTGCGGGTCCAGTAGCCACCCACTGCGAGGGCTGCGGGGAGTTGCTCGTCGGGCAGTATCCGGGCGAGCGCCTCGCGGATGAGCGGCTCAACCGCCCGGCCGCGCCAGCTGGTCCAGCTCTCTCGGATCCGCGCCAAGGACAGGTCACCTCGCCCTCGCTCGATCTCCTCCATGGAGGGGCCGAGCAGGTGCAGCCAAAACCGCAGGTAGGGATCTGTCACCCGGTAGCGGCGATCCTTCGACGGGCGCAGCGATACGGGCAGCTCCGCAGCGACGATCCGCGAGAGCTGCAGAAGGTGGCGGCGGGGGTTGGCGGGGAGCGGCCCGGCCGGTGCGTGACGTTGCGTGGGCGGCGCCGGGTGGGCAAGTCGTGATTGGTCGAGCGGTTTGGCACGGGAAAGAGCCAATGGCCCGACTCCAAAGAGTCGAGCCCTCTCCGACCTGCATGTTTGCCAGGTCGGTGACGTGGTGATATATGTCAGCCGCTAGACGTTGAAGCGGAATGTCTGCAGCCTGATCCTGACCTGCGGCGGAGCCCTATCCAGGGCTTTGACCTGGGCTTTCCTGGTTGGCACGCGTTGGCTCCCGACGGCGGTTTACGGGTGTCCTGCGGACTGGTTGCGGACCGGAGGAAACCCTCACTCGGATGACGTGGGCCTCTCGTCCGTCATACCCGGACGTGCCTGTTCCTCCTCGACGATGGGTCACCGACCACTGCCTGCGCCGCCTCATACAGTCGCGCTCCCCTCGCGACTGCGTCCCGCTCGCCACGCCCCACGCTTCCCGCCCCTCTCTGGCCCTCCCCGCATCTTCCCACCGCCCACACCCGGCCTCGACGAGCGTTCGCAGCTCCCTGCGGACCGACCGAACCTCGGGTCAGTCATTCACGCCCCCAGGCTTACGACCGCGGGTAGGATCAGCACCATGAGCGGTAGTAGGAAGTATTCGATCAGCCTGCCCGAGGATCTCGCCGAGGCCGTGCGCGCCCATGTCGGGCCCGGCGGTTTCTCCGCCTACGTCGCCGAGGCTCTCGAACAGAGGGTCGCCATGGACAAGCTGCGGGAGATCGTCGCCGACTTCGAGACCGACAACGAGGCTCTCACCCGCGAGGAGGTCGAGGCCGCCCGGGCGCTGCTGCGCCACGACCACCGGCAGGCCGGCGGGGCCGCCGCCTGATGCCCGGCACCCTCCTGCTCGACAGCGAAGGACTCTCGAAGCTCTACCGCAAGAACCGCACCGTCGTAGCCCTGGTCCAGGCGGCGTCGGAGGAGGGCGTCCGAGTCGCCGCCAGCGCCATGACCACGCTTGAGGCCGACTACGAGCGCATTCACCCGGCCCGCATCAAGTGGGTCCTCTCCCGCGTCGACGTCCACGACGTCACCAAGGAGGTCACCGACCGGGCCGCCGTCCTCCTTCGCACCCATCACCTTCACGGCCACAAGTACGCCATCGATGCCGTTCTCGCCGCCATCGCCCGCAACGCGCCCCAACCGGTCACCGTCCTCACCTCCGACCCCGAGGATCTGACACTCCTGTGCGGCCGTTCCGTGGAGGTCGTCAAGGTCTGAGACCGCGTCGCCGCCGTGCCGCCCGGCCAAACGCTGTCACCGCATCGCGGGATCGAGGACTCACTGCGGACGCACAGCTGTGCCCGACCCAGCAACAGGCGGGTCGGGCACAGGCGTTGACATAGCGTCAGACGTTGAAGCGGAATGCCTGAAGCCCGATCCTGACCTGCGGCGGAGCCGCATGCAGCGCCCTGACCAGGCATATCCTCGTTGGCGTGCGTTGGGTCCCGACGGTCGCTTACGGGTGTCCTGCGGACTCTTTGCGGACCGCTCCCAGCCGCGCCTGCTCCTCCTCGACGATCTGGCGGGCCATCGCCGTGTCGGAAACGTCGACCGCGTCCGGCGTCGACTCGGCGACCGCGCTGCGGCGCGCGTACGCGTCGAACAGGCGGGTCTTGTTCTTCAGCATCTCCACCATCCGCTCGTCCACCCCGCGGGTGGTGAGCAGCCGGTGCACCCGGACCGAACGCACCTGCCCCATGCGATGGGCCCGCGCCACCGCCTGGTGTTCGATGGTCGGTTTGATCTGGGGCTCACAGATGATCACGACGGACGCGGCCTGCATGTTGAGCCCCACCCCCGCCGCCTCGATCTGCGCCACCAGCACCGCATGACCCGGCGCGGCGGCAAACTCGTCCACCAGCTGCTGGCGGCGCGCGGGTGGCACGCCTCCCGAGATCGGACCGAACACCTGAGCGTCACCATTGCTCCGCGCGCCATCGAGCGTGTCCTTCACCGTTCCAAGGACATCCCTGAAGTTGGAGAACACCACCACCTTCAGCTCATTCTCGGCGGCGTCCTCGACGATCTCGCGCAGCCGGTTCAGCTTGGCCGACTTCTCGGGGCGCGCGTACGCCGCTCTGCGCATCGCCATGAAGTTGCCGGCGCGCACAGCCTCGCGGTAGGCATCTTCGTCCGACGCACTCAGTTCCTCCCACTCGTCCGTCTGCTGGAGCGCGGGCAGTTCGGTCAGAACATCCTGCTGGTTGCGGCGCAGATAGACCGGGGCGACGGCCTTCCGGAATGCCTTGGAACCGGCCACTCCGTCACGGTCACCAACAACCCCTGCCAGGTGCGGCTGGAGAATCTGCACAAGGCTGCGAAACTCGGCGACTCGGTTCTCCATGGGCGTGCCGGTCATGAAGAGAACGCGTTCGCAGCACCCAGACCATTCCGTCACGGCTTGGGAGCGACGCGTCTTCGAATTCTTCACGTAGTGCGCCTCGTCCACGACGAGCATCCCCAGCTCGCCGCCTCCAGGGGCCGGGAAACCACGCAAGGCGTCGAAGGTGGTCACCCCTACGCCGCCCCGACCCTTCCAGTCGGCAAACGCTTCCTGCCTGTCGGGGCCGTGAAGAGGCATCACGCGCAGCTTGCTGCGGGCCTCGATTTCGCGTGTCCAGTTGATCAGGACGCTGGCCGGGCAGACGACCATGAAGTGAGTCTGCCCCTCGGCAGCGAGATGAGCCAGAGCGGCGATGGCCTGGATGGTCTTGCCGAGCCCCATCTCGTCGCCAAGAATCACCTTGCGTTGCGCCAGGGCGAAGCGCGTCCCGAAGGCTTGATAGCCGCGCAGCGACACCCGCCGGTGAGTGTCATCAAGCATCTGGTCGCGGACCCGCTCGGCAACTTCGTCGGGCAGGAACCCCTCGGCAGCGGCAGTGTCGGGGCTGCGGCCGGAGATCTCCGCGAGCAGGCTGTAGTACTCGGCGGAACGCAGCTCGAAGTCGACCCAGGCGGCAACCTCGGTCGAGGTACCGCGCAGCAGATCCACCGAAGCCTGTGCAAGCAGCTCCGACACACCGCCCTGCGCTGCTTCCTCGGCCAGCCTGCGGATCTCTGCAACGGCCTCCAGCGCCCGAACTCGTTTGGCCTGCCCCACCAGCAGCATCCGCAGCCGCCTGGCGGCCGGCTTGGCCTCGGCCAGCAGCGGACCGAGCAGCTCCGAAAGAGCTACGGCCGTGTCGACGGCTCGCCGCGCATCGGGGCCCGCTTCCACCAGCACATGCAGGGCCATGACGAGTGAGGTGGTCTGCGGCTCTGGCCGATCCACGTCGATGTGGACGGCGATGGTCTCCCGAACGGCATCAGATATCCGACGTGCCGCCGCGATGACCTGGTCGGCGGTCCGCTGCCCCACGCCAGGAATCTGTCGCAACCGGTAGGAACCGGCATCGAGTACCTGCCGGACCGATCGCAGGCCACTCTTCTCGACTTCCCGGAGCCTCAGCCGACCCTCGGTGACCTCCTTCAACCGGGCCACTGGGATGGCGTCCAGCGCTTGTTCCGCCGCCGTGTCGCAGATCGGCTTCAGCGCCGCCCGAACCGCCTCGACAGCCCGCCCGTGGTCGCCGACCACCGCCTGCGCCGCCTCGTACAGCCGCCCTCCCGCGGCAACCGCCTCCCGCTCACTGCGCCCCATCCCGCCCCCAACCCCTCTCGCTATGTCCCCGCATACTGCCACCGCTGACCCCGGCACCGGCCGGGACCCCGAGGTGTTGTGTACACATGGCACACTCGGTACTCTTGAAGCATGACTCAGCCGCTGCCCATAGAGTCCATCCGCGACGTACGCGCTCACTTGGCCGAAGTCGTCGAACGGGCCGACCGTGACGACGTGCCCACTGTCATCACCCGTCGCGGCAAGCAGGTCGCCGCCGTGGTCTCGATCGACGTGCTGCGCAAGTACCAGGAGTGGGAGGAGCGCGAGATCAACCGCATCATCGACGAGCGTATGGCGAGCCCGGCCGCCGGCGTCCCAATCGAGGACGTGATGAGGGAGACGCTGGCACGCAGTGAGTGACTACCGCACGGTGTTCCGGCCCGAGGCCCAGGCCGAGCTGCGCAAGATCCCGCGGGACATGGCGCTTCGCATCCTGGCCAAACTTACGGAGCTGGAGAGCGACCCCTTCGGCTTCAACACCACCGCACTCGTATCCCAGCCTGAGCGCCGCCGCCTTCGGGTCGGCGACTACCGTGTCGTCTACACGATCGACAACGGGGAGCTGGTGGTGTGGGTCGTACACGTCGGACACCGCTCCACGGTCTACGACACGTAGCTGCTCCAGGGTCTGCGGACAGCTGCGGACTACACAACGGCCTGACCTGCTTTCTCGCAGGTCAGGCCGTTTGTCCACGTCCAATCAGACGTTGAAGCGGAATGTCTGCGGGCTGGAACTGTGCCACGCCCTACTGACAGCACCGCTGAGCGTCGATCAGCAGGCCAGCTGCACCCGACGTCCGAGGGTGCTGTTACGTTCCGCCCCATGACCGCATCAGACGATCTACTCCGCCGGATCGAGCAGGAGCCTTCCCTTGCCACCGCGCTCGCCTGGCCTGGCGATTTCGACGTCGAACGCCGAGATCCCATTGAGGACCTTGCCCTTCCCACCGGGGACCCCCTACACCCGATAGCCGGCTGCGGCGCTGGCGGCACGTACTACCTGTGCGGGGAAGCTGGGGCCGAGGAGAGGCCCGTCCTATACGCCGACTCTGAGGGCCAGGCCACACTGATCGGTGCCGACCTCGTCGAGGCCATCACTCTCATCGTGGTGCTGCCCTTCTGGCGCGACCTGGCAAAGGGTTTCACGATCAGCCAGCTGGGGGCGGACCTCCGAGCCGACCACCCCGACTTCAACACCGAGCGCGACCGCCTCCTACACGCCCTGGGACTCGCCCCCACCTCGGAGGAGGAAGCTATCGCCCGGCTACGAGCCATCGCAGCACGCACAGCTCCGAACCACGTACCGCACGTTCCGGACGACGAACACCTGCCGTACGAGCTCCTCTTCGGGGACGGCCTCGGATAGCGACACGTCCCCTTGGGTGGAGGTGGCAACAGTGCTCCCTTCGCTGCGACGCAGTCCGCCGGTGTGCCTCCGATCGCTCCTTCCGCGCCCTAAGCTGCTCTCATGGGAGTAGAGGTTGGGGTGGGGGACCTGATCAGGAGCTACGCAGAGCTCCGCGACAGCGCTGCCGGATGAGATGACTCCGCAGCCCGCCTGTTGCAGTTCTACAGCGTGGAATGCGGCCTGAAGGCGGCGATCCTCGGCAAGAACGGAACGAATGCCCACAGCACTGCGGACCTGGACCCTCAGCTGCGTACACATGATCTGAGGGCCCTCGCTAAGAAGCTGTTCTCTTTTCGATCTTGAGAGATGTGCGTCGAACGGGAGTCCCGATCGGGTGATCGCGGGGCGCTGGACGCATACGAACAGGGCCTCCTGAACAGCTCGTTGGTGTCGAATCACCGAGC
>NZ_JAVRFH010000426.1:0-348 GCF_031845825.1 Streptomyces lancefieldiae | reverse complement strand
AGGTGCTCGGGCACGACGAGCAGCCACCGGCCGTCAAGACGCACCGACTCCCGCAACGACAGACTCTTCCACGCCACCTCATACGACAGACCGTCCTGCGGCCCCGACGGAACAACCGCCGCAGAAGGACGCGACCCAAGCCAGTAGCGCCGGCGTTGGAAGGGATAGGTGGGCAGGTCGACGGTGCGAGCACCGGTGCCGTCGAAGAGCGCCGGCCAGGTGACGTCGACACCCTGGACGAACGCCTCCGCCACCGAGGTCAGGAAACGCCGCAGACCCCCCTCACCACGGCGCAGCGAACCCACCGCACACACCTGCCGGCCCACGGACTCCGCCGTCTCCTGCACC
>NZ_JAVRFH010000425.1:0-351 GCF_031845825.1 Streptomyces lancefieldiae | reverse complement strand
GACCCCCCTCACCACGGCGCAGCGAACCCACCGCACACACCTGCCGGCCCACGGACTCCGCCGTCTCCTGCACCGCACCCGTCAGCACCGGATGCGCGCCGGCCTCCACGAACACCTCGAAACCATCCCCGAGCAGACGCTCCACCGTCTCCTGGAACCGCACCGGCCGACGCAGATTCCGCAGCCAGTACCCCGCATCCAGACCCGCCGTATCCACGACGCCGGCTTCCACCGTCGAGTAGAACGGAATCTCACCCGTGCGGGGACGGATACCGGCCAGGACCTCCTCCAGCTCACCACCCAACGCCTCCACATGCACCGAGTGCGAGGCATAGTCCACCGGCAGACGAC
>NZ_JAVRFH010000424.1:0-354 GCF_031845825.1 Streptomyces lancefieldiae | reverse complement strand
GGCGCTGGAGTGAGCAGTCGCGGGTGGAGACGACGACGACGTTGCCGTGGGTGTCGGCCAGGCACTGGGTCTCCACGTGGCGGGGCTTGTCGAGGTAGCGCTCGACGAAGCACTCGCCGCGGCCGAACGCGGCGACCGCCTCGCGGACGGCGGAGTCGTACAGCTCGGGGACCTCGTCGAGGGTGCGGGCGACCTTGAGGCCGCGTCCGCCGCCGCCGAAGGCGGCCTTGATCGCGATCGGCAGGCCGTGTTCCTTCGCGAAGGCCACGACCTCGTCGGCGCCCGAGACGGGGTCCGGGGTGCCCGCGACCAGCGGGGCGCCGGCGCGCTGGGCGATGTGGCGGGCGGCGACCT
>NZ_JAVRFH010000423.1:0-354 GCF_031845825.1 Streptomyces lancefieldiae | reverse complement strand
GCTGGTGCGGCGGGAGTTTGCAGCGGCGGTCACCCTCCCGGGTGACGATGAGCATGGTTACCCACTCGACCAGGGCATGAGGCAGGTCGAGTGCGGCAGGATATGGAACCAACGAGGCTCCCGCGCTAATGAGTTGAGACGTCGAACACCTCTCTCAACGGCACGGGAGCCTCGTGCTTTGCGGGCACCAGCCTCGTCACCCATCCGGTGGCCACTCTGAAAGGGCTCACTCGTACAACTCGTCCCGGAAGCGTGACGCTTCCGCAAACGCTTCCCCAGGAACGGCTTCAGGCAGGAGACTCACCCTCACGGCCTTCGTTCTGATCGGTGCACCTTGGTCGGAGTACATGATCA
>NZ_JAVRFH010000422.1:0-355 GCF_031845825.1 Streptomyces lancefieldiae | reverse complement strand
CCCAGCTGATGGCCCCGGTGCTGTCCCACTTGCGGACCGGCGCACCGAACCCGGCACCCGTACTGCTCAACGTCCACAACGCCGTACGGTTCGCACCGTCACTCGCCTGACCGTTGTCGTACAACACACCCACATCGCCACGACCATCACCGTCGAAGTCGCCGGAGACCACCTTCGAACGACTCCAGTCCCAGCTGATGGCCCCGGTGCTGTCCCACTTGCGGACCGGCGCACCGAACCCGGCACCCGTACTGCTCAACGTCCACAACGCCGTACGGTTCGCACCGTCACTCGCCTGACCGTTGTCGTACAACACACCCACATCGCCACGACCATCACCGTCGAAGTCGCCGGA
>NZ_JAVRFH010000421.1:0-373 GCF_031845825.1 Streptomyces lancefieldiae | reverse complement strand
GTCCTTCGGGTCGTGGGCGGTCAGGGGCCTGCCGGTCAGCCGGCGGGACGGGGCAGTGCGGCGAGGCGATGGAAGGCCGTGGCCAGTTCGGTTCTCCAGGGCCAGGTCGCCGATATCCGCAAGCGCAGGCGTCGGCCGCCGCGGGTGAGGCGGGCGGCGACGTGCAGCAGCCGGTAGCGGAGCTTCTTCGGCTCGGCAGTGGCCAGCTCCCCGTCCAGCAGCAGGACGCGCGTCCAGGCCAGCAGGTCGATCGCCGCGAGGCTGAGTTCGAGCCAGACGGCGTTGACGTTGAAATCGCGGGAGGGGAAGCGGCCGAAGCCGGTGGTCTTGCCGCACCGGATGTGGTCCTCAACGCTGGCATGCCCGCGGTGAC
>NZ_JAVRFH010000420.1:0-379 GCF_031845825.1 Streptomyces lancefieldiae | reverse complement strand
CAGCAACCAGGCAACAACCAGTTCAATCACACCAGCGATGATGTAATAGAACGAGCCGCCAAGCTTGGCCAGCCAGATACCGCCAACCAGCAGGTATAACCCGCTGAGGACGGCAAACACAGCCGTAAGGATCACGAGGATTCGTGATAACGGTGCTTTACTTTGCATAGTATGGACCTTACCAAAATTTAACGTCTTCGATTTAGATCGTATGCTAAATCGCAAAAAACACCCGGTTTAACCATTTTATCCATCCGGTGTTTTGTACCTGCCGTCTCACGTTGTAAAACGGCAGGCTGTGCTGGATTCTGTATTACAGGAACGAATAGGAGAGCGACGCGCCCACACCGTAATTTCGTCCCGGCGCCGGCTCGTAGTA
>NZ_JAVRFH010000419.1:0-380 GCF_031845825.1 Streptomyces lancefieldiae | reverse complement strand
GATCAGGGTGTGCCCAGAGCGTGCGGTGGCCTTCCAGTCGATGTCGCGGACATCGTCACCCGGGACGTAGGGGCGCAGCTCGTCGAATTCCAGGCTGCGGGTGTGGATCAGCGCGTACCGGCCGCCTTCGAGCAGCCCGCCGATGTCACGGCCGGCGTACGCCTTGGCGGAGTCCAGATATCTGCCCATCGAGGCCTCACGGCACCTGGACCGCGCGCAGCACCGCGTCGACGACGATGTCGGGGGTGATGCGGGCGGTGGCGGCCTCGAAGCCGAGGATCAGCCGGTGTCGCAGCACCCGGTGGGCCAACCGGGCGATGTCGTCGGGCACCACATGGTCGCGCCCGCGCAGCACAGCCAGAGCGCGCGCAGTCCGGCAC
>NZ_JAVRFH010000418.1:0-380 GCF_031845825.1 Streptomyces lancefieldiae | reverse complement strand
GAGCTTGGTTGCGCCCCATCTCGATTGCCTCGGCGGTACCGAGCCAGAACAGGTCGTCCTCGCCGGAGCGCAGCAGCGTGCGGGCGTTCGATCCGTCGTCGGTCAGCTCCAGCCCACGCACCACCGCGACGGGGATCGCGGTGAGCTTGCCCTTCACCAGATCGGCTGCCGCAGCGATCTCGTCGGCCACCGCCACCTCGGTGACCAGAAGTTCGTTACCGTGCCGGTCGCGTGCGCCGGCGTATCCGTGCAGGACGGTGAGCCCGGACGCACCGATCGCGAAATCGGCTTGGCCGTTGCGCCAGGCGCGGCCCATGGTGTCGGTGATCACGACGGCGAGGTTGATGCCGAGTCGCTCACGCAGGCGTTCGCGCAGGACC
>NZ_JAVRFH010000417.1:0-382 GCF_031845825.1 Streptomyces lancefieldiae | reverse complement strand
ATGTTGAGGAGGCCGTCGCGGCCGGATGCCGCGCGGGTGAGGAACTCCTCGCACTCCCGCGTCAGGTCCGTGACGGTCTCCGCCGTACCCGTGGTGATGTTCAGGACAGTGGTGGTGAAGGAATCGGACATGCCGCCATCTTCTCTTCCGGGAGGCGAGATGGCACGTCCACGCTCCGAGACGCCATTGACCGTGTCCTGACCGGATGACTACGTTCATCGCCATGTTCCGATCAGCTCTGCTCACCTCGCGCGGTCACATCGACCTGCTGCGGGTGGCATCCGCCGCGTGTTGTCGCGGCTGCTGACGTTCCCTCAGCGCCTTTCGCGCCCCTCCTGACCGGAGCCTTCATCCGGTTCCGGCCCATCGGCTGCGCCTTGCC
>NZ_JAVRFH010000041.1:0-73773 GCF_031845825.1 Streptomyces lancefieldiae | reverse complement strand
CGGCGGCGGTGGCGCCGTGGTCGAACCCGGATGGTGCAAGGCGGCGCTGGGACCCCACGGGAAGCCGCACTCCTTCCGCTGGCGGACAGGGAAACGCGGCAGACAGTACCCCCGTGGCGGGCCTCTGGTGTCGGGGCGCGCGGTGGTCGCCCGTTGGTCTCGTGGCTCGCCGGGTGGCCTGGGGGGTGTGCGGGCCGCTCGGTGCGGCTCGGCCGCCGGGCGCGGGCTGTGCGTCGGCCTCGGTCGGGGGCGGGGCGGGGGTCAGGAGGAGGCCGGTGCCTCGTCGGTGTGGGTGGAGCGGGAGGGCGACGGCGGTACGGGGGTCCCGCGCGGCACCGTGTCGCGCCACAGGGCGCGGGCCGCGACGAGTGCCGCGGCCACCAGCAGGCCGTTGCGGACGAACAGCAGCGCGATGCCGAGCGGGTCCCCGGCGACGACGTGGGCGAACCAGACCGGGAACTCCAGGACCGTCACCGGGCTCGCCGCCAGCACCAGGGCGGCCGGCACCCGCATGCGGCTGGCCCCGAAGCACCGGCAGACCGCGGCGAGGCCGAGCAGCCACACCATGTACTGCGGGCTGACCACCCGGCTCGTGACCGTGAACACCAGCACCGCCACGAAGGCCGCGTCCGCCGCCGTGTGCGCCGCGAAGCGCGAGGCCGCCGCCCGCCACAGCAGCAGCCAGCCGAACGCCAGGGCGGTGAGGGCGAGGGCCACCCTGCTCACCGCGTCGACGTACGGGCCGAGGAACTCGACCGAGCCGTAGTGGAGCAGTACCTCGCCGTCCCAGCCGAAGTGCCGGGCGACATGGAAGACCAGCGCGCCCAGCGACTCCACCTCGGTGCCCCGGTCGCGCTGAGCCGTCAGGAACGCGAACGCCCCGGGCATGGTCACGGCGATCAGCGCCGCCAGCCCGGCGCCGCTCAGCGCGGCGGCGGCCCACGACGCGCGCCCGCGCACCCCGACGAGCACCAGCGCCGGCCACACCTTCAGCAGCGCACCGAGGGCCGCCAGCGCCCCCGCCACGCGCGGACGCCGGCCGGCGGCGAGCAGCGCGGCCACCGCGACGGCCGTGACCATCACGTCGTAGCGGGCGTACACCGTCGGACCGAGCAGCGGAACGCCGGCCACCCACACCCACGCCCCGCGCGGCGAGCGCCCGGGACCCCGGCCCGCCCGCCACAGCAGGGCGAGGACGGCCAGGTCCGCGGCGCAGGCCAGGACGAAGAAGGCCGTCGGGTACGACAGGAACGGCAGCAGAGCCGGGGAGAGGATCACGAAAGCCGCGGCGGGCGGGTACTGCCAGGTGACGTCGGCCGGCGGAAACGTTCCGGTGCGCAGGACCTCGTACCAGTCCCGGTAGATGACGGACACGTCGACGGTGACGTCCGGCCCCGGGAAGACCAGCACCTTCAGCACGAACAGCAGCAGCACCAGCCGCGTGGCGCCCCAGGCCGTCAGCAGCCGCACCGTGGGCCGTCCCGCGTCCGTCGTCTCCACGTGCTCCCTGCCCGTCCGCCCTCGCCGTGCCGGTGCGGCCATGATGGCCCGGACACCCGCGCGTGTGCGACAGACACGGCCGGGCCCTGCCCCGGGCGGCCGGTTCGGTAGGGTCGGCGGCGATGCGCAAGACCTTGATCGTGACGAACGACTTCCCGCCCCGCCCGGGCGGCATCCAGGCCTTCCTGCACAACATGGCGCTGCGCCTGGACCCCGAGCGGCTGGTCGTCCACGCCTCCACCTGGAAGCGGAGCCGGGAGGGCATCGAGGCCACCGCCGCCTTCGACGCCGAGCAGCCCTTCACCGTCGTACGGGACCGCACCACGATGCTGCTGCCGACGCCGGGCGCGACCCGGCGGGCCGTCGGGCTGCTGCGCGAGCACGGGTGCACGTCGGTGTGGTTCGGGGCGGCGGCGCCCCTCGGGCTGATGGCGCCGGCGCTCAGGAAGGCGGGCGCCGAGCGGATCGTCGCCACCACCCACGGCCACGAGGCCGGGTGGGCCCAGCTGCCCGCGGCCCGGCAACTGCTGCGCCGGATCGGGGAGTCGACGGACACGATCACCTACCTCGGGGAGTACACCCGCTCACGCATAGCGGGCGCGCTCACCCCGGAGGCGGCCTCGCGGATGCGGCAGTTGCCGCCCGGCGTCGACGAGAAGACCTTCCACCCGGGCAGCGGCGGCGACGAGGTGCGGGCCCGGCTCGGGCTGACCGAGCGGCCGGTGGTGGTGTGCGTCTCGAGGCTGGTGCCGCGCAAGGGCCAGGACACGCTGATCCGCGCGATGCCGCGGGTTCTGGCCGCCGAACCGGACGCCGTCCTGCTGATCGTCGGCGGCGGTCCCTACGAGAAGGACCTGCGCCGCCTCGCCCACGACACGGGCGTCGCCGCCTCAGTCCGCTTCACCGGCGCCGTGCCCTGGTCCGAGCTGCCCGCACACTACGGCGCCGGGGACGTGTTCGCGATGCCGTGCCGGACCCGCCGGGGCGGACTCGACGTGGAGGGGCTCGGGATCGTCTACCTGGAGGCCTCCGCGACCGGCCTGCCCGTGGTCGCGGGCGACTCCGGCGGCGCCCCGGACGCGGTACTCGACGGCGAGACCGGCTGGGTGGTGCGTGGCGACTCGGAGGAGGAGTCCGCCGACCGCATCGTGACCCTCCTCGGCGACCCGGAACTGCGCCGCCGCATGGGCGAGCGCGGCCGGGCCTGGGTCGAGGAGAAGTGGCGCTGGGACCTGCTGGCGGAGCACCTGAAGGCCCTGCTGTAACGCGGGGCTTCTTCGGGGTGGTCATGCGGGGCGCCTTCGGGCGGGGGACGGCATGCCCCCAGGGGCGCGGGGAACTGCGCGACAAGCCACGACGAAACCCGCACCCGCCGACGGCGGCAAGGGGGCACCCCAGAAGGCGCCGCCGCTCGACTACTTCGCGTAGATCGCCTCGATCTCGTCCGCGTAGTCCTTGGCGACGACGTTCCGCTTCAGCTTCAACGACGGAGTCAAATGACCCGACTCCTCCGTGAACTGATCGGACAGCACCCGGAACTTCCGCACCGACTCCGCCTTGGACACCGCCGAGTTGCCGTCGTCGATGGCCGACTGGACGGCGGCGAGCAGATCCGGATCGTCCCGCAGCGACGCCGTCGTCGCGCCCGCAGGCTTGCCGTGATCCGCGCACCAGCGGCCGAGGAACTCCTCGTCGATGGTGACCAGCGCGCCGACGAACGGCCGCCCGTCGCCGACCACCATGCACTCCGCGACCAGGGCGTGCGCGCGGATGCGGTCCTCCAGCACGGCCGGGGCGACGTTCTTGCCGCCCGCGGTGACGATGATCTCCTTCTTGCGGCCGGTGATCCGGAGGTAGCCGTCCTCGTCGAGGGTGCCGATGTCCCCGGTGTGGAACCAGCCGTCGGCCAGCGCCTCGGCGGTCGCGCCGGGGTTGTTCCAGTACTCCTTGAACAGGTGCTCGCCGTGCAGCAGCACCTCCCCGTCGTCCGCGATGCGCACCACGGAGCCGGGCAGCGGCTGGCCGACCGTGCCGATCTTCTGCCGGTCCCAGGGGTTGAAGGCGGTGGCCGCGCAGGACTCGGTCAGGCCGTAGCCCTCCAGGACCGTGAAGCCGATGCCGCGGAAGAAGTGGCCGAGCCGCTCGCCGAGGGGGGCGCCGCCGGAGATGGCGTACTCACCGCGCCCGCCGAGGACCGCGCGGAGCTTGCCGTAGACGAGTTTGTCGAAGATCTTGTGCTTGATCCTGAGGCCGAGGGACGGGCCCGACGGGGTGTCCAGGGCCTTGCTGTACGCGATCGCGGTGTCGGCGGCCCTGTCGAAGATCCTGCCCTTGCCGTCGGCCTGCGCCTTGGCGCGCGCCGAGTTGTAGACCTTCTCGAAGACGCGCGGCACACCGAGGATCAGCGTCGGCCGGAACGCGGCCAGTTCGTCGGTGAGGTTCTTGATGTCGGGGACGCAGCCCAGCTTGATCGGCGCGATCATCGGCGCGACCTGGACCAGCCGCCCGAAGACGTGCGCGAGGGGAAGGAAGAGGAGGACGGAGCACTCTCCGGTGCGGAACAGCGGGCGCAGCCGCTCGACGACGTTGCCGCACTCGGCGAAGAAGCTGCGGTGGGTGAGCACACAGCCCTTGGGGCGGCCGGTGGTGCCGGAGGTGTAGACGATGGTCGCGGGGTCGTCGGCCTTCGCGATCGAGCCGCGCTCCTCGACGGTCCGGTCCGTGACGTCCTGGCCCAGGCGCCCCAGCTCCTCGACGGCCCCCGCGTCGATCTGCCAGACGTGCTTGAGGGCGGGCAGTTGCTCGCGCACCGACTCGACGGCGGCGGCGTGCCCGGCCGACTCCACGACGCAGGCCGTGGCCCCCGAGTCGCTGAGGATCCACCGCACCTGCTCGGGCGAGCTGGTCTCGTACACCGGCACGGTGACCGCGCCCGCGCACCAGATCGCGAAGTCCAGCAGGGTCCACTCGTAGCGCGTGCGGGACATCAGTCCGACCCGGTCGCCCGGCTGGACACCGGAGGCGATGAGGCCCTTGGCGGCGACGTGCACCTCGGCGAGGAAGGCGCGGGCGGTCACGTCCTGCCAGACGCCGCCCACCTTGCGGGAGATCACGGCGACGTCCGGGTGCTGCGCGGCGTTTCTGCGGACGATGTCGGTCAGGTTTCCGTCCGCGGGGACCTCGTACAAAGCCGGAAGGCTGAACTCGCGCAAGACTGCTGCTCCTCATAGGGCGCCGGCGCCACGACACTGTGTGATGCGACGGTGCGGTCCAAGGCTCGGGCAAGTGCTCGGGACATCACATGCTGCATACATGCCGATTCACATGTTGAAATCCTGAGCACGACTGGACTGCCCGGACGTTACCCGCCGGTATGGCCTCTCCGACAGGGGGTCCCCGCGAGATGTTCGCTGCGTCACACGGTTGGGGTTTCCTTCGCGCACAGTAGTCGACGTATCAACCGACCAGCCAGTAACCGCAGGTCCGGCCGCCACTGTTCACAAGAGGCGTGCGCTGCCTACGCTTGATCGCCATGGCACCCACACCATCCGGCAACACGAGGACGCGCGTCCATGTGGTCAGCGACGTCCATGGCAACGCCCGAGACCTGGCCAGGGCCGGCGACGGCGCCGACGCCCTGGTCTGCCTGGGGGACCTGGTCCTCTTCCTCGACTACGCCGACCACTCGCGCGGCATCTTCCCCGACCTCTTCGGCGTCGAGAACGCCGACCGCATCGTCGAGCTGCGCACCGCCCGCCGCTTCGCCGAGGCGCGGGAACTGGGGGCCCGGTTGTGGGCGGGCGTCGGCGAGGACCGGGCGGCGCTGATCGAGCGGGCGGTGCGGGGGCAGTACGCCGAGATGTTCGCCGCGTTCCCCACACCGACGTACGCCACCTTCGGCAACGTCGACATGCCGGACCTGTGGCCGGAGTACGCCGGGCCCGGCACGACCGTGCTCGACGGGGAGCGGGTGGAGATCGGCGGCCGGGTCTTCGGCTTCGTCGGCGGCGGCCTGCGGACCCCGATGCGCACGCCGTACGAGATCGGCGACGAGGAGTACGCCGCGAAGATCGAGGCCGTCGGCGAGGTGGACGTGCTGTGCACGCACATCCCGCCGGAGGTCCCGGAACTGGTCTACGACACGGTGGCGCGGCGCTTCGAGCGCGGCAGCCGCGCGCTGTTGGAGGCGATCCGGCGCACCCGGCCGCGCTACGCCCTGTTCGGGCACGTGCACCAGCCGCTGGTCCGGCGGATGCGCATCGGGGGGACCGAGTGCGTGAACGTCGGCCACTTCGCGACGACGGGGAAACCGTGGGCGCTGGAGTGGTGAGCCGGAGCGCGAGGCCGGGCGGCCGGGCGTGCGCGGGCAGGTGGTGACCTTGGCGCCGCCCGTGCGCGATAGCCTTCACGCGGCACACACGCGCGACGGCGCACGACGACCCCAGTACCGGCCCGCATCCGGAGGAACCACGGCGATGGCGGAACACACCAGCTCGAGCATCATGATCGAGGCGGCACCTGCCGACGTCATGGCGGTGATCGCCGACTTCGCCCGCTATCCGGACTGGACCGGCGAGGTGAAGGAGGCGGAGGTCCTCGCGACCGACGCGCAGGGGCGTGCCGAGCAGGTCCGGCTCGTCATGGACGCCGGGGCGATCAAGGACGACCAGACGCTTGGGTACACCTGGAGCGGCGAGCACGAGGTGTCCTGGACGCTGGTGAAGTCCCAGATGCTGCGCTCCCTCGACGGCTCCTACCTGCTCCGGCCGGCGGGCGCGGGCACGGAGGTCACCTACCGGCTCACCGTCGACGTCAAGATCCCGATGCTGGGCATGATCAAGCGCAAGGCGGAGAAGGTCATCATCGACCGGGCGCTGGCGGGGCTGAAGAAGCGCGTGGAGTCGGCCCCGAAGTAGCCCCCCGCTGCGGGCCTCGTGCCTCCCCCCCGTGCCTGAACGGCCCGGGAGGTCTGCCGACGTCGGTCACGAGGTCGACCGGCCGTGCCACGCGGGTACCGTTCAGCCTCATGCGCACCATCCTGATCACGGGCCCCGGCGGCAGCGGCCGTACCACCGTCGCCGCCGCCACCGCGGTCGCCGCCGCCCGTGCGGGCACCCGCACCCTCCTCCTCGGCGCCGACCGCGACGACACCCTCGGCGTCACGCTCGGGGTGCGCACCGGTCCGGCGCCGGTGCGCGTCGAACCGAACCTCACCGCCTGGCGGCCCGACCCCGCGCAGGGTTTCCGGGACGGCCTCGCCGCCCTCCAGGAGCGCGCGGCCTCCGCGCTCGACCTCCTCGGCGCCGCCCGCCTCGACGCCGAGGAGCTCACCCCCCTGCCCGGCGCCGACGAACTCGCCCTGCTGCGCGCCCTGCGCGAAGCCGCCCTCGCCGAGGCCGGTGATCCGCACGAGCTCCTCGTCGTCGACCTCCCGCCCGCGCCCCGCGCCCTCGCCCTGCTCGCCCTGCCCGAGGAACTCCGCCGCTACCTGCGCCGCCTGCTCCCGCCCGAACGGCAGGCGGCCCGCGCCCTGCGCCCGGTCCTCGGCCGGCTCGCCGGCGTCCCCATGCCCGCCGAGGCGCTGTACGAGGCGGCAGCCCGGTGGGACCTCGAACTCGCCGCCACCGAGGCCGTCCTCGCCGACCGCAACACCGTCGTACGGCTGGTCGCCGAGCCGGGCCCGGCCGGTGCCGACGCAGTCCGCGCCGCCACCCTCGGCCTCGCCCTGCGCGGACTGCGCGCCGACCTGCTGGTCGCCAACCGCGTCCTGCCCCAGGACGCCCCCGCGGACAGCTGGCTCGCCGGCCCCCTCGCCCAGCAGCGCAAGACACTGGAGGAGTGGCAGGACGCGTACGACGTCCACACCGTCGCCCACCTCGGACGCGACCCGCGCGGCGCGGAGGACCTCGCCGCGCTCGGCGCCCCGGGTGTCAACCAGGCCGCATCCCCGGTCGAGTGGCCCGTCACCGACCGGCTGGCCGGGGACGGCGTGCTGGTCTGGCACGTCCCGCTGCCCGGCGCCATACGCGACGAACTCGACCTCGTCCGCCGCGGCGACGAACTGGTCGTCACCGCCGGACCGTTCCGCCGGATCGTCCCGCTGCCGTCCGCGCTGCGCCGCTGCACCGTCGACGGGGCCGCACTGCGGGAGGGCACGCTCGCCGTGCGTTTCGCGCCGGACCCGAGGCTGTGGCCGCAGAGCCGCTGAACGCGCCGCGGACGTTCGGGTAACGTCGTAAGGACGAACCGTAGTCAGGAGTCCGTCATGAGCGAAGAGCTCCCCCCGTCCGAGGCCGCACGCCACGACGAGGCCGACGCGGTCGAGTCGGCCGGCCCCGCCGGTGAGGTGCGGGCCACCGACGCCGACGCCTGGGCGACGGCCTGCGCCGAGGACCTGGAGGCCGAGAAGGCCCGCCGCCGTGCCGAGCACGGAGCACCCCCCGGCTCGGCGGCCGAGGAGCTGCGCAGGCTCTTCGACACCGTGGCCGACAAGCTGTCCGGCCTCCAGAACCCGCTGCTCGGGCAGGTCGCCGGACCGGCCGCCCAGCAGGTGGTGCGGCAGGTCGTCCAGCAGGCCAAGGCCGCCGTCGAACCGGTCATCGAGCGCAACCCGGACGTTTTCGACCACCTCGCCGCCGCCGGCGGCGAACTCCTCGCCGCCTACCGCTCCGCCGTCCAGAACCAGGAGCGCCGCTGGACCGCCGGGGACACTGCCCCGAAGGACCCGCGCGACCCCCGTGACCTGGACGAACGCGGCGACGACGGTCGCGACGAAGGCGACGAGGGCGGCGGCCCGGGCCAACGCATCGACCTGGACTGAGCCCTGCCTCGGGTACGGTTGCCCTTAGCGGGGCTCGACCGAACTGAGGGATTCATGGGACTCACCATCGGCGTCGACATCGGCGGCACGAAGATCGCGGCCGGCGTGGTCGACGAGGAAGGCAACATCCTCTCGACCTTCAAGGTGCCGACCCCCACCACGCCCGAGGCCATCGTGGACGCCATCGCCTCGGCGGTGGAGGGCGCACGCGCGGGGCACGAGATCGTCGGTGTGGGCATCGGCGCCGCCGGATACGTCAACCGCCAGCGCTCCGAGGTCTACTTCGCGCCGAACATCGACTGGCGCAACGAGCCGCTCAAGGAGAAGGTCGAGGCCCGCGTCGGCCTCCCGGTCGTCGTGGAGAACGACGCCAACGCCGCGGCCTGGGGCGAGTACAGGTTCGGCGCGGGCAAGGGCCACCGCAACGTCATCTGCATCACGCTCGGCACCGGCCTCGGCGGCGGCATCATCATCGGCAACAAGCTGCGCCGGGGCCACTTCGGCGTGGCCGCCGAGTTCGGCCACATCCGCATGGTGCCGGACGGTCTGCTGTGCGGCTGCGGCTCGCAGGGCTGCTGGGAGCAGTACGCCTCCGGCCGCGCCCTCGTGCGGTACGCCAAGCAGCGCGCCAACGCCACCCCGGAGCGCGCCGAGGTGCTGCTCGCGCTCGGCGACGGCACCCCCGACGGCATCGAGGGCAAGCACATCTCCGTGGCCGCCCGCCAGGGCTGCCCGGTCGCCGTCGACTCCTACCGGGAGCTGGCCCGCTGGGCCGGCGCCGGCCTCGCCGACCTGGCCTCGCTCTTCGACCCGTCCGCCTTCATCGTCGGCGGCGGGCTCTCCGACGAGGGCGACCTGGTCCTCGACCCGATCCGCAAGTCGTACAAGCGGTGGCTGGTCGGCGGCAACTGGCGTCCGGTCGCCGACGTGATCGCCGCCCAGCTCGGCAACAAGGCCGGCCTGGTGGGCGCGGCCGACCTCGCCCGGGAGCCCGACCCGATCATGTGACGGCCGTACGGCCCTCTCGTACGACAGTGCCCGTCGGGCCCCGTCCGGGGACGGCGGGCCTCGTCGTATCTTGATCCGCATGGCAACGTCGTCCCTCCCCCCGCTTCCCAACTCCCGTACCGAAGCCGACGGTTCCGCCGTCATCCGGGTCCTCGGTTACAACATCCGCTCGATGCGCGACGACACCGACGCCCTCGCCCGGGTCATCGCCGCCTGCGCCCCCGACCTCGTCCTCCTCCAGGAGGCCCCCCGCTTCTTCCGGTGGCGCAAGAAGCTCACCCGGCTCGCCGACGCCTCCGGGCTGGTACTCCTCTCCGGCGGTGGCACGGCCGCCGGACCCGCGCTGCTGTGTTCGCTGCGGGCCACCGTGGAGCGCACCGAGGACGTGCTGCTCCCGCTCACCCCCGGCAGGCACCGCCGGGGACTCGCCACCGCCGTGGTCCGGGTCGGCGGGGCCCGCCTCGGCGTCGTGAGCTGTCACCTCTCGCTGGAGAGCGACGAGCGGTACGAGCAGGCGGGCCTGCTCCTCGACCGGCTCGCCGGCCTCGGCGTGGAGCACGCGGTGGTGGGCGGCGACCTGAACGAGCGCCCCGGCGGCCGTACCTTCCGGCGGCTCGGCGACGGGCTGCGGGACTGCTGGACCGCGGCGCCCTGGGGCGGCGAGTACACCTTCTCCGCCGCCGACCCCGACCGGCGCATCGACGCGGTCTTCGTCACGGAGGGCGTCGAGGTGCTGGGCTGCGGGGTGCCGCGGGGACTTCCGGGGGTGGCCGAGGACGACCTGAGGGCGGCCACGGACCACCTTCCGGTCCTGACCGCCCTCCGCGTACCGGCGTCGACGTCCTGAGCAGGGGCCGGAGCCCCGGCCCCGCCCACCCCGGTGGCCCGACCCGCCGGGTTCCGTCCCGGCCGGTCCGCCCCGGTGGCCCGGCCGTTCCGTCCGGCCCAGCCCGTCCCGGTAGCCTGCCCGCGAGGCCCGCGAGGCCCGCGAGGCCCGCGAGGCCCGCCAAGCCCGCGAGGCCCGCCAAGCCCGCCAAGCCCGGTTCGGCCCCGGTGACCCGGCCGCTTCGTCCGGTCCGGCCGTCCGGCCCGGCCCGGCCCGCCCGGACCGGCCCGCTCCCGGTGGCCCGGCCGCTCCCGGTGGCCCGGCCGTTCCGTCCGGCCCAACCCGTCCCGGTAGCCTGCCCGCAAGGCCCGCAAGGCCCGCAAGGCCCGCAAGGCCCGCAAGGCCCGCAAGGCCCGCAAGGCCCGGTTTGGCCCCGGTGGCCCGACCGCTCTGTCCGGTCCGGACCGTTCCGAGGGCCGTCCCGGCCCGCGCTAGACCACCGCGCCCCGGCCCGGATCGTCGTCGTCCTCGTCGCCCGTCCGCATCCGCATGACCAGCGTGGCGAAACCGCCGAGGAAACCGCCGATGCTCGCGGTCGTCAGCCACCAGGTCATCTCCCAGCCGAGCACCACGGCCAGCAGGAGCAGCACGGGGCCGCCGAGAACGCCCAGCCAGGCGAACTTCGAGGTGGTGTCCCCCTCGGGGAGCGGAGGCGGCTCGGGCGGTACGAAGTGGCCCTCGTCGTCCTCGTCGAGATCGTCGTCCGAGGGCTCGGCCAGGGCGTGGTCGCGCGGGCCGACACCGGGAGCGAACGCCACGGAGCTGCCCAGCGGCCGGGCCGAGGCGGGCCGGTCCGCCTCGGGCTTGCCGTCGTTCGTCTCCGGCTCCAGGAGCGCCAGGTCCTCCACCGACTTGAACGGCTTCGCACCCGGCGGGTCCGGCGGCTCGTCCCCGTACCCGGCGACGATCGCGGCCCAGGCGGCCTCCTCGTCGACGGGCACGCCCTGATCGGGCCCGCGGTCCTCCCCGCGTTCCCGGTCCTGCCCGCGCTCGCGGTCCTCGCGGTCCTCGCGGTCGGAGTCGTGCTCAGCCACCTGCGGTCGCCCCTTCCTTGCCGAGACCGGGCTCCGGCTCCGTGACGGAACCGGGCGCGAGCCGGCCGATGAACGCGACGCTCTCCGCGAAGATCCGGTCCGCGTCATGGTCCAACGTCGCCACGTGGTAGCTCTGTTCCAGCAGGACCTCCGTCACGTCCGTGGACGACACCCGGCCGAGGATGCGGGCCGAGTCGGCCGGCGGCACCACATGGTCCTGCGGGCTGCGCAGCAGCAACAACGGTTGTGTGACCTGCGGCAGATCGCCGTCGGCGACACGGAAGAAGGCGCGCAGCGAATGGGCCGCGTGCAGCGGCACCCTGTCGTACCCCAGCTCCCGGCCGAGCGGCTTGGCTATGTCGCTGGCGATGCCCTTCGCCGCGGGCACGAGATGGCGCAGGACCGGGAGGGCGTGCTGGGCCACGCCGTGCATGCGGTTCGCCGGGTTGACGACCATGACACCCGTGATCGCCTCCCCGTGCCTGGCCGCGAGCCGCAGCGCCAGCGCGCCGCCCATGGACAGGCCGGCCACGAAGACGCGCGCGCAGCGCTCCCGCAGGGCGCGCACCTCGCGGTCCACCTCCGCGTACCAGTCCTGCCAGCCGGTGGCCTGCATGTCCTGCCAGCGGGTCCCGTGCCCGGGCAGCAGTGGCAGCGCGACGGTCAGACCGCGCGCGGCGAGGTACCGGGCCCAGGGGCGCAGCGACTGCGGGGAACCGGTGAAACCGTGGCAGAGGAGGACGCCGACCTCCCCGCCCTCGTGGCGGAACGGCTCGGCTCCGGGCAGGACCGGCACGTCTCGGTCTCCTGTCGTCAGGGGGCCGGCACAGCCGGCACGGGGTGTGCGGTACTTGCGGGTACTTCACCGTACGCGACCGCACTGACACCGACCAGGGCCGTCGGGGCCATTGACGGTGCCCCGGGATAAGGTCTCACCCACAGACACAGGAGGCACTCGGTTGTTGTACGGCGCGATGAAGGTCACCGTCGGGGGTTCGCTGAAGCTCGCCTTCCGGCCCTGGGTGGAAGGCCTGGAGCACATCCCGGCCGACGGCCCCGCCATTCTGGCGAGCAACCACCTGTCGTTCTCCGACTCGTTCTTCCTGCCCGCGGTGCTCGACCGCAAGGTCACCTTCATCGCGAAGGCCGAGTACTTCAACACGCCCGGGGTCAAGGGCCGGCTCACCGCCGCGTTCTTCAAGGGCGTCGGCCAGCTCCCGGTCGACCGGTCCGGGGCGCGGGGCGCCGGCGAGGCCGCCATCAAGAGCGGCATAGAGGTGCTGGAGCGCGGCGAGTTGTTCGGCATCTATCCCGAGGGGACCCGGTCCCCGGACGGCCGGCTCTACCGGGGCAAGCCGGGCGGCCTCGCGCGCGTGGCGCTCGCCACCGGCGCGCCCGTCATCCCGGTCGCCATGATCGACACCGAGAAGATCCAGCCGCCCGGCAAGGTGATGCCGAAGCTGATGCGGCCCGGCATCCGCATCGGCAAGCCGCTGGACTTCACCCGCTACCAGGGCATGGAGCACGACCGCTTCGTGCTCCGCGCGGTGACCGACGAGGTCATGTACGAGATCATGAAGCTCTCCGGCCAGGAGTACGTCGACATGTACGCGACCGCCATGAAGCGGCAGCTCGCGGAGGCGGCGAAGGCCGAGAAGGAGGCGGGCAAGGCGGCGAAGGCCGCGCTCGCGCAGGCGGAGAGGGAACAGACGGCCAAGGAGAAGGCGGCGGCCGAGCAGGACCTGGCCGACGACCGGTAGGGACCGGAGCCGGACACGGGCACAGGACGTACGGGCCGGGGACGGGGGGACATGGCCAGGCGCGAGAGAGTCATGAGGATGTCGGTCGAGCAGCCGCTGTGGCGCGCGCTCGCCGGCTACCGCGTGCTCACCATGCTGTACGCGATCGGCTTCTTCGCCACCGCGTACTCCGGCTTCACCCGCCCCTGGCTGGCCGTCGCCTACTACGCCGTCCTCTTCGTCTGGACCCTCGGCACCCTCCCCAAGGTCGCGGGCGCGGCGAACTGCACCAAACGGTTCCTCGCCGCCGACCTCACCGTCGCGCTCACCGGCGTCCTGCTCACCCCGTTCGCCGACGCACACGAGCGGGTCATGAACGGCGGTCCGACCCTGCCGTCGATATGGACCGCCGGCGCCGTCCTGGCCTTCGCCATCAAGGGAGGCTGGCGCTGGGCGGCCGTCGCCTCCACCCTCGTCGCCGCCGCCAACCTGATCGAACGCGGCACCCCGGCCCGCGACACCGTCCACAACGTCATCCTCGTCTGGGTCGCCTCCATCGCCATCGGCTACGTCGTCGAGGTCGCCCGCGCCTCCGAGCGCACCCTCGCCCGCGCCCTGGAGATCGAGGCGGCGACCAGGGAGCGGGAGCGGCTCGCCCGGGACATCCACGACAGCGTGCTCCAGGTGCTGGCGATGGTGCAGCGGCGCGGCGCCGTCATCGGCGGTGAGGCGGCCGAGCTGGGCCGGATGGCCGGTGAGCAGGAAGTGGCGCTGCGCACCCTGGTCTCCGGCGGCCTGGTGCCCGTGTCCCGGGTGTCGGAGGACGCCGCCGAGGGCGCGGTCGTACGGGCGGTGGAGGAGCCGGAGGGGGACGGCCCGACCGGTCCCGTCGACCTGCGCGCCCTGCTCGCCCCGTACGCCGGATCGCTCGTGAACCTCGCCGAGCCGGGCGCGCCGGTCCTGCTCGCCCCGGTCGCGGCACGGGAGCTGGCGGCCGCCGTGGGGGCCGCCCTGGACAATGTCCGCAGGCACGTCGGCGAGGACGCGCGCGCGTGGATCCTGGTCGAGGACGAGCCGGACGAGGTGATCGTCACCGTCCGCGACGAAGGGCCCGGCATCCCCGAGGGCCGGCTCGCCGAGGCCGAGGGCGAGGGGCGGCTCGGGGTGGCCCTGTCGATCCGGGGCCGGCTGCGTGACCTCGGCGGCACGGCGGAGCTGATCTCCGTGCCGGGACAGGGCACCGAGGTCGAACTGAGGGCACCGAAGGAAACCGGCGGCACCGCCGCACGGGGGAGGACAGCGGACCATGAGTGAGCCACAGCACCCGATCAAGGTCATGGTGGTGGACGACCACCCGATGTGGCGGGACGCCGTCGCCCGGGACCTGGCCGAGTCCGGCTTCGACGTGGTCGCCACCGCCGGCGACGGCGACCAGGCGGTGCGCCGCGCCCGGGCCGTCGCGCCCGACGTCCTGGTGCTCGACCTCAACCTGCCCGGCAAGCCCGGCGTCCAGGTCTGCAAGGAGGTCGTGGGCGCCGACCCGAAGCTGCGCGTCCTCGTGCTCTCCGCGAGCGGGGAGCACGCCGACGTGCTGGAAGCGGTGAAGTCCGGCGCGACCGGGTACCTGCTGAAGTCGGCGTCCACCGAGGAGTTGCAGGACGCGGTGCGCCGCACGGCCGTCGGCGACCCCGTCTTCACCCCCGGCCTGGCCGGGCTGGTCCTCGGCGAGTACCGTCGCCTGGCCTCCGAGCCGGCCTCCGCCGCGGACACAGGCGAGCCCGGGGCGCCCCGGCTCACCGACCGCGAGACCGAGGTGCTGCGCCTGGTCGCCAAGGGCCTGAGCTACAAGCAGATCGCCGAACGCCTCGTCATCTCCCACCGCACCGTGCAGAACCACGTCCAGAACACCCTGGGCAAGCTCCAGCTGCACAACCGCGTGGAACTCGTGCGGTACGCGATAGAGCGCGGACTCGACGACGAGTGACGACGAGTAGCGGGCGGCGGGCGGGAGACGGCCCGGCCGAGGCCGGGGACCTCTCCGGCTGACCGGCGGCCTCGGGCGGGGCGCCGTATATTCGGCCCGGAGCCCAGCAGAAGGGGAGCGGTCATGGAAATCCTGGCCTTCGGCGTCCAGGCCGACGAGAAGCCCCTGATCGAGCAGGCCTTCCACGGCCACGACGAGATCCGCTGCCTGGACGTCTTCCTCAACGAGGACACCGCACCCATCGCGGCCGGCCACGAGATCGTCTCCACGTCCGTCAACGCCGACCTCGGCGGGCCCGTCCTGGAGATCCTCGCGGCCGGCGGCACCCGGATGGTGGCCCAGCGCTCCACCGGCTTCAACAACATCGACCTCGACACGGCCGGGCGACTCGGCATGACCGTCGCCCGGGTGTCGTCCTACTCCCCCCACTCCGTCGCCGAGTTCGCCTGGGCCCTCGCCCTGGCCGTCAACCGCCGGATCGTGCGGGCCTCCAACCGCACCCGCGACTTCGACTTCCGCCTGGACGGCCTGATGGGCCGGGACATGCACGGGCGCACCGCCGGGGTCCTCGGCACCGGCAAGATCGGCGAGGCCTTCGCCCGGATCGCCCACGGCTTCGGCATGCGGCTGCTCGGCTGGGACGTCGCCGAGAACCCCGCCTGCATGGAACTCGGCATGCGCTACGTGACCAAGGACGAACTGCTCGCCAAGTCCGACCTGATCACCCTGCACGTCCCGCTGATGCCCGAGACCCGGCACCTGATCGACGCCACCGCGCTGAAGTCGATGCGGGACGACGCGATCCTGGTCAACTCCAGCCGCGGCGGCCTGATCGACACCGGCGCACTGGTCGGGGAGCTGCGCGCGGGCCGCTTCACGGGCGTGGGCCTGGACGTGTACGAGGCGGAGGCGGGCCTGTTCTTCCTCGACAGGTCCCTGGAGGCCGTCGAGGACGACACCCTGGCCCGCCTCGTCACCTTCCCGAACGTCCTGGTGACCTCGCACCAGGCGTACTACACCGAGGACGCCGTCGGCCAGATCGTCGACGCCACGGTGCGCAACGTCCTCGACTACCGGGAGGGCCGCCGCTCGGAGAACGTGCTGGTGCCGCGCAGCTGACCGACCAGCTCCCGCACGATCGCCGCGCCGTTCAGGGTCAGCACCGACTCGGGGTGGAACTGCACCCCGGCGACTGCGGCTCTGGCCGCGCCTCCGGTACGACGTGGGCCGCGCAGCGCGTGCACCTCGTGCGAGGCCCCGCGGCTCACCTCGATGCCGTGCGCGGCCAGCTCGGCGGCCGTCTCGTCGTCGCAGCGCGCGGTGAAGCTGTTGTAGAAGCCGACGGTCTCGCGCCGCCCGAACAGGTCGATCTCCGTCTGCGCCCCCTGGTACGGCACCTCCTTGCGGACGATGTCCAGGCCCAGCTCCGCCGCGATCAGCTCGTGCCCGAGGCAGACGCCGAGGACGCCGTGCCGGTTGTCCCGGATCACCTCGGCGGTCAGGGCACGCAGGAAGCGCATCCTGGGGTCCCCCACGTCGGACGGGTCGCCGGGGCCGGGTCCCAGCACCACCGGGCCCTCGTGGACGAGCACCGCCTCGCGCAGCCCCGGTTCGTCGTACCGCCGGACGCTCACGTCGAGCCCCGACGAGCGCAGCACGTGCGCGAGCATCGCGGTGAAGGTGTCCTCGCCGTCGACGACCAGGGCCTGCCCCTCCAGCACCTCGGTCGGCTCCTGCATCCGCAGCCAGAACGGCGCCAGCGAGGCCCGTCGCCCGTCCAGCGCCGCCCGCACCCGGGGGTCGTCGGCCAGACGCGCCCGCGCCGCCTCCGCCCGTGGCCGGGACGGACGTACGCCCAGCGCGGCCAGCACCCCGGCCGCCTTGGCGTGGGTCTCGGCGACCTCGCCCGCCGGGTCCGAGCCCCGCACCAGCGTGGCGCCGACCGGCACCCGCAGCCCGCCGGCCGCGTCGATGTCGGCGGTACGGATGAGGATGGGCGAGTCGAGGGTCTGGGCGCCGCCCGCGTCCCGCCCGAGCAGCGCCAGCGCCCCGGCGTAATAGCCGCGCCCCGAGGCCTCGTGCCGCTCGATGACCCGGCAGGCGTTCTGCACCGGCGAGCCGGTGACCGTCGCCGCGAACATGGTCTCCTTCAGCACCTCCCGCACGTCCCGCGAGGAACGGCCGCGCAGCTCGTACTCGGTGTGCGCCAGGTGCGCCATCTCCTTCAGCCGCGGCCCGACGACCACGCCGCCCATGTCGCCGACGGTGCACATCATCTTGAGCTCCTCGTCGACCACCATCGACAGCTCCTCGATCTCCTTGCCGTCGGCGAGGAAGCGGAGCAGGTGCTCGGGCGTCGGCCCCTCGGCCGGATAGCGGTACGTCCCGCTGATCGGGTTCATGACGACCGTGCCACCGGACATCCGCACGTGCACCTCGGGGCTGGCGCCGACCAGTGTCCGGTCCCCGGTGTCGTCCCCGGTGTGCACGACGAACGTCCAGTACGCGCCCCGCTCGCCCTCCAGCAGCCGCCGGAACAGCGCCAGCGCGTCGGCCCGCCCGAAGCCCGGGATCTCCCCCTCGTACGTCCGGCGGATCACGAAGTTGGCGCCCTCGCCGCGCCCGATCTCCTCGTGCAGCACGCGTCCGACGATCCGCGCGTACTCCTCGTCATCGACGTCGAAGCCACCGTCCTCGACACGGACGTCGTGGGCGGGGAGCTGTTCCAGGGCCTCGGCGAGCGGGATGGCGTACCGCTCCTCGGGGGTCAGCACCAGCAGGGGCGTGCCGTCGTCGCGCACGTCGAAGCCGCGCTCGCGGATCTGCCGGAAGGGGACGAGCGCCAGCCCCTCGTCGGGCAGGTCGGCGAGCCGCTCGTGCTCCGTCACCGGGCCGAGCAGCAGCTCCACGGTGTCGTGATCGTGGCCAGGGGTGCGGCGGCGGAGCAGGGCGAACGGGCGGGGGTCGGCCGCCAGGGTGCGCAGGTCGAACTGTGACATGGGTCCGTGTCCTTCTCGGTTACTCGGAGAGGAACGGCCCTGGTCGCGAGAACACCGAAGGCCGCCTCTCGGGCGGCCTTCGCGAAGTCGTGCGTTACGCGCAGTCAGTGGGCCGCCGGATGAGCGGTCCACCACCAGTTCTGGGTCGAGTGCGCGAACATGCCGCCGACCCTAACGCATCCGCCCGCGCCGCCGCAGCACGTCCCGGGATGCGGGACGGCCGCGGCGCCACGGGCGGTGGGGCGTAGTTCGGCGGTTTGGCGGAGTGGCGTCAGATGATCATCTTGTAGATGTTCCAGCCGCTGCCGATCCTGGTCCGGGCCTTGAAGGGGGCGGAGGCGCTGCCGGTCCCCTGGTAGAACCAGAGCACGCCGTCGTTGTCGCGGGCGACCAGGTCCGGCACCCCGTCCCGGTTCAGGTCGCTCGGGCCGTTGAGCGAGCTGTAGACGGACCAGCCGGCGCCGATCTTGGTGGGGGCCTTGAAGGGGGCGGCGGTGGTGCCGGTGCCCTGGTAGAGCCAGAGCACGCCGTTCTTGTCGCGGGCGACCAGGTCCGCCTTGCCGTCACCGGTGAGGTCGCCGGTGTCGGTCAGGGCGTTGTAGGCGTTCCAGCCGGCGCCGATCCTGGTGGGGGCCTTGAAGGGGGCGGCGGTGGTGCCGGTGCCCTGGTAGAGCCAGAGCACGCCGCTCTTGTCGCGGGCGATCAGGTCCGGCTTGCCGTCGCCCGTGAGGTCCCGGGCGCCGGTGATGGTGTCGTACACGGACCAGCCGGCGCCGATCCGGACGCGAGGCTTGAACGGGGCGGAGACGTTGCCGCTGCCCTGGTAGTACCAGAGCACGCCACTCGTGTCGCGGGCCACCATGTCACCGGTGCCGTTCGCGCGCAGCGCCGTCAGGGTCGTCACCGCGTTGTAGGCGTTCCAGCCGGCGCCGACGCGGAAGCGGCTGAAGAACGGGGCGGAGGCGCTGCCGGTGCCCTGGTACTGCCACAGCACACCCGACGCGTCCCGGCCGAGGATGTCGTAGCGGTCGGTGCCCGGGTCGGGCGTGGTGCCGTTGACCACCTGGACGTCCGAGGTGCGGACCCAGGCCAGGCGGTGGTTGAAGCGGATCGGGTAGAAGGTGTTGCTGCCCACGACCACCGTGCGGGAGCCCACGCCCGAGCCGTCCATGTTGCCGCTGTTGTAGTACGAGCCCTTCATGGCCTCGCCCGCCAGCGCGTACTTCTGCCCGGCGAGGACGCCGTACTTGGTCAGCGACTCGTTGTTCTTGCTCTGGACCGGCACTCCGGTGCCCGTGTACGCGGCGTCGTCGGGGTAGGCGCGCCCGTACACCGGGATCGAGGTGGCGCCCGCCTTGGGGGTGATCACGCCGGGGGTGCCGACGGGGGTGGCGAACTGGCCGCCCGGGTTGTGGAACCAGGCCTTCTTGCCGCCGTACCAGATGGCGGTCCAGTCCGTCCGGGACTCGGCGACGACGTACTCGCCGCCGGCCAGGACCTTGTTGCCCCAGTTCCAGCCCTCGGTCCAGGTCTGACTGCCGAGGTACGGGTCGGTGAGGGTCGCCGAGCCGGTGGACGGCGAGGAGTACAGGTACGCGAAGTTCGCCGGCTGCTGGGCGACCGCGGAGCCGCCGTTGGTGATCTTCGGCTGGTTCGCCGTGGTGAACGGCGGAACGACGCGGATCACCTGGCCGGCCTTGTACGGGCCGCCCGCGCCCTCGGCGCCGGTCGGGGCGCCCAGCAGCTTCATGTAGTGGTTCCAGTCCCAGAACGGGCCCGGGTCCCAGTGCTGGGACTTGACGTTGCCGTCGAGGACGCCCGGGATCTCGTCGTGGCCGATGATGTGCTCACGGTCCAGCGGGATGTCGTACTTGCCTGCCAGGTACTTGACCAGCGCGGCCGAGGACTCGTACTGCGGCTCGGTGTACCAGCTGCCGTCCTTGATGGCGTAGCCCTCGTGCTCGATGCCGATCGAGTGCATGTTGAGGGTCTTGTTGGCCGCGTGCCACGCCTCGTTCTTGTTCTCGACCATCTGGGTGACCAGACCGTCGGAGGCACGGATCAGGTAGTGGGCGCTGGCGTACGACAGGGAGTTCTGGAAGACACCCAGCGCGCTGCTGTAGCTGCCCTCGGTGTCGTGGATCACGATCGAGGTGATCTCGTGGCCGGCCGTGGGGCGGCTCGCGACGTTGTAGTTGCCCCAGTCGTCGATCCCGCCGTTCTGCTTGTAGGCGGCGGGACGGAAGTCGCAGTTCAGGCCGGACGGGCACTCGGGGGCCGGGGCGGCGGAGGCCGCGGCGAGCTCCAGGTCCGTCGTCTTCTTCGGCGTCACGTCCGGGTCGGCCGGCAGCGTGAGCGACTGGCCGTCCGCGGTGACGCGCTGCTCACCGGTCTTGACCGACTCGAACACGCGCTGCGCGAAGAGCTGCGCGCCCTTGTGGTCCGGGGCCTGGCTGGCGCGGGCCACGGCCGGGTACCAGGCGCCCGGGTCCTCGGACAGCGAGCCGGTGGCGTCCTTCTGGTACTTGGCCAGCAGCGCGGCGCCCGCCCGTATGCTCTCCCCGGCGTCGCTCTGCACCTTCTCGGGAGACGCGTCGATGAGGCCGGCCGCCTCGTCCAGGGTGTGCAGCCGCGGGTCGCTAGTGTCGACGGGCTTCTCGTCGAGGCTCTTGAGGGCCTTCTCGGCGTCGAAGTGCTTCTCGACGGCCGGGTCGCCACTGCGGTTCATGTGCTCGAGCTGGTGCTCGCGCTCCTCGGCGGCGTCGCCGTTCTCCAGGCTGTCCGGGTCGACGTCCGTGAGTCCCATGACGTTGTACGCGCCGGTGGTGCTCGGCAGCCCGTCGTGGTCCTCCCAGCGCGTCTGCCGGTACGAGACCGCCATCAGCACGCTCTGCGGGACGTCGAACTCCTCGGCGGCCTGCTCGAACTCCGTCTGCAGCCGGGCGCCCGGAGGGCCGGCCACCGTGGTGTCGTCCGTGCCGAGGAGGCCGGGCGAGGCCACGGCCAGCGTGCCGGCCGTGGTGGCGGCGACCGCGACCGAGGCCACACCGTAGACGAGCAGTCTCTTCTTCTTGCGGTCCCTGCGGTGATCGGCGCTCAAAATCCCACCCCTGGTGATGCGCTCGGCATGTGTGTGAGTTGTCTGTGTTCAAACAGCAAAGGCGCGTGAGGTTACCAACCTCGGTCCCCGGGGGCGGCATCGGGGGTCGTCTCACCTGTCGAACCACGCGAAAACCGCATGACGCGACCCCGTAGGGTTAAGGGGTGACCGTGAACGCTAAGACCAGCCCGAGCGCTGGCAACACCTGGCGAGACCTGCCCGCGGCGCAGCAGCCCGAGTACCCCGACACCGAGGCTCTGCGCGCAGTGATCGCGGACCTCGAGTCGTATCCGCCGCTCGTCTTCGCGGGCGAGTGCGACCAGCTGCGCGCCCGGATGGCGGCCGTCGCCAAGGGAGAGGCGTTCCTCCTCCAGGGCGGCGACTGCGCCGAGGCCTTCGACGCGGTGTCCGCGGACCACATCCGCAACAAGCTCAAGACGCTGCTCCAGATGGGCGCCGTCCTCACGTACGCCGCCTCCGTGCCCGTGGTGAAGGTGGGCCGGATCGCCGGCCAGTACTCCAAGCCGCGCTCGAAGCCGACCGAGACCCGCGACGGCGTGACCCTGCCGACCTACCGCGGCGACTCCGTCAACGGCTTCGCCTTCACCGAAGAGGCCCGGATCCCGGACCCCGAGCGGCTCAAGCGCATGTACCACGCCTCGGCCTCCACGCTGAACCTGGTGCGCGCCTTCACCACCGGCGGCTACGCCGACCTGCGCCAGGTGCACGCCTGGAACCAGGACTTCGTGAAGTCCTCCCCGTCCGGCCAGCGCTACGAGCAGCTCGCCCGGGAGATCGACAACGCGCTGAACTTCATGCGGGCCTGCGGCACGGACCCGGCCGAGTTCCAGACGGTGGAGTTCTTCTCCTCGCACGAGGCGCTGCTGCTCGACTACGAGTCGGCGCTCACCCGCGTCGACTCGCGCACCGGGCAGCTGTACGACGTCTCCGGGCACATGGTGTGGATCGGCGAGCGCACCCGGCAGCTGGACCACGCGCACATCGAGTTCGCCTCGCGGATCCGCAACCCGATCGGCATCAAGCTCGGCCCGACCACGACGGCCGAGGAGGCGCTGCAGTACATCGAGCGTCTCGACCCGGAGCGCGAGCCCGGCCGGCTGACCTTCATCGTCCGGATGGGCGCGGACAAGATCCGCGACAAGCTCCCCGAGCTGGTCGAGAAGGTCACCGCCTCCGGCGCCGCGGTCGCCTGGATCACCGACCCGATGCACGGCAACACCTACGAGGCGGCCTCCGGTCACAAGACCCGCCGCTTCGACGACGTGCTCGACGAGGTCAAGGGCTTCTTCGAGGTCCACAAGTCGCTCGGCACCCACCCGGGCGGCATCCACGTGGAGCTGACCGGCGACGACGTCACCGAGTGCGTGGGCGGCGGCGACGAGATCTTCGTCGACGACCTGCACCAGCGCTACGAGACGGCCTGCGACCCGCGGCTCAACCGCAGCCAGTCGCTCGACCTGGCGTTCCTGGTGGCGGAGATGTACCGGGACCAGTGACGGACCGGTGACGGTTCGCCCTCACCCGGGCGACAGGACACGGAATGGGGCGCGGGTCACACGCGATCCGCGCCCCCTCCGCTTTTGTCGACCTGGCGCGATGGGTAAGGTTAGGTTTGCCTCACCGACCAGGGCCCTCCGGTCGTCGGTAGGGCACGACCTTGTACTCCGCCCGGGAGGTGAACCGCGTGTTCGTCTGCAGCTGCTTCGGTGTCACCGAGGAACAGGTGAAGAGCCACGCGGAAGCCGGCGCCTGCACGCCCCGGCAGATCGCCTCCGCCTGCAAGGCCGGCACCGACTGCGGCGGCTGCGTACGGCGCATCCAGGCGCTGCTCGGCCGCGGCGCCTGCCCCCGTCGGCAGCTCGCCGACCAGGGTGCACCGGTCCTCTCGGAGCTTCCCGAAGCCGCCTAGGACGGGTCCTCGGGACCTGAGGCCTGTCCGGCAGGGCCTTAGGGCCTGTCTGACCATTCCCGCCTGCCTCGCGACGCCATGCACGCACTCTCGCCGCACCGGGCGCAGAGCCGAGTACATCCAGTACGAGGCTCTGCGCCCGGCACGCCGAGAGCACGCACCTGACGCCGCGAGGCCGCCCTCCGGGCGACGACGGGAATGGTCAGACAGGCCCTCTAGTGGGAGCCCGGCCCCGAGGCGTCGGGCTGGCTCTGCTCGATGACCGTCGACAGGTAGAGCGACTCGCCCAGCTTCTCGATCAGGTCGAGCTGGGTTTCCAGGTAGTCGATGTGGTGCTCCTCGTCGGCGAGGATCGCCTCGAAGACGTTGGCCGACGTGATGTCGTGCTTGGCCCGCATCACCTCGACGCCCCGGCGCAGCCGGTCGATCGCCTCGATCTCGATCTCCCGGTCGGCCTGGAACATCTCGGTCACGCTCTGGCCGACCCGCACGTGGAAGAGCCGCTGGTAGTTGGGCAGGCCGTCCAGGAGCAGGATGCGGTCGGTGAGCACCTCGGCGTGGCGCATCTCGTCGAAGGACTCCGCGCGCGTGTACTTCGCGAGCTTGGTCCAGCCCTTGTGGTCCTGCAGCTTCGCGTGCAGGAAGTACTGGTTGATCGCCGTGAGCTCGGCGGTGAGCTGCTCGTTGAGGAATTCGATGACCTCGGGGTCGCCCTGCATCGCGTGAAGCTCCTTCGAACGGGAACTGGCGTGTTGCGCCGCATGATGGCACCGGCATCGAAGATCTTCCAGTAAGTCTTGACTTAGTAAGTAAGTGCAGACTTAGCCGATGTTGTCCCTGTTTGTTCCCGTTTGACTCACTGTGAACGATCCCGGTCATGGGCATCGGTCCGGGTCTGTCAGGATGGAGGCATGGGTCAGCCGGTGGGACACGAATCGGGAGAAGGCGGTTCGGAAGGAGCCTCGCGCTTCGAGCTCCCGCCGGGGCAGCGGCTGCAGCGCGGCTGGCCGGTCACGCACTACGGGCCGGTCCCCAAGTTCCGCCCGGAGCGCTGGGAGTTCCGCGTCTTCGGCGCCACCGCCGACGGCGAGAAGCACGGCTGGACCCACGACGAGTTCACCGCCCTGCCCTACACCACGGTCGTCGCCGACCTGCACTGCGTCACGAAGTTCAGCATGCTCGGAGCCGAGTGGGGCGGCGTTCCGGCCACCACGATCCTGGACCTCGCCCCGCCCGCGCCCGGCGTCACCCATGTGATGGTGTGGGCGGAGTACGGGTTCAGCTCCAACCTCCGGCTGTCCGACTTCGCCGCCGAGCGCACCCTCTTCGCCACCCACAAGGACGGCGAGCTGCTCACCGCCGAGCACGGTTTCCCGCTCCGGCTGGTCGTCCCGCACCTGTACGCCTGGAAGGGCCCGAAGTGGGTCCGCGGGGTCGAGTACATGACCGCCGACCGCCGGGGCTTCTGGGAGGAGCGCGGCTATCACAACATCGGCGACCCGTGGCGGGAGCAGCGCTACTCCTACCAGGAGGAGCCCGGGGACGGCCCCGAGCCCTGACCTGCCGGGCGGCCCTTCGGGGATCAGCCGTCGCGCAGCTTCTTCAGCCGCTCCACGTCCGCCGCGTGCCCCTCCTTGCCGCCCGGCGTCTCGATGACCAGGGGCACGCCCTCGGTCGCGGGGTGGGTCATCAGGGCCCGGAACGGGTCCTCGCCGATGTGACCGGCGCCGATGTTCTCGTGCCGGTCCTTGTGGGCGCCGGCCACGTCCTTGGAGTCGTTGGCGTGGACCAGCTTCAGCCGGCCCTCGCCGACCGTGTCCACCAGCAGGTCCAGCGTCTGCCGCATGCCGGACGGCCCGGTCAGGTCGTGCCCCGCCGCGAAGACGTGGCAGGTGTCCAGGCACACGCCGAGCTTCGGGTGGGCGTCCAGCGCCTCGAAGTACGGTCCGAAGTCCCAGGTGCGGGAGCACAGGGAGGCGCCCTGGCCGGCGGTCGACTCCAGCAGCAGGTACGGGTCGTCGTCGTGGGTGAGCTCGTCCAGCAGCGGCAGCATGAACTCCCGGACCTGCTTCAGTGCCACGGACCGCTCGCGTCCGCCGGTCGCGCTGCCGGTGTGCACGACCACGCCGAGCGCCCCGATCGCCCGCCCGCGCCGCAGCGAGTGCCGCAGCGACTCCACCGACCGCTCCACCGTCGCCTCGGTGTGCGAACCGAAGTTGATCAGGTACGGGGCGTGCACGTACGCGGGGATCGACCCGGCCGCGCAGGCCTCCCGGAACGCCTCGTCCTGCTTCGGGTTGCCGGCCGGAGTGGCCCAGCCGCGCGGGTTGGCGACGAAGACCTGCACGGCCTCCGCCTTCAGCTCACGGGCGTAGGACAGGCCGACGGAGTGCAGGCCGCCGGCCACGGGGACGTGGCCGCCGACGGGGTTGCGGGGGAGGGCGGACTGTTGACTGTTCACCCATTCAGGGTGTCATGCGCCGCCACCGTGCGGACCGTGTCCGTGGTCACCCCGATGGGCGCCATGTCCGCGGGTCACCTGATGGCCGCCCTGGCCGCGGCCGCCCTGGCCATGGTCACCTTGTCCGTGGTCACCTGATGGTTATCTTGACGGTGGACCCCTTGGGGGCCGTGTCCCCGCCGTCCACGGACTGGTCCTTCACCGTGTCGCCGAACAGCCCGAGCAGGCCGCGGTCCTCGTCCACCTGGAAACCGGCGTCCTTCAGCTTCTGCACGGCGTCGTCCACGCTGTCGCCGACCACGTCCGGGACCTCGATCATCTCGGGGCCCTTGGACACCGTGAGCGTCACCGTGTCGCCCTCGGCGGCCCGGCTGCCCGGGCCGGGCGTCTGCCGGGCCACCTCGCCGCTGTCGTACTCGGAGTTCACCTGCTCGGTGGCGACCTCCACCTTCAGGCCGGCCCCCGTCAGCTCGGCCCGCGCGTCGGCCAGGTCGTCGCCGGTGACGTCCGGGACGTCCACGGGGCTGCCCTTGCTGACGACCAGCGCGACCGCCGAACCCGCGCGCACCGTGGTGCCCGTCCCGGGCTTCGTGGAGATCACGAAACCCCTGGGCACGTCGTCGCTGAACGCCCGGGTCACCATGCCCGGCTCCAGTCCCTCGTCCTTCAGCACGGTGCGCGCCCGGTCCAGTCTGTAGCCCTGCACGTCCGGCAGCTTCACGGTCTCGGGGCCGTCGGAGACCGTGAACGACACGGAGTCGTGCTTGCGGATCCGGGTGCCCACCCCGGGGTCGGAGCTGATGACCTTGCCGCGCTCCACGGTGTCGCTGTGGGCGCGCCGCACCTTGCCGACGTCCAGCCCGGCGTCCTCCAGCCGGTCACGGGCCTGCGCCTCGGTCCCAGACAGCAGGGGAGGCACCTTGGTGAACTGGCCGGAATTGATGTACCAGACGCCCGTGCCGACGCCGAGCACCAGCAGCACGGCCACGACGATCGCCAGCGGACGGCGCCGCAGCTCCAGCCGGCGGCGCCGGGGCGGGCCCGGCGGGGGAGGGGCCAGCCGGCTGGTGTGGTGGACCCCGTCGGCCGGGACGCCGTCCTCGTCCTCGCCGACCGGCAGGGGTCGGGGCACGGTCAGGGCGCGCGGGATCACACTGGTGCGGTCCTCGGCGTTGTCGTGCTCCGCGGTGAGCGCCTGCGGCGGCACCGCGTCCAGCTGGTCGGTGCTCAGGGCCCCGCGCGTCCGGCGGGCCTGCGCGAGCAGCGCCACGGCGTCGTGCGGACGGATCCCCGGGGTGCGGGCGGTCGCCGAGGCGACCAGCTCGTCCAGCTCGTACGGCATGCCCGGCACGGCGGCCGACGGCGGCGGCACGTCCTCGTGGAGGTGCTTGTAGAGCACCTGGGCGGGGGAGTCCCCCTCGTGCGGCTTGCCGCCGGTCAGCATCTCGTACAGCACGACCCCGCACGCGTACACGTCGACCCGCGGGTCGGCCGTACCGTGCTCGATCTGCTCGGGCGCCAGGTAGGAGACGGTGCCGAGGACGGCCCCGGTGGTGCTGGTGACCGTGTCCACGGCCCGGACCAGTCCGAAGTCGGCGACCTTGACCCGGCCGTCGTCCCCTATCAGGACGTTCTCCGGCTTCATGTCCCGGTGCACGAACCCGGCCCGGTGCGCGGCGCCGAGCGCGGCCAGCACCGGCTCCAGGATGTCCAGCGCGGCCCGCGGCTGGAGCGCCCCGCGCTCGCGGAGCACGTCGCGCAGGGTGCAGCCGGCGATGTACTCCATCGCCAGGTAGACGTACGCCCCCTCGGCCCCCTGGTCGAAGACCTGCACGACGTTGGGGTGGTCGAGCCGGGCCACCGACTTCGCCTCGCGGATGAACCGCTCGACGAAGGTGGCGTCGGTCGCGAGCGTCGGGTGCATCACCTTCAGCGCGAGCACGCGGTCCAGGCGGGTGTCCACGGCCCGGTAGACCGTGGCCATGCCGCCGACCGCGATCCGCGCCTCGACGCGGTACCGGCCGTCGAGCAGCTGCCCGACGAGAGGGTCCTGAAGGGTCGTGTCCACGCAGGTGAGTCTACGAGCCACCACGGACACACCCCGCCCCACAGCCCCGAATCGGGGCCCTACTGCAGCGGACCTGTGACGCTTCGCACGCCGGCCGTGGCCGGACCGCCCGCGCGTACGGCCGGCCGCCGACGGCGAGTGGCCCCCACGGGAGAGATGCGCCTGGCGACCGACCGGAAACGGGTGGCGCGTGGCTGGGAGACAAGACGGAAGGACCGCGCGGGCTCACTGGAACGCGGGCCGCTCCGGATCCAGTACCGCCAAGCCCTCCGCAGGAGACGACGCCTCCGCGAAGTGCCTCCGCGGAATCCGCCCCGCCCGCCGCGCCAGCCGCCCCGCCTCCACCGCGGAACGCATGGCGGCAGCCATCAGCACCGGCTCCTGCGCCCGAGTCACCGCCGAGGCGAGCATCACCCCCGCACACCCCAGCTCCATCGCCAGCGCCACGTCCGATGCCGTACCGGCCCCCGCGTCCAGGATCACCGGCACGCGCGCGTGCTCCACGATCAGCTGGAAGTTGTGCGGGTTGCGGATCCCGAGCCCGGACCCGATCGGCGAGCCGAGCGGCATGATCGCCGCACACCCGACGTCCTCCAGCTTCCGCGCGAGGACGGGGTCGTCGTTGGTGTACGGCAGTACCGTGAACCCGTCGTCGACCAGCGTCTCCGCCGCGTCCAGCAGCTCGATCGGGTCGGGCAGCAGCGTGCGCTCGTCGGCGATGACCTCCAGCTTGACCAGGTCGGTGCCGAGGGCCTCGCGGGCGAGGCGGGCGGTGAGCACGGCCTCCCCGGCGGTGAAGCAGCCGGCCGTGTTCGGCAGTACCCGGATGCCGAGCCCTTCCAGCACCGACAGCACGGAGCCGTGCACCGAGGCGTTCACGCGCCGCATCGCGACGGTGGTCAGTTCGGTGCCGGAGGCCACGAGGGCGCGCTCCAGCATGTCGAGGCTGGGTGCCCCGCCCGTACCCATGATCAGGCGGGACGTGTACGACGTACCGCCGAGGACGAAGGGGTCGTCGGCCATGGTCAGCCTCCTTGGACGGCGGTGAGGACTTCGACGCGGTCGCCGTCGGCCAGGGCGGTGGCGGCCCACTGCGCGCGCGGGACGACGGTTTCGTTCAGGGCGGCGGCCACTCCGGACGGCGCCGCGGTGAGCGTGCCCACCAGGGCGTCGAGGGCCGTACCGGGAGCCACCTCGCGCGGCTCGCCGTTGACGGAGATGTTCATGCCGGCTGCTCCGAGAGTGCGGGGGCGGCGCTGAAGCGCCGCGGGGTGAAGGGACGGGCCTCGGCCGGGAGCTCGCCCGTGGTCAGGACGTGCGCCATGGCGTCGCCGGTGACCGGGGTGAGCAGGACGCCGTTGCGGTAGTGCCCGGTGGCCAGCAGCAGCCCCTCCAGCCCGGTCGGGCCGAGCAGCGGGGCGTTGTCCGGGGAGCCGGGACGCAGGCCCGCCCGCGTCTCCGTCAGGGGCAGCTCCGTGATGCCGGGAACCAGCTCGTGGGCGTCGCGCAGCAGCTCGTAGACGCCGCCCGCGGTCACCGTCGTGTCCCAGCCCTGCTCCTCGCTGGTGGCACCGACGACGAGTTCGCCGCTCTCCCGGGGCACCAGGTAGACGTGGTTGCCGCGCACCACGGCGCGCACGGTCCGGTTCAGCAGCGGCCCGTGCGTCCGCGGCATCGTCAGCCTCAGCACCTGCCCCTTCACGGGCCGCACCGGCGGCAGCACGCCGTCCGGGAGGCCCGCGAGCCGTCCGCTCAGGCTGCCCGCGGCCAGGACCACCTGCCCGGCCTCCAGCGTCGTGCCGTCGGCGGCGACCACCCCGGTGGCCCGGTCCCCGGTGACGGTGAGCCGCTCGGCCCACGTCCGGTGGAAGACCACACCGGCGGTCTCGCAGGCGGCGACGAGCGCGCGGGCGAGGCGCCGGGGGTCGATCTGGTGGTCGCCGTCCACCCGGAGCCCTCCGCGCACGCCCGGCGCGAGCATCGGCTCCAGACGCCGGCAGTCCCGCCCCGACAGCCACTCGGACTCCAGGCCCGAGCGTTGCTGGAGCGCGTGCAGTTCCCGCAGGTGGGCACGGTCGTCGGCGTCCAGCGCGACGGCGAGCGTGCCGCACCGGCGGTAGCCGAGGTCGAGCCCCGTGAGGTCGGTCAGCTCCGCCGCGAACTCCGGGTAGCGGTGGGCCGAGGCGAGGTTCAGCGCGAGCAGGGTCTGCTCGCCGTAGTGCAGTTCCGTGACGGCGGCCAGCATCCCGGCCGCCACCTGGGCGGCCCCGCCGCCCGGTTCGGGGTCCACGACGGCCGTGACCAGACCGCGCTGCGCGGCCCGCCAGGCCGTGACCAGGCCGATGATGCCGCCCCCGACGACGAGGACGTCCGCGGCACGCGGTGATGTGCGAGGTGACGACATGGGCGTCGAGCCCCTCCCTTCGCCGGCATGACCCGGATCAGGTTCGTACGGTCGGAGGCCGCCAGCCTCCCTCTCAGCCCGGTGCGTCCGGGCTCCCGCGAGTGCTTTACGTTGGCCACCCTAACTTGTAAAGGAGCCTCCGCCCATGGCGCGTTCACTCGACGGTCTCGTCCTCGCCCCCGTCGCCGACCAGGCGCCCGGCCAGGTGGGCACCCGCACCCGGTTCGTCTATCACGAACAGGACGGCGCCGTCTGGGCCGAGTACGAGGGCGGCGACGTCGTCCGCGGCCGCCTGGTGGGTACCCGGGAGGGCGATCGCCTCGACTTCCGGTACGTGCAGCTCAAGACCGACGGGAGCACGTCGTCGGGACACTGCGTGTCGGCCGTCGTCGAACTGCCGGACGGGCGGGTGCGCCTGGAGGAGACGTGGGAGTGGGAGTCGCAGCGGGGCAGCGGGACGAGCGTTGTGGAGCAGCTCACCGTGCACGAACGCTGACCGGTGAACCGGCGGGTGTCTAAGGTGATCAGGTGAGCGAGCAGACGCGGGAACGGGGACCGGAACGGGAAGCGGACGCGGAGCACGGCGTGGTCGTCGTGGGCGCGGGCATGGCGGGGGTGCAGACCGCGGTCGCCCTGCGGGAGCAGGGCTTCACCGGCTCCGTGACACTCATCGGCGCGGAACCGCACCAGCCGTACGACCGCCCCCCGCTGTCCAAGGCCGTCCTGCTCGGCACGGCCGAGGGCTCCGCCTTCGACGTCGACTTCGAGGCCCTCGGCATCACCCTGCGGCTCGGCTGCGAGGCACTGGGCCTGCGCCCCGGCCGGCACCTCCTCGACACCTCCGCCGGGCCCGTGCCGTACGACGTCCTCGTCCTCGCGACCGGCGCCGAACCGAACCGGCTGCCCGGCGCCGAGGGCGTGCCCGGCGTGCACCTGCTGCGCACCCTGGACGACGCCGAACGGCTGCGCCCGGTGCTCGCCCGGCAGCACGACATCGTGGTCGTCGGCGCGGGCTGGATCGGCGCCGAGTTCGCGACCGCCGCGCGTGAGGCGGGGTGCGCCGTGACCGTCGTGGAGGCCGCCGACCGGCCCCTCGCCGGCGCGCTGCCCGCCGAGGTCGCCGCGCCGATGACCGCCTGGTACGCCGACGCGGGCGCCGTCCTGCGCACGCACGCGCGCGTGGAGCGCGTCGAGCCCGGCGACGCCGGGGGGAGCGGCCACGTCGTCCTCGACGACGGCTCGCGGGTGCCCGCCGACGCGGTCGTCGTCGGCATCGGCGCCCGGCCCGCCACCGCCTGGCTCGCCGGCTCCGGGATCGGCCTCGGCACGCACGGCGAGGTCCTGGCCGACGACCGCCTGCGCACCTCCGTACCGGACGTCTACGCGGTCGGCGACTGCGCCTCCTTCCCCTCCGGCCGCTACGGCGAGCGGCTGCTGGTGCACCACTGGGACAACGCCCTGCAGGGCCCGCGCACGGTGGCCGCCGACATCATCGGCGCCGCCACCGGTGAGGCCCCGGCGGCCTACGACCCGGTGCCGTACTTCTGGTCCGAGCAGTTCGGCCGCTTCGTCCAGTACGCCGGTCACCACACGGCCGCCGACGCGACCGTGTGGCGCGGTGACCCCGCGGGCCCCGCCTGGACGGTCTGCTGGCTGCGTGAGGACCGGCTGGTCGCCCTGCTGGCGGTGGGCCGCCCCCGCGACCTGGCCCAGGGAAAACGCCTGATCCAGGCGGGTACGACGATGGACCCGGGGCTGGTGGCCGACCCGGCGAGGCCTCTGAAGGCGGCGACGGCGTAGTCCGTCCGCCCGGTCCGCGGCTCGGGTCGGACGGGTCCGGCTTCCGACTGTCAGCGCAAGATGGCAGGCTGGAGGCGTGACCGAGATTGACGCAAAGATCGATGCTCTCGTGCCTGCCTGGCTCACCGTCCCCGACATCGCCGAGATGCTCGGTGTCGAGGTGACCCGCGTACGCCAGCTGATCAAGGAAGGCCAGCTCATCGCCGTACGCCGCGGTGAGAACCGCGCGCTGCACATCCCGGCGGCCTTCATCGACGAGGACAAGGTCGTCAAGGGCCTGGTCGGGACCCTGACGCTGCTGAGGGACGACGGCTTCACGAACGAGGAAATGCTGGAGTGGCTGTTCACTCCCGACGACTCCCTGCCGGGTACGCCCGCGCAGGCGCTGAGCGAGAACCGCGGTACGGAGGTGAAGCGTCGCGCCCAGGCGCTCGCCGTCTGACCCGACCCGCCGAACCGCCCGCCGAACCGCCCGGCGCACGGCTGCGGCTCGTGGTCCCCAGGGGCCGATCGCAGCCGTGGTCCGTGCGCCACGGCTGCGATCGGCCGCCGCCGCCCGACACCCGGGCCGCGCGCGTTCCGCGCGGACCACGGCGCGGTGCCGGTGCGGTGGCCGTGGTGTGGCGGCCCCGGTGGGCCGGGTCGCGCGGCTGCCCGCGGCGCGCCACCGCGGGCCTCGGGCGTCTCCCGCGGCCAGAGCCCCCGCATCCCGCGGGCGGCGGCGCTCCCGGCCCGTGTTCGGGGTCCGGGGCCGGTTCGCGGCACCCGCTCCCCAGGCCGCGGACCGTCCTAGGTCTGTGTTCCAAGGGCGGCGATCCATCCGCGGATCCGTTACCAAGACCGCGGCCGGTCCGTTGCCTCTGTTCCAAGGGCGGCGACGCGCTCGCAGCCTGTTGTACGTACTCGATCCCAGGGGCCGCGGGCCGACCGCGGCCCGAAAGCCAAGGCCGCGTGGGCCCACCGTGGGCCCACCGTGGGCCCACGGCACCGACCCCGGGGGGACACCCGCATGTCTGACACCGTCTCGACGGCCCGCAACCGGCTCGCCGACGCCCGGCTCTACCTGTGCACGGACGCCCGCCGCGCCCAGGGCGACCTGCCCGAATTCCTGGACGCCGTGCTGGCCGGCGGCGTGGACATCGTGCAGCTGCGCGACAAGGGCATGGAAGCGGCCGAGGAGCTGGAGCACCTGGAGGTCTTCGCCGACGCCTGTGCCCGCCACGGCAAGCTCCTCGCGGTCAACGACCGGGCGGACGTCGCCCACGCCGCCCGCGCCGACGTACTGCACCTGGGGCAGGGCGACCTCCCGGTGCCCGCCGCCCGGGCGATCCTCGGCGGCGACCTCCTCGTCGGCCGCTCCACGCACGCCGAGTCCGAGGCCGCCGCTGCCGCCGTCCAGGACGGCGTGGACTACTTCTGCACCGGCCCGTGCTGGCCGACCCCCACCAAGCCCGGCCGCCACGCCCCCGGCCTCGACCTGGTCCGTTACACGGCGTCCCTGGGCACCGACCGCCCCTGGTTCGCCATCGGCGGCATCGACCTCGGCAATCTCGACGAGGTGCTGGCGGCGGGCGCCCGGCGCGTCGTCGTCGTCCGCGCGATCACGGCGGCGGACGACCCGGGCGCGGCGGCCGCCGAGTTCGCGAAGCGAGTGCGGCAGGCACAGGCGTAGGCGCCGTCACGGGCGCAGTCGAGGCGGGGTGCCTGAGGCATGTGTCCAAGGGGTGGACAACAACTCGACAATACGGACAAATGTCCCGCATCCGGTTGGGTGACCGCCGCCCCCTGGCTAACCTGCCCGTATGGCCCTTGGAACCGCATCCACCAGGACTGATCGCGCACGCACCGTGCGTGACATCCTCGCCGCAGGCAAGGCGACGTACTCGTTCGAGTTCTCGGCACCGAAGACGCCCAAGGGTGAGAAGAACCTGTGGAGCGCGCTGAGGCGGGTGGAGGCGGTCGCCCCGGACTTCGTCTCCGTGACCTACGGCGCGGGCGGTTCCACCCGCGCGGGCACGGTCAGGGAGACCCAGCAGATCGTCGCCGACACGACGCTGACCCCCGTCGCCCACCTCACCGCGGTCGACCACTCCGTCGCGGAGCTGCGCAACATCATCGGTCAGTACGCCGACGCCGGTATCCGCAACATGCTGGCCGTGCGCGGCGATCCGCCCGGTGACCCGACGGCCGAGTGGGTCCCGCACCCGGAGGGCCTGACCTACGCCGCAGAACTGGTCCGGCTCATCAAGGAGTCGGGCGACTTCTGCGTCGGCGTGGCGGCCTTCCCCGAAATGCACCCGCGCTCCGCCGACTGGGACACGGACGTGACCCGCTTCGTCGACAAGTGCCGGGCCGGCGCCGACTACGCGATCACGCAGATGTTCTTCCAGCCCGAGTCCTATCTGCGCCTGCGCGACCGGGTCGCCGCGGCCGGCTGCGAGACCCCGATCATCCCCGAGGTCATGCCGGTGACCAGTGTGAAGATGCTGGAAAGACTGCCAAAGCTCAGCAACGCCTCGTTCCCGGCCGAACTGAAAGAGCGGATCCTCGCGGCACAGGACGATCCGACGGCTGTACGCTCCATTGGCATCGAGTTCGCCACGGAGTTCTGCGCGCGGCTGCTGGCCGAGGGTGTGCCCGGACTGCACTTCATCACGCTCAACAACTCCACGGCGACCCTGGAAATCTACGAGAACCTGGGCCTGCACCACCCACCGCGGGCCTAGACCGGTCGCTCGTCTGTACGACACACTGCGTAGCGGCCACTGGGAGAGGGGCGTACATGGGCTGGGCGGTCCTCTACATCGCGTTCGGCGTCGTCGCACTGTGGTTGCTCGGCGAGGTGCTGCTGCAGTACAAGGCGCGGCTGCGCTGGCGGTTGCTCGCCTTCGGCGGCTTCGTCGGAGTCGTGGCCGGTGTGCTGATGTCGAACGTGCTCGTCATCGGCCTGGGTGCCGCCGCCTTCGCGGTCGGCCAGACCTACGTCACGCTGTCGTTCCGCCGCGGCTTCGAGGCCGGCTGGGCGGTCAACGCCCCGGCGGGCCTTGTCGGCAGGCGCGGCCGTCCCGAACGGGGCCGCCGGGAACCGACGTTGGAGGTCTCCGGCCTGGAAGCGGCCGACGGGGGCCACGACGCCCATGACGCCCACGCGCAGGGCCACGCACCGGGTCAGGACGGCCTGCCCCACGGCCACGACGACTACGGTCGCGACGGCTACGGCCACGACGGCTACGACCACGACCGCGACGACGTGTTCACGCCCGCTCGCCCCGCCGCCACCGCCGCGGAGACCACCGCCGTCTACGAGCCGCAGCCCATGCCGGACGAAACCGGCTCGTACGGCGTGTACGCCGGCGCCGGCTACGGCCAGGACCAGCAGACACCGGCCGCGGCCGCGCCGGCTGCCGACCCGTCCTACGCCTACGACTACTCGGGCTACGACCAGCAGGGGTACGGCTACGACACCGGCGGCCAGCAGCAGTACGCCGCCTACTCCGACCCGTACATCGGCACCCCCACCTACGGCGGGGCGTCGTACGACACCGGCGGCTACGACACGACCGGCGGGCAGCAGTACGGCCGACAGGGCTACGAGCAGGACCCGTACGTCACCGGCGCGCCCGGCGGCTACGGCGGTGACACCCCGCCCGGCGGGGTGTGGGTGCCGCAGCAGCGCAGCGCCGACGACCCGTACGGCGGGGAGCTCCCGCCGGAGCAGACGTACCCGCACCAGGGCAACGACCGGCCGCAGAGCCAGGGTTACGACGAGCAGTACCGCTTCTGATGCCGCCGGGGCCCGGTGACGGGCCCCGGACCGCTCACTGGGAGCCCCGGAACTCCGGTCCCTCCACGATGAGTCCGGCGACCAGCGCGCCCGACATGCCCGCGTGCGGGAGACCCCCGCCGGGGTGCGACCAGCCGCCGACCGTGAACAGCCCGCCCATGCGCGTCCCGTTCGCCGGGTGCAGCAGCTGTCCGCCGGCCCCCGCCAGCGCCGGCACCGGAACCGCGCCGTCCGCCACGCCGGTGACAGCCGCGACGTCGGCCGGGGTGCGCACCTCGTGCCACAGAAGACGGTCGCGCAGGTCCGGTATCGCACGCTCGGCGACGTCCAGGAGGCGCTCTGCGTGGTCCCCGGCGTCCGCTACGCCGCCCGCGGGCACCACCGAGGTGAGCGTGACCGCCTCGTGGCCGGAGTCCGGGACCAGCGCCGGGTCGTCGGGCCGCAGGACCGTGACGGTCGGACGCGCCGCCATACCGGCGGCGGAACCGAACAGGGCCTCCAACTCGGCCTCGCGGTCCGGAGCGTGCACCACCGTGCGATGCGCGGCGCCCTCGGGCCGACCGCCCCGCAGCGCCAGCAGCACCGTCACCCGGCTCGCCGCACCGCGCTGCGGCGGCACCTCGCCCCCACCCCGCACCACCGACCCCCCGCAGAGGCGGTCCAGCACGCCCGGAGCCACCCCGGCGACCACGAACTCGGCCTCCGCCAGGGCACCTTCGGTCAGCTCCACGCCCGCCACGCGGCCGTCCTTCTCCACGATCCCCGTGACCTCGGCGTCGAAGTGGAACTCGACCCGGCGGGCCAGGCACCGCTCGTACACCGCCCGCGCCAGCTCCCGCAGACCACCGCCCCGCACATACCACATACCGAAGGCGTACTCCATGTACGGCAGCACGGCGGCGTTCGCCGGGGCGGTCCTGGGATCCAGGCCGTACGCGAGCGCGTGGCTCTCCAGGAGCGCGGCGAGCCGGGGGTCCCGCAGCTCCCAGGCACCGATGTCGGCGAGCGTGCCGGCCCGGCGGGTGCGCAGCAGTCGCTTGTGCGGGACCGCCGGATAGGGCTCGCGATCGGCCAGCACCTCCCAGTTCGGCCACAGCGGCTCCTCGAGGAGCGGGCGGCGCGTCCGGTCCCAGGTCTCCCGGGCCCGCACCAGGAAGTCGCCCCAGCGCTGCCCGGCGGTCGGGCCGAGCGCGGCGTCCAGGGAGGCGACGACGCCCGCCCGCGAGGCGTTCGGCAAGGAGACGTCCGTGCCGTCCGCGAACACGTGCCGTGACGACGGGTCGACCTGGAGCAGTTCGACGCAGGACTCCAACGGCTCCTTGCCCGTCTTCACGAACAGGTCGCGCCAGACCGCGGGCAGCGGCAGCAGACCCGGGCCGGTGTCGAAGGAGAACCCGTCCCGCTCGAAGCGGCGCAGGGCACCGCCGTACGTCCGCGTCCGCTCGTACACCGCCACCCGGTGGCCCGCGACGGCCAGCCGGGCGGCGGCTGCCATCGCGCCCATCCCGGCGCCGATCATCGCAATCCGTGCCATGCCAGGGACTTTATCCGCCGCCACCGACGACCGGCCCCGGGGAGCCGGGCCGGCACACCCGCGGGGACGGGCGGCGACGCGCCGGGCTGAGTACCCCGACGGACGCGCGCGTGACCGGTCGGTGACGGGCCGCTGTGAGCCGGGGTGCGCACGACTGAGTACCTCTACCTAGGCCGGTAGATGAGTACGCGCACGGATGGGGTCCGACCTGCAAGAACGAGAAGGTGGGGGCACGGAGAGGGGCACGGCTCCGCAACCGGCGACACGGGGCGCCGGATCGGAGCCGGGCCCGCGATCCGCTCCCTCCGTCGGCCGCGGTCGGCGGAGCGAGGCACGGGGGAACCCGGGGGAACGACCGGGAACGGGGTTCCGACGGGGGATGCACGGGGGATGCACGGGGGAGCAGAAGAAGGCGCCGGCCCACCGGTGGCCCGCGGGGGACGCGGCCACCACGGGCCGGCGTTCTTCGTGTGCGGGGCGTTCTTCGTGTACGGGGCCCGGCGGCCTCAGACGCGGCCGCTCACGCGCCCCTGGAGCAGCGTGGACAGCGCCGCGTGCACGTCGTCGAGGGAGCGCTCCGGCTGGAACGACTTCCAGTCCAGCGCGGCCACCAGGACCATGCCGACCAGCGCGGCGGCGGTCAGCGGTACGTCGATCTCCGCGCTGAACTCACCGCTCTCCACGCCGTCGCGCAGCACGCCCTCCACCACCGCGACGGCCTCCTGCCGGACCACCAGCAGCGTGGACTGCCAGGTCCGGTTGGTGCGCCACAGCTCGGCGACGTACAGCTGGGTGAAGGCCGGGTAGCGGTCGATGAAGACGAGCCCCGCGCGGATCATCGCGTCCAGGGCGTCCACCCGGCCGCGGCCCTCCCGCGCGGTCCGCTCCGCCGCTTCCCGGAGCGAGACGGTGAGGAGACCCACACCGTGGCGCAGCAGTTCCTCGAAGAGGACGGACTTGCTGGCGAAGTTGTAGTAGACCGTGCCCTTCGCGACCCCGGCGCGTTCGGCGATCTCGTCCACGGTGGTGGCGGAGAAGCCCTGCTCGGCGATGAGGGTGACGGCCGCCTCGTAGAGCTTCTGCCGGGTGGCCTCGCGGCGGCCGCTGCCCTGCGAGGTGGCGCTGCTGCTTTCCATGGTCCCGATTGTCACAGGAAGCCCGGCCGGGCACGTCACGCGAGGTGCGCGGGCGAAGCCACCGCCGACCGGCGCGGGCGGGACCGGCGCCAGGCGTCGTCCGAGCGCCGGATCGAGGCAAAAGTCCAGGTCGGAACGGATTGTCAGTGGCATACCTCACGATGGTCACATGCGGCACCTCGTCACAGGGCGTGCCGTCACGGAGACGACAGGAGGATCGTCATGGCCCACTCGTCCGCAGCCGCCGCCCGGCGGCACCGCGCGGCCGGCCCTGCACCCTCACTGACCGGCCCGGCGAGCGACGTGCACCCCGTGCTCCGCCGGACGACCGCCCCGCCCGCCGCCCTCGACCTGCTCGCCCAGGCCCGGGCCGGTCTGGAGGAGGCCACCGTCCTCGAAACACCGAACGAGCGGTACGCGACGGCCCACCTCGCGGCCCTGCGCACCGCCGCCGCGGTGCTCGCCGCGCGAGGCCGCCCCGAGACCACGCCCCGGGCCCGGGCCCGCATCCGGAGCGCCTGGGAAGTGCTCCCCGAGATCGCGCCCGAGCTCTCCGACTGGAGTGCGCTGTTCGCCTCCGGTGCCCGGCGACGGGCCCGGGCCGAGGCGGGCATCCAGGGCGCGGCGGGCACCCGGGACGCCGACGACCTGATACGCGACGTGGCGATGTTCCTGCGCCTCGTGGAGCGGATGCTGGTCCTCCAGCCCGTCCTGCCCCAGCCCCGCCCCGACGCCGACCGCTCTGACGCCAACCGTCCCGCCGCCGACCGCTCTGATGCCGACCGTCCCGGCCCGGACCGCCCCGATGCTGCCCGCCACGATCCGGACCGCACGGGGCCGGACCGCACAGGTCCGGACCGCTCGGACCGCTCCGTCTGCGGCCATCCCGTCTCGCGCCACCCCGGTACTGACCGCCCGGACGCGGGACGGCCGGGCGGTGACCTCACGGACCGTGAGCTTTCCGACACGGGGTGAGTGTGTGGCGTGCCGGGCCGTCGGGTGCCGTGGGGGCGGTGGCACGGGGTGCCCGGTGGTCGCACCGGAGGCAATAGGGTGGGAGATGCCTGAAGCCTGCCCCTTCCCGCACCCGGGCCGGGGCGGCAGCCCGTTCGCTCCGCCCGTGCCCGAGGCGGTGCCGCGCCGAGGAGTCAACTGCCGTGTCGGACCCGATGCGCCCGCCCGTCTCCCACCACAGCCCCCGAACGACGTCGCTGCGCTCGGATCCCTCTCGATCCCGCGCCGCCCTTCGTACCGCCGTGGTCTGGGACGTCCTCCAGGACGCCCTCGACCGCCGGGTCAAGGCCACGGGCCGCCAGGTGCTGGACGTCCTGGACACCGGGGGCGGCAGCGGCAACTTCGCGGTACCCGTGGCACGCCTCGGTCACCGCGTCACCGTCGTCGATCCGAGCCCCAACGCCCTGTTCGCCCTGGAGCGCCGCGCGGCCGAGGCCGACGTCGCCGATCGCGTGCGCGGCGTGCAGGGCGACGCCCGCGGCCTCTTCGACGTGGTCGAGCGCGGCGGGTACGACGTGGTGCTGTGCCACGGCGTCCTGGAGTACGTGGACGACCCGGCGGAGGGCGTCCGCAACGTGGTGGCCGCCCTGCGCGCCGAGGGCGTCCTCAGCCTGCTCGCCGCCGGACTGGGCGGCGCCGTGCTCGCGCGTGCCCTCGCCGGCCACTTCACGGAGGCCCGGCAGGCCCTCGACGACCCCGACGGCCGCTGGGGCACGGGCGACCCCGTGCCGCGCCGGTTCACCGCGGAGCAGCTCACCGGCCTGGTCGAGGCCGCCGGCCTGCGGATCGGTGCCGTGCACGGGGTGCGGATCTTCTCCGACCTCGTTCCCGGAGTCCTGGTGGACACCGAGTCCGGAGCCATGGACGCCCTCCTGGAGCTGGAGGCCGCGGCGGCCGAACTCGCGGCTTTTCACGCCGTGGCCACACAACTTCACGTGCTCGGTGAGACCCCGGGGACCCAAGAGGTCTGAGCCACCCGATGGGGTACGGCGCTGATCAGGGGCGGGACTGCAGATGGAGTACGCCACAGGCCACCCGAACGGGGGCCAGTCGCCGTATGATCGAGGGAGACCGCCCGGCATGACGGGTCGGCCGCTGGGGAATGGGAACTTCAGCGAGCCGGCACGGCCATGACGGGAACCGGTTGGCCAATTGGCGTAGAGGGGCGGGTTTCACGGGGGCGATTCCCTGCCTATCCTGAAGGGACCCCCCCGGGTCGCCCCGGCGACTGCACGATGAGGAGGACTCCGTGCCGCTCTCGGAGCACGAGCAGCGCATGCTCGAGCAAATGGAGCGAGCGCTGTACGCCGAAGATCCCAAGTTCGCGACAGCGCTCGAGGGAAGCGGGCTGCGTACGTACACCCGGCGACGGGTCTACCAGGCGGTCGCGGGCTTCCTCGTAGGTATTGCGCTCCTCATGGCCGGTATGGTCGCCCAGCAGGTCTGGCTCAGCGTGGTGGGCTTCCTCGTCATGCTCGGTTGCGCGGTCCTCGCCGTGACCGGATGGCGCAAGGCGCCCAAACCGGGCGAGCAGCCCGCGGCAGGAGCCGGCGCCGGACCGCAGGCACGCCGGCAAGGGCGCCAGCGCCGCTCCATGATGGACCGCATCGACGAGCGCTGGCAGCGGCGCCGGGACGAGCAGCAGGGCGGGCAGTAGCCCAGAGCAGCCGCCCACCAGGACATCTGCGTGAGGGGTGACCACCGAGTCGGTGGTCACCCCTCACGCATACCCGTCCGTGCGCGGGAACCGTGCCGGAGGGGGCCTGGCCCGGTGGCCGGTCGGTCGGTCACCGGGCCGGGCTCAACCCCGCTGCCCCGACGCCTTGCGCAGCGTAGGCCGAGCAGCCGCGGCCCGCCGCTGCAGCGCCGTCCACCGGGCCGACACCGCCCAGGCCGCCCGTACGCTGGAACGCGGCACGAACCGTGCGCGCAGTCGCGTACCGCGGCCGGCCGTGGCACGCAGACCGGCGCTCGCCCGGTGGACGTCCTCCGTCAGCCCGGGCGTCGGACGGGGCCGGGGCGCGTAGAGAACCTGCTCCACGGCGTCCGCCACCCGGTGCACCGCCGCCGTGGCCGTCGGGTCGAGACGCCCGAGCCGGACGATCCGGGCCGCCGCCCTGCGCGGAGTCTGCGACTCCTCCGGCAGGATCCCGAAGTCCCATGCCGTGTCGGTCAGCTCCTGCCAGACCGCCAGGGTGTGCGGCACCGCGTCCGCCTCGGCGCGGCCGTGCGCCCCGAGCCTCACCGACCGGGTGCGCAACCGCCACAACATCGGTGCGAGCGGTACCAGCAGCACGGCCGCCCCGCCCAGGGCCCAGGCCAGCACGGCGTACCACTTCGGCCCGTGGCCGCCCGTGACCGGTACGGCGGCGGCCGACTCGGTCCCGCAGGCGTCCAGCTTCTTGTCCTGGGCCGTGCAGCTCTCGCTCGTCGAGGGCGCCACCGACGGCTCCGGCTGCGCGTTGCGGGACGGCAGGTCGCGGTCCGGCACCGTGCTGCCCGGCGTGTCCGTCAGGGTGTACGACGGGGTCGAGCCACGCGTCGGCGTCGGCTCGAAGCGGGTCCAGCCCACGCCTTCGAAGTACACCTCGGGCCAGGCGTGCGCGTCCCGCAGTCCCACCGACACCGAGCCGTCCGCCTGCGGGGAACCCGGCGCGAAGCCGACCGCGACCCTGGCCGGTATGTCCAGGGAACGGGCCATCGCCGCCATCGCGAAGGAGAAGTGGACGCAGAAGCCCTGCTTGTCCCGCAGGAAGCGGGCGATCCCGTCCGAGCCACCGCCGACGTTGACCTGCGTGTCGTATTCGAAACCGCCGGTGATCGCGAAGTACTCCTGGAGCTTGACCGCCTGCTCGTAAGGGTTCACCGCGCCGGCGGTGACCTCGCGCGCGGTCCGGGAGACCACCTCGGGCAGCGAGTCCGGCAGCTCGGTGTACTCCCGCTTCAGGGCCGCCGCCGGCTGCGGTGCCGCGGCGAGCTGGTCGCCGGTCGGCTGCACGTTCAGGCTCCGCACCTCGTACGTCAGCCCGCGCGTGTTCTGGCCGTGGTCGCCGACCAGGGTCATGCCGACGGGCTCGTAGCGCCAGTTGCCCGGGACCCGCACGCCACTGGGCGGGTACGGCATCGGCAGCCAGTCCTGGGCGTACCAGTCCGCGGCTGTGATGCTGGTCCGGGTCTCCGCGCGCTCGATGTCGGGGCCGAGACCGGCCGGCGTGGGAAGCGTGCCCTCCGGCACGGCGGTGACGCGCCGCTTGGACGGCTTCCAGGTGGTGCCGTCGAAGTCGTCCAGGGACACGATGCGCAGGTACAGGTCGGAGAGGTCGCCCGCGTCGGTCCTGACGGACAGGACCTGGCGGTCCTCGTCGACGTTGAGACTGTCGCGCAGGGACACCAGCGGGTTCACCGCGGAGATCGTGCCGCCGCCCCCACTGCCGGAGCCGACACCCGTCTTGGCGCCGTTCAGCAGCCCGCCGTTCATCGCGGGCAGGGCCAGCGGCACCACCAGGGCGACGCCCAGCGCGAACGCGCCGATGCGCCGCCCGGTACGGACCGGAGCGACCGCGCGGCCCTGCTCCCCGCCCGGGGTGCGCGGCGCGCCGCCGAAGACCCGGCCCCACTGCGAGAGCCGGTCACGTCCCTCGGCCAGGAGCAACGTCAGATAGCCGGCCGCCGCGACCAGGAACCACAGCCAGTCGGCGCCGCCCTCGGACAGCCCCGCGGCCACCGAGTACAGCGCGAGCAGCGGCAGCCCGGCCGGGGCGGCGCTGCGGAAGGTCACCGCGAGGGTGTCCACCAGCAGCCCGATCACCAGCACACCGCCGACCAGCATCAGCCGGATGCCGTCGGACTCCAGCGGCGCGGGGATCGCGTACCGCGCGATGTCGTCGCCGCCCTGCCGCAGCAGATCGGCGAAGTGCTGGAAGGCCTGAGGACCGGGGACCAGCCCGGCGAGCGCCTGCTGCCGGGCGAAGACCAGGGTCAGCAGCACCAGCCCGACCACGGCCTGCGCGGCGATCGTCAACGGCCGGGCGAGCGGCACCCGGCGGGCCGCCGCGCCCACCCCGGACTGGACCGCCAGCAGGAACGCGGCCTGGAGGATCCAGCTGGCCGGATCGACCAGGGGCAGCAGCGAGCACGCCGCCATCAGCGTGGCCGCCCACGCACACAGCGCCAGTCGCGCCCGCCCGCTCATCGCGTCTCCCTCCGGCCGTCGGTCGCCGGGGGAACGGTGGGTGCGCGGTGGGTCCGCGGCCGGTGTCGCCGGGGTCCCGGGGCCCAGGTGTGCGGCGTGGGTCGTGGTCGTCCGCTCATCGTGTGCCCTCTCCGCCGCTCGCCGACGCGAGCCCGGTGCGCTCGTGGTCCGCCAGTCGCCACAGCTCCTCCAGACCGACGCCGTGCGGAACCCGCACGGCGGTCCAGCCTGCCTCGCGCAGCATCCGCAGCCGATCCTCGCTCCTGCCCAACGCCCCGGGCACGGCGGCCGGTTCCCGTGCCCAGCCCTCGCCGTCCAGGACGAAGGCGAGGGCGCCACCGCTGCGGTGCCGCATCTTGGCGGCCACCGTCGCCTGCTCCTCGTCCAGGTCGCCGAAGAACGCCACCAGCAGGCCCTCGTTCCCACCGCGCAGCACGTCGTACGCCCGGGACAGGCCCGTGCCGTCGGAGTGGTCGATCACCGCGAGGGTGTCCATCATCAGCCCGGCGGCGTCGGCCGTGCCCTGGCTCGCGCCCGCGAAGCCGTCGGCGCCCTCACCGGGCACCGAGTTGCCGGTGTCCGTGAGCAACCGGACGGAGAAGCCCCGCTCCAGCATGTGCACCAGCACGGACGCCGCGCCCGACACCGCCCACTCGAAGGCCGAGTCGGGGCCCGCGCCCTCGAAAGCCAGGCCCCGGGTGTCCAGGAGCACCGTGCAGCGGGCGCGCTGCGGCTGCTCCTCACGGCGCACCATCAGCTCGCCGTAGCGCGCGGTGGAGCGCCAGTGCACACGGCGCAGGTCGTCGCCGTGCCGGTACCCGCGCGGGATCACGTCGTCGTCGCCCGCCAGCGCGAGCGAGCGCTGCCGGCCCTCGCCGTACCCCTGCGCCTCCCCGCTCAGCCGCACAGGCGGCAACGCCTCCACACGCGGGATCACGGTCAGCGTGTCGAACGTGGAGAAGGACCGGGTCAGCTCGCACAGCCCGAACGGGTCGGTCAGACGCAGTTGGAGGGGGCCCAGCGGATAGCGACCGCGCAGGTCGGAGCGGACCCGGTAGGACACCTCGCGCACACCGCCCGGCTCCACCCGGTCGAGCACGAAACGGGGGCGCGGACCGAGCACGTAGGGCACCCGGTCCTGGAGCATCAGCAGACCGGTGGGCAGCCGCGAGACGTTGTCGACGCGCAGGTGGACCCGGGCCTCGCTGCCCGCGGGCACGCGTGCGGGGGAGAGCCGGCGGCTGCCCGCGACCCGGTAGCGCGTGCGGTAGAGCACCGTCGCGCACACCAGGGGCAGCACGACCAGCAGCAGACCGACGCGCAGCAGGTCGCTCTGCCCGAGGACGTACGCGCACACCGCGGCGGCGACGCCGGCGGCCAGGAAGGAGCGCCCGCGGGTGGTCAGACCGGTCAGGGCGGTGCGGATGCCGCCGCCCCCGTTTCGGTCGTCCCCCGACCGGTCCGTCCCCCCGGTGTCCATCACAGCCTCCGCGGCGGGTGCTGGTCGTACGCCGACGTGCCCCGGCCCATGCCGAAGCCCGGCTGCTGCTGGGGCGCCGCGGGCACCGGGGTGCGCTGCAGGATCTCCTGGACGACCTGTTCGGCGGTGCGGCGGTTGAGCTGGGCCTGGGCGGTGGGCAGCAGGCGGTGGGCCAGGACGGCCACCGCGAGGGCCTGCACGTCGTCCGGCAGCGCGTACTCCCTGCCGCACAGGGCGGCGGACGCCTTCGCCGCGCGCAGCAGATGCAGCGTGGCGCGCGGTGAGGCGCCGAGTCTGAGGTCCGGATGGGTCCGCGTGGCGGCGACCAGGTCCACGGCGTACCGCCGGACCGGCTCCGCGACGTGCACACCGCGGACCGCCTCGATCAGCTTGAGGATCTCGTGCGCGTGCGCCACCGGCTGGAGGTCGTCCAGCGGGTTCACCCCGCCGTGCACGTCCAGCATCCGCAGCTCGGCGTCCGGGCTGGGATAGCCGATGGAGACCCGTGCCATGAAGCGGTCGCGCTGGGCCTCCGGCAGCGGGTAGGTGCCCTCCATCTCGACCGGGTTCTGCGTCGCGACCACCATGAAGGGGCTGGGCAGCTCGTAGGTCTGGCCGTCGATGGTGACCTGGCGCTCCTCCATCGACTCCAGCAGCGCGGACTGCGTCTTCGGCGAGGCGCGGTTGATCTCGTCGCCGATCACCACCTGGGCGAAGATCGCGCCGGGCTTGAACTCGAAGTCCCGGCGCTGCTGGTCCCAGATGGACACCCCGGTGATGTCCGAGGGCAGCAGGTCCGGCGTGAACTGGATGCGGCGCACGGAGCAGTCGATGGACCGGGCCAGCGCCTTGGCCAGCATGGTCTTGCCGACTCCCGGGACGTCCTCGATCAGCAGGTGTCCCTCGGCGAGCAGCACGGTCAGGGAGAGCCGTACGACCTCGGGCTTGCCCTCGATCACGTCCTCCACCGAACCGCGCACCCGCTCGACCACCGCGGTCAAATCAGTGAGGCTCGCTCGATCGTCATAGGTCGTCACCCGGCCCTCCTCGGCCTTTCCCGCGCTCCCTGGGAAGCGGGGGTACCCCAACTTGCCGGGCCGGCCCCCACCGCGGACGGCCCACCCCGAATCACGGACACCGTGCGGAAAAGGTTCCGCACGGCACCACATCCCGCATTCTTGCTGCCGTTACCGATTCGTGTCACTCGCCTGTGGACAACTGGCCGCGATATGTCAGGGCTTGCGGCCTTTGCGGGGCGCGGCGGGAATCGTCGGACGGCCGGTGGGATCAGGCGGGGTCGACCTCGCGCAGCAGGCCTGTCCGCACGTCGAAGACGAAACCGCGCACGTCCTCGGAGTGCAGCAGGAACGGCGAGGTGCGCACCCGCTCGATCGACTGCCGCACGTCCTGGTCGACGTCCCGGAAGGACTCGACCGCCCAGGCGGGACGCTGGCCGACCTCCAGCTCCAGGTCGTGCCGGAACTCCTCGGTGAGGGACTCCATGCCGCAACCGGTGTGGTGGATGAGGACCACGCTGCGGGTGCCGAGCGCCCGCTGGCTGATGGTGAGGGAGCGGATCACGTCGTCGGTGACGACGCCGCCCGCGTTGCGGATGGTGTGGCAGTCGCCGAGGTGCAGACCGAGCGCGGCGTGCAGGTCGAGTCGCGCGTCCATGCAGGCCACGACGGCGACGCGCTGGACGGGACGGGCGTCCATCCCGGGATCGGCGAACGCGGCGGCGTAGCGTGCGTTCGCCTCGACGAGCCGGTCGGTGACGGTGTGGGCGTCGGCTATGGCGGATTCGGAGCCGGCGGGAACCGATGCAGAAGTCGTCATAGTCATGACGTTACTGGCCGTCCCCGTCGGTGGCCCGCTGTGAAGCGGGACAAAGAACGTCATCAAGGCTTGTTGTGAGCCACTCCACAGGACGTTTCGAGCGCGTCCGTACGAGTGAAAAGCCGCGCGACAGCGGTTTGCGGACGTCGGCGTCCGCGACGCGCAGGCCGGTAGATTGACCGGGCGACAGGGTGGACTAAAGTGACGCGAAGCGGGAGGCGAGGGTCTCCCTGCTGGACTGGATTCCCCCGGAGACCTGGACGACGTCCCGCCAGATCTCCCCACGTGCGCGGCGCGTACGTACGGCTCGGCCTCCTCCCGCTCCCGGCCGGCCGACGCTTTCGGCGCCGGCAGGCCTCCCCTTCACGAGCGAGCGGGAGGGGACCCGGCGGTGCGGGACGCCGTGCCGGACCTGAGAGGCCGCCTCACTTGAGCCAGAGTCGACACGTCCCGGTGATGCTCCAGCGGTGTCTGGACCTGCTGGCGCCCGCCCTCCAGGAGTCGGGTGCCGTGGTCGTCGACTGCACGCTGGGACTCGGCGGGCACAGCGAGGCGCTGCTCGAACGCTTCCCGGAGGCCCGGCTCGTCGCCCTCGACCGGGACAAGGAGGCCCTGCGCCTGTCCGGCGAGCGGCTCGCCCCGTACGGGGAGCGCGCCACCCTGGTGCACGCCGTCTACGACGAGCTGCCCGACGTCCTCGACCGGCTCGGCATCCCGCGCGTCCAGGGGGTGCTGTTCGACCTCGGCGTCTCCTCCATGCAGCTCGACGAGGCGGACCGCGGCTTCGCCTACGCCCAGGACGCCCCGCTCGACATGCGCATGGACCAGACGACCGGCATGAGCGCCGCCGAGGTCCTCAACACCTACCCGCCCGGCGAACTCGTCCGCATCCTGAGGGCCTACGGCGAGGAGAAGCAGGCCAAGCGGATCGTCTCCGCGATCGTGCGCGAGCGCGAGAAGGAGCCGTTCGCCAACAGCGCCCGGCTCGTGGAGCTGATCAGGGCCGCGCTGCCGCAGGCCGCCAAGCGCACCGGCGGCAATCCGGCCAAGCGCACGTTCCAGGCCCTGCGCATCGAGGTCAACGGGGAGCTGTCGGTCCTGGAGCGGGCGATCCCGGCCGCCGTCAAGGCCCTCGACGTCGGCGGACGGATCGCCGTGCTGTCGTACCACTCCCTGGAGGACCGGCTGGTCAAGCAGGTGTTCGCGGCAGGCGCCGCCAACACCGCGCCGCCCGGACTGCCGGTGGTCCCCGAACGCTACGCGCCCCGGCTCAAGCTGCTCACGCGCGGTGCCGAACTTCCCACCGAGGAGGAGATCGCCGAGAACCGGCGGGCGGCCCCGGCGCGGCTGCGCGGGGCCCAGCGCATCAGGGAGGACGTCGGGTGAGGCAGGGCAGGCGCGGGTGCGGACGGTCCACCCGGGCCGAGGGGAGGGCCAGTGAGTAGGAAACCCGAACTGAAGGGGAGGGCGGCCCGGCTCGCCCAGCTCCTCCCGCCGGGCGGCGGACAGGCGGCCCGGGCCCCCTTCGTCCTTCTCGTGGTCGTCCTCCTCGGCGGTGGCCTCATCGGGCTCCTGGTGCTGAACTCCGCCCTGAGCGAGGGCTCGTTCCAGCTGGACGACCTGAAGCAGGGGACGAAGGAGCTCACCGACGAGGAACAGGCCCTCCAGCGGGACATCGACGCCTACTCCGCCCCGAGGGCCCTCCAGCGCCGCGCCCTTGAGCTGGGCATGGTGCCGGGCGGTGATCCGGCCTTCCTCTCCCCGGACGGCACCGTCAAGGGCTCACCCGCCCCCGCGCCCGCCGCGGCGGCCCCGCTGGTGCTCGCCCCCGAGGCACTGACCGCATCGTCCGTCGGCGCTCTTCCCGCCGCGTCCCCCAGTGCCTGGCAGCCCCGCCCCACGCCCACAGCGACGACCCCGACCCCCGGCAGGTGACGGAAGTGTCCGACAGGGAACCGCCGCGCCGCCGCGTGCCCGGACCCGCGAGGCCCGTCCGCCCCGGCGGGCGGCGGCAGCCGGGCCCCGGTGCCCGGCCCGCGCGCCGACCGGGCCGGCCCCGCCCGGTCCCGCCCCGCGTCATCCGGCTGGGCAGCCCCCGCCCGCGGCTGCGCATGATCGGCCTGGCGCTGACCCTGGTGCTGTCCGCCTTCGTCGTACGGCTTCTCCAGGTCCAGGCCGTCGACGCCGGGACGTACACCGCCAAGGCGGAGCAGAACCGCTACGTCGTCCACACGCTGCCCGCCGAGCGCGGCGGAATCACCGACCGCAACGGCGTGGCCCTCGCGGCCACCGTGGACGCCTACGACATCACGGCCGACCCCACGATGTTCACCCGGGAGCAACTGAAGGTCGACGACGGGCCCGAGCAGGCGGCGGCACTCCTCGCGCCGATCCTCGGCGAGGACCAGGAGGACCTGGTCGACCGGCTCCGCCCCAAGAACAGGGAGCTGCGCTACGTCCGCCTCGCCCGCCGCCAGACCCCGCAGGTCTGGAACCAGATCAAGGACCTGAAGACCGCGCTCACCAAGAAGACGGAGACGGACAAGTCCGCGGCCAACGTCCTCGCGGGCGTCTTCGCCGACCCGAGCAGCAAGCGCGTGTACCCGGGCGGGGACCTCGCCGCCGCCGTCCTGGGCTGGGTCGGCGCCGACGGCAAGGGCGGCGGCGGCCTCGAACGGAAGCTGGACGAGACGCTGGCCGGCAAGGACGGCAAGATCCGCTACGCGCAGTCCGGTGGCCGTCAGGTGCCCACCGCCGGCGCCACCGAGACGCCCGCCGTGTCCGGCAGCGACGTCGAACTCACCCTCGACCGCGACATCCAGTGGGCCGCGCAGCACGCCATCAGCGAGCAGGTGGAGAAGTCCAAGGCCGACGGCGGCTACGTCATCGTCCAGGACACGGCCACCGGCGAGATCCTCGCCATGGCCAACTCGCCCGGCTTCGACCCCGGCGACCTCGCCCACGCCGATCCGAAGGCGCTGGGCAACGCCGCGCTCCAGGACGCCTTCGAGCCCGGCTCCACCGCCAAGGTGATGTCGATGGCCGCCGTGCTGGAGGAGAACGCCGCCACCCCGGGGACGCACGTCACCGTCCCCAACCGGCTGCACCGCGGCGACCGGCTCTTCAAGGACGACGTCGACCACCCCACCTGGTACCTCACGCTCAACGGCGTGCTCGCCAAGTCCAGCAACATCGGCACCATCCTGGCCACCGGCCAGCTGGGCAGCACCCAGCAGGAGGCCAACAAGGTCCTCTACTCCTACCTGCGCAAGTTCGGCCTCGGCGGCTACAGCGGACTCGGCTTCCCCGGCGAGACCAAGGGCATCCTCGCGCCGCCCGAGCAGTGGTCCACCTCGCAGCAGTACACGATTCCTTTCGGCCAGGGCGTCTCCGTGAACGCGCTCCAGGCGGCCTCCGTGTACTCGACCATCGCCAACGGCGGCGTCCGCGTCGAACCCACGCTCGTGCGCGGCACCAAGGGGGACGACGGGCGCTTCACCCCGGCTCCCGAGCCCAAGAAGACCCGCGTGATCAGCGAGAAGACGGCGAAGACCCTCTCGCAGATGCTGGAGTCCGTCGTCGACGACGAGGAGGGCACCGGCACCAAGGCCCGCATCCCCGGCTACCGCGTGGCGGGCAAGACGGGCACGGCCAACCGGGTGGATCCGGCCACCGGCAAGTACCACGGCTACACGTCGTCGTTCGCCGGATTCGCCCCCGCCGACAAGCCCCGCGTCACCGTCTACTGCGCCATCCAGAACGCCACCGCGGGCAGCTACTTCGGCGGCCAGATCTGCGGCCCCATCTACAAGCAGGTCATGGAGTTCGCCCTCAAGACCCTCCAGGTCCCGCCGACCGGGGCCGACCCCGCGCGCCTCCCGGTCACCTTCAAGCCCTGACCAGTACCGAGCCAGCCCCGAGCCAGTACCGAGCCACCAGGAACCACCCGTGACAACGATCACCCCCGACCCCGGGAACCAGAGCGGTCCGTCAACCTCACTTCGCCCGGAACCGGGTACGCCCGGTACGCTCACCGCCGTGCCACACCCTGATCAGTCCCAAACCACCCAGAAGGGCCACCCCGTGACATGTCCGGGACCGCCCCGGCCGGTGCGGATCTCCGCCACACCCCTCGCGGAACTCGCCGATCAGCTGGGTGTCACCGTGCCGGACAGCACCGCCCGCGTCACGGGCATCACCCATGACTCGCGTGCCGTCCGTCCCGGTGACCTGTACGCCGCCCTCCCCGGAGCCCGCGCCCACGGCGCCGACTTCGTCACCCAGGCCGCCGGTCTGGGCGCCACCGCCGTGCTGACCGACCCGGCCGGCGCGGAGCGCGCCGCCGCCACCGGCCTGCCGGCGCTCGTCGTGGACGACCCGCGCGCGCGGATGGGCGAACTGGCGGCCACGATCTACGGCCACCCCGGCCGCGATCTGCTCCAGATCGGCATCACCGGCACCTCCGGCAAGACCACCACCGCCTACCTCGTCGAGGGCGGGCTGCGCACGGCGAAGTCCACCGGGCTCATCGGCACGGTGGAGATGCGCATCGGCGACGAGCGCATCAAGTCCGAGCGCACCACGCCCGAGGCCACCGACCTCCAGGCCCTGTTCGCCGTGATGCGCGAACGCGGCACCGAGGCCGTCGCCATGGAGGTCTCCAGCCACGCCCTGGTGCTCGGCCGGGTCGACGCCTGCGTCTTCGACGTCGCGGTCTTCACCAACCTCAGCCCGGAGCACATGGAGTTCCACTCCGGCATGGAGGACTACTTCCAGGCGAAGGCGCAGCTGTTCACGCCGGAACGCAGCAAGCTCGGTGTGGTCAACCTCGACGACGAGTACGGGCGCCGGCTCGCGGGAGAGGCAACCGTCCCGGTCGTCACCTACTCCGCGGAGGGCCACCCGGACGCGGACTGGCGCGCCGACGAGGTCACGGTCGGCCCGCTGGACTCGACGTTCACCGTGCTCGGCCCCAAGGGCGAGCGGATCACCGCCAGGTCGCCGCTGGCCGGGCCCTTCAACGTGGCGAACACCCTCGCCGCGCTCGTCGCCCTCGCCGCGGCCGGCCTCGATCCGCAGGCCGCCGCCGACGGCATCGCGGCCGTCCCCGGCGTGCCGGGCCGCCTGGAGCGCGTGGACGAGGGTCAGCCGTACCTCGCGGTGGTCGACTACGCCCACAAGACCGACGCGGTCGAATCCGTTCTCAGGGCGCTCCGCAAGGTCACCGAGGGCAGGCTGCACGTCGTCCTCGGTTGCGGCGGCGACCGGGACACGACGAAGCGGCAGCCCATGGGCGCCGCCGCGGCCCGCCACGCCGACACCGCCGTACTGACCTCCGACAACCCCCGCTCCGAGGACCCCCTCGCGATCCTCGCCACCATGCTCCAGGGCGCGGCGTCCGTGCCCGCGCACGAGCGCGGCGAGGTGCAGGTCTTCGAGGACCGGGCCGCCGCGATCGCCGCCACCGTCGCCCGGGCCGAGCCCGGCGACACCGTGCTGGTGGCGGGCAAGGGCCACGAGCAGGGCCAGGACATCGCCGGGGTCGTCCGTCCCTTCGACGACCGCCAGGTACTGCGCGAAGCCATCCGGAAGACCCAGGGATGAGAATCCTGAAGACCCAGGGGATGAACTTGTGATCGCCCTCTCCCTCGCCGAGATCGCAGAAGTCGTCGGCGGGCAGATGCACGACATACCGGACGCGTCCGTCGAGGTCACCGGGCCGGTGGTCCGGGACTCCCGGGAGGCGGGCCCCGGCAGCCTCTTCGTCGCCTTCGTGGGCGAGCGCGTGGACGGCCACGACTTCGCCGCGGCGGTCGTCGAGGCGGGTGCCGTCGCCGTGCTCGGCTCCCGCCCCGTCGGAGTGCCCGCGATCGTCGTGGACGACGTCCAGACCGCCCTCGGCGCCCTCGCCCGCCACGTGGTGCGGCGCCTCGGCACCACCCTCGTCGCCCTGACCGGATCCGCCGGCAAGACCAGCACCAAGGACCTCATCGCGCAGGTCCTCCAGCGCAAGGCGCCGACGGTGTTCACGCCGGGCTCGCTCAACAACGAGATCGGGCTGCCGCTCACCGCCCTCACCGCCACCGACGAGACGAAGTTCCTCGTCCTGGAGATGGGCGCCCGCGGCATCGGCCACATCCGGTACCTCACCGAACTCACCCCGCCGAGGATCGGTCTCGTCCTCAACGTCGGCAGCGCCCACATCGGCGAGTTCGGCGGCCGGGAGCAGATCGCCCGGGCCAAGGGCGAACTCGTCGAGGCGCTTCCGCCGGCCGAGGAGGGCGGTGTCGCGATCCTCAACGCGGACGACCCACTCGTACGGGCCATGGCCTCCCGTACGAAGGCGAAGGTGATCCTTTTCGGAGAGTCCGACGAAGCGGACGTGTCCGCCGAGAACGTGCGACTCACGGACAGCGGACAGCCTTCCTTCAGGCTTCACACACCCTCCGGTGCAAGCGATGTGACCATGCGCCTGTACGGTGAGCACCACGTGTCGAACGCGCTCGCCGCGGCCGCCGTCGCCCACGAGTTGGGCATGTCCGCAGACGAGATCGCCACCGCGCTCTCCGAGGCGGGCTCCCTCTCCCGCTGGCGGATGGAGGTCACCGAGCGCCCGGACGGCGTGACGGTCGTCAACGACGCCTACAACGCGAACCCCGAGTCCATGAAGGCCGCGCTGCGCGCGCTGGTGGCCATGGGCAAGGGACGCCGTACGTGGGCGGTGCTCGGTCGGATGGCCGAGCTCGGGGACGAGGCGCTCGCCGAGCACGACGCGGTCGGACGGCTCGCCGTCCGGCTCAACGTCAGCAAGCTCGTCGCGGTCGGGGGCAGGGAAGCCCGCTGGCTGCAACTGGGCGCATATAACGAGGGTTCGTGGGGTGAGGAGTCGGTGCACGTGTCCGACGCACAGGCGGCGGTCGACCTGTTGCGCAGCGAGTTGCGCCCGGGGGACGTCGTACTCGTGAAGGCGTCCCGTTCGGTGGGTCTGGAGAGTGTCGCCACGGCACTGCTCGAGACCGGCGCCGAGGGTGAGGTTGCCGCCCGATGATGAAGCAGATCCTGTTCGCAGGAGTCATTGGCCTCTTCCTGACGCTGGTCGGCACCCCGCTGCTGATCAAGCTGCTGGCCCGCAAGGGCTACGGCCAGTACATCCGCGACGACGGCCCGCGGGAGCACGCCAGCAAGCGCGGTACGCCGACCATGGGTGGTATCGCCTTCATCCTGGCGACGGTCATCGCCTACTTCCTGGCCAAGGTGATCACCGGTTACCTGGACGAGGAGGCCGACGCGGGGCCGACCTTCTCGGGTCTGCTGGTGCTGGGTCTGATGGTCGGCATGGGCCTGGTCGGTTTCCTCGACGACTACATCAAGATCGTCAAGCGGCGTTCGCTGGGCCTGCGGGCCAAGGCGAAGATGGCCGGCCAGCTCATCGTCGGCATCGCCTTCGCGGTGCTGGCACTGCAGTTCGCGGACAACCGCGGCAACACCCCGGCGTCCACCAAGCTGTCGTTCATCACCGACTTCGGCTGGACGATCGGCCCGGTGCTGTTCGTCATCTGGGCGCTGTTCATGATCCTCGCGATGTCGAACGGCGTGAACCTGACCGACGGCCTGGACGGCCTCGCCACCGGCGCCTCCGTCCTGGTCTTCGGCGCCTACACCTTCATCGGCGTCTGGCAGTTCCAGGAGTCCTGCGCCAACGCGCTCACCCTGACCAATCCGGGCGCCTGCTACGAGGTGCGCGACCCCCTCGACCTCGCGGTGGTCGCCTCCGCCCTGATGGGCGCCTGCCTCGGCTTCCTGTGGTGGAACACCTCACCGGCCAAGATCTTCATGGGCGACACCGGTTCGCTCGCGCTCGGCGGTGTGCTCGCGGGTCTGGCGATCTGCTCGCGCACCGAACTGCTGATGGCCATCCTCGGCGGCCTGTTCGTCCTGATCACCATGTCGGTGGTCATCCAGGTCGGCTCCTTCCGCATGACCGGCAAGCGCGTCTTCCGGATGGCGCCACTTCAGCACCACTTCGAACTCAAAGGCTGGTCCGAGGTCCTTGTCGTGGTCCGTTTCTGGATCATCCAGGGCATCTGTGTGATCGTCGGACTCGGCCTCTTCTACGCGGGATGGGCAGCGGACAAGTGACCTCCTCGGTGCCTTCGGAATTCACGGGCAAGCACGTCACCGTCGCCGGACTCGGTGTCTCCGGCGTCCCGGCGGCCAAGGTCCTGCACGGCCTCGGCGCGTACGTCACCGTCGTCAACGACGGCGACGACGAGCGCGCGCGGACGCAGGCGGCGGAACTCGAGGCGCTCGGCGTCACGGTGCGCCTCGGCGACGGCGACACGCTCCCCGAGGGCACCGAGCTGATCGTCACCGCGCCCGGCTGGAAGCCGGACAAGCCGCTGTTCACGGCGGCCCGTGCGGCCGGCGTCCCCGTCTGGGGCGACGTCGAACTGGCCTGGCGCCTGCGCCGGCCCGACTCCGCGCCCTGGCTGGCGGTCACCGGCACCAACGGCAAGACCACCACCGTCCAGATGCTGGCGTCGATCCTGAAGGCGGCGGGCCTGCGCACCGCCGCCGTCGGCAACATCGGCGTCTCCCTGCTGGACGTGGTCACCGGCGAGACGCAGTACGACGTCCTGGCCGTGGAGCTGTCCAGCTACCAGCTCCACTGGGCGCCCTCCCTGCGCGCCCACTCGGCCGCCGTGCTCAACCTCGCCCCCGACCACCTCGACTGGCACGGCTCCATGGAGGCCTACGCGGCCGACAAGGGCCGCATCTACGAGGGCAATCGCGTCGCCTGCGTCTACAACGTCGATGCCACCGACAAGCCGTCCACCGAGGACCTGGTCCGCGCGGCCGACGTCGAGGAGGGCTGCCGGGCCGTCGGCTTCACCCTGGGCACGCCCGCTCCCTCCCAACTCGGCGTCGTGGAGGGCATCCTGGTCGACCGCGCCTTCGTCGAGGACCGGCAGAAGAACGCCCAGGAGCTCGCCGAGGTCTCCGACGTCAACCCGCCGGCCCCGCACAACATCGCCAACGCCCTCGCCGCCGCGGCCCTCGCCCGTGCCTTCGGCGTCTCCGCCGCCGCCGTACGGGACGGGCTGCGGGCCTTCACGCCGGACGCCCACCGCATCGCACACGTCGCCGACGTCGACGGCGTGGCGTACGTGGACGACTCCAAGGCCACCAACACCCACGCCACCGAGGCGTCGTTGGCGGCGTACGAGTCGATCGTGTGGATCGCGGGCGGGCTGGCGAAGGGGGCGGCCTTCGACGAACTGGTCGCGAAAGCGGCGAAGCGCCTGCGCGGGGCGGTGCTGATCGGCGCCGACCGCGCCCTGATCCGCGAAGCCCTGGCGCGACACGCCCCGGAAGTACCCGTCGTCGACCTGGACCGGACCGACACTGGTGCGATGCTCCAGGCCGTCCAGGAAGCACAGCGGCTCGCCCGGCCCGGCGACACGGTGCTGCTGGCCCCCGCCTGTGCCTCCATGGACATGTTCACCAATTACAACCAGCGCGGTGACGCGTTCGCGCAGGCCGTTCGCGAACTCGGCGCCTGACCCGGCCACCTCCAGCGCCGGGTGACTTCGGGAGGGACGCGTGGGACGGTCCATGCCGACGTACAGCGGAGGCCGCGATGCCCGGTAGTCCCGGAAGCCGTACCGGACGTCCGCCCGCGCAGCGGGCCGTCGGACGACCCGCCGCCGCGAAGCCGCCGCACGACAACCCCGTGCTCCGCCTGTACCTCCGCCTGCGCCGCGCCTGGGACCGGCCGCTGACGGCGTACTACCTGATCTTCGGCGGCAGTCTGCTGATCACGGTGCTGGGCCTGGTGATGGTCTACTCGGCCTCCCAGATCACCGCGCTCCAGCTGTCGCTGCCGGGGTCGTACTTCTTCCGCAAGCAGGCCATGGCCGCCCTGCTCGGCGGTGGGCTGCTGGTGGCCGCCATGAAGATGCCGGTGAAACTGCACCGCGCGCTGGCCTACCCGATCCTCGCCGGCGCCGTCTTCCTGATGATCCTCGTGCAGGTGCCGGGGATAGGAGTGGCGGTCAACGGCAACCAGAACTGGATCGCGCTGGGCGGTTCCTTCCAGATCCAGCCCAGCGAGTTCGGCAAGCTGGCCCTGGTCCTGTGGGGCGCGGACCTGCTCGCCCGCAAGCAGGACAAGAAGCTGCTGGCCCAGTGGAAGCACATGCTGGTGCCCCTGGTGCCGGTGGCGTTCATGCTGCTCGGACTGATCATGCTCGGCGGCGACATGGGCACGGCGATCATCCTGACGGCGATCCTGTTCGGCCTGCTGTGGCTGGCGGGCGCGCCCACCCGGCTGTTCGCCGGGGTGCTCTCGATCGCGGCACTGCTCGGCTTCGTCCTCATCAAGAGCAGCAGCAACCGCATGGCCCGGCTCAACTGCATCGGCGCCACCGACCCCGGCCCCGGCGACTCCTGCTGGCAGGCCGTGCACGGCATCTACGCCCTCGCCTCGGGCGGACTGTTCGGATCCGGTCTCGGTGCCGGCGTGGAGAAATGGGGGCAACTCCCCGAAGCGCACACCGACTTCATCTTCGCCGTCACCGGTGAGGAACTGGGCCTGGCGGGGACACTGTCGGTGCTCGCCCTCTTCGCGGCTCTAGGCTATGCGGGTATCCGCGTGGCCGGACGCACGGAGGACCCCTTCGTGAGGTATGCCGCGGGAGGCGTGACCACCTGGATCATGGCCCAGGCCGTGATCAACATCGGTGCGGTCCTCGGGCTGCTGCCGATCGCCGGTGTCCCCCTCCCGCTGTTCTCCTACGGGGGTTCCGCCCTGTTGCCGACCATGTTCGCCATCGGTCTGCTGATCGCCTTCGCGCGCGACGAGCCCGGTGCGCGGGCGGCGCTTGCGTTGCGGCAACCTCGCTTTGGTAGAAAGCGGGGAACCGGGGGCACCGGGTCCAAGCGGAGCCCACGGAGTTGGAACACGATGCGACGGCGTGCCTCGGCGGCACGCTCGTCCGGAGAGCGGTGAATTTCGGTGCATGTCGTACTCGCCGGCGGAGGAACCGCGGGCCACATCGAGCCCGCGCTCGCCCTCGCGGACGCCCTGCGCAGGCAGGATCCGACCGTGGGGATCACGGCCCTGGGCACGGAACGCGGCCTCGAGACCCGCCTCGTACCCGAGCGCGGGTACGAACTGGCGCTGATCCCGGCCGTGCCGCTGCCGCGCAAGCCCACCCCCGAGCTGATCACCGTCCCGGGCCGGCTGCGCGGCACCATCAAGGCGACCGAGCAGATCCTGGAGCGCACCAAGGCGGACGCCGTGGTCGGCTTCGGCGGCTACGTGGCGCTGCCCGGCTACCTCGCGGCGAAGCGGCTCGGCGTGCCGATCATCGTCCATGAGGCCAACGCCCGCCCGGGCCTGGCCAACAAGATCGGCTCGCGGTACGCGGCGCAGGTCGCCGTCTCCACCCCGGACAGCAAACTGCGCAACTCCCGCTACATCGGCATCCCGCTGCGCCGCTCCATCGCCACCCTCGACCGGGCCGCGGCGCGTCCCGAGGCCCGGGCGATGTTCGGGCTCGATCCCAACCTGCCGACGCTGCTGGTCACCGGCGGCTCACAGGGCGCCCGCCGCCTCAACGAGGTGGTCCAGCAGGTCGCGCCCTGGCTCCAGCAGGCCGGCATCCAGATCCTGCACGCGGTGGGTCCCAAGAACGAACTGCCGCAGGTCCACCAGATGCCGGGGATGCCCCCGTACATCCCGGTAAGTTACCTGGACCGGATGGACCTCGCGTACGCCGCGGCCGACATGATGCTCTGCCGCGCGGGTGCGATGACCGTTGCCGAACTCTCCGCCGTCGGGCTGCCCGCCGCCTACGTCCCGCTGCCCATTGGCAACGGCGAACAGCGGCTCAACGCCCAGCCGGTGGTCAAGGCCGGTGGCGGACTGCTGGTCGACGACGCGGACCTGACGCCCGACTGGGTGCAGCAGAACGTCCTGCCCGTGCTGTCCGATCCGCACCGGCTGTACGAGATGTCCCGCGCCGCCGCCGAGTTCGGCCGCCGGGACGCCGACGACCTGCTCGTCGGCATGGTGTACGAGGCGATCGCCGCTCGTGCGCGCCGCTAGTCACGTATGACGGAAGGCAGGGAGCGTGGCCGGACCGACCATCGCCGAGCGCGGTGAACGTCAACAGAAGTCGTCCGGCCCGCCCCGTCCGCGGCGGTTCGGCCCGCCCAGACTTCGTACGATGATCATTCTTTTGGTCGTTCTCGTGCTCGTCGCGGGCGGAACCCTCTGGCTGCTCTACGGCTCGAACTGGACGCGCGTGGACCGGGTGTCGGTCTCCGGGACCCGGGTTCTGACGCCCGCACAGGTGCGCGAGGCCGCGGACGTGCCCGTCGGCGACCCGCTGGTGTCCGTCGACACCGGGGCGATCGAGGCGCGGCTCCGCCGGGAATTGCCCCGCATTGACGAGGTGGTCGTGGAGCGTTCCTGGCCGCACGGAATCGGACTGAAAGTGACGGAGCGTACCCCGGTTCTGATTGAGCAAAAGGGCGGAAAGTTCGTGGAAGTGGACGAGGAAGGCGTTCGTTTCGCCACGGTTTCCCGGGCTCCGAAAGGCGTGCCCGAGCTGGAATTGGCGCCCGCCCGTTCCGGTTCCGCCGCGGCGAGCCTGCGCCGCTTCGGCGAGGACCGCCTGGTGCGTGAGGCGGTGCGGGTGGCCGGCCGCCTCCCGGACGCGGTCGCCCGGGACACCCGGGTCGTCAAGGTCCGCTCCTACGACGACATCTCGCTGGAGTTGAGCGGCGACCGGACCGTGGCGTGGGGGAGCGGCGAGGAGGGGCCGCGCAAGGCCCGCGCGCTCACCGCGCTGATGAAAGCGACGCCCGATGCGCGGCACTTCGACGTAAGTGCTCCCACCGCACCGGCGTCATCAGGGAGTTGACGGGTATACGTGCAGGCCAGCACCCTGGTTGGGCAGCGCTACGGCTGATCACATAGGGTGAAAAGAAAAACGGGAGGTTCGGCGTGTTCGTTGAACGCGCGCCACTTGTCGACTTAGTGTCCTGTTCAGAAGACTCCAAGGAACAGACACACTGGTAACCCTAAACTTCAGCGTTAGGGTTCGGGTCGGCGCTACGGACCGTCCCATTCGGCATCAGTCGGCGGGTCGCGGGGCAGCAGTGCTCCGGTGACCCGACGACACGTAACTCGAGGCGAGAGGCCTTCGACGTGGCAGCACCGCAGAACTACCTCGCAGTCATCAAAGTCATCGGTGTCGGCGGCGGTGGTGTCAATGCCATCAACCGGATGATCGAGGTCGGTCTCAAGGGCGTCGAGTTCATCGCCATCAACACCGACGCGCAAGCTCTGTTGATGAGCGACGCCGACGTCAAGCTGGACGTCGGCCGTGAACTCACCCGCGGACTCGGCGCCGGAGCCAACCCGGCCGTCGGCCGCAAGGCCGCCGAGGACCACCGCGAGGAGATCGAGGAGGTCCTCAAGGGGGCCGACATGGTCTTCGTGACAGCCGGTGAAGGCGGCGGCACCGGCACCGGCGGCGCGCCCGTCGTGGCCAACATCGCCCGCTCGCTGGGCGCCCTCACCATCGGCGTGGTCACCCGCCCGTTCACCTTCGAGGGACGGCGCCGCGCCAACCAGGCCGAGGACGGCATCGCCGAGCTCCGCGAAGAGGTCGACACCCTCATCGTCATCCCCAACGACCGGCTGCTGTCCATCTCGGACCGCCAGGTCAGCGTGCTCGACGCGTTCAAGTCCGCCGACCAGGTCCTGCTGTCCGGTGTGCAGGGCATCACCGACCTCATCACCACGCCGGGCCTGATCAACCTGGACTTCGCCGACGTCAAGTCGGTCATGTCCGAGGCCGGTTCCGCCCTGATGGGCATCGGCTCGGCCCGCGGCGACGACCGCGCGGTGGCCGCGGCCGAGATGGCGATCTCCTCGCCGCTGCTGGAGGCCTCCATCGACGGCGCGCGGGGCGTGCTGCTCTCCATCTCCGGCGGCTCCGACCTCGGCCTGTTCGAGATCAACGAGGCCGCCCAGCTGGTCAGCGAGGCCGCCCACCCCGAGGCCAACATCATCTTCGGCGCGGTCATCGACGACGCCCTCGGCGACGAGGTGCGGGTCACCGTGATCGCGGCCGGCTTCGACGGGGGCCAGCCGCCGTCCAAGCGGGAGAACGTCCTCGGCACCTCTTCGGCCAAGCGCGAGGAGCCCGCCCCGGCCCGGCAGGCCGAGAGCCGCCCGTCCTTCGGCTCGCTCGGCAGCGTGAAGCCGAAGGAGGACCCGCAGCCGGCCCCCGCGCCGGAGCCGGTGAGTGACCTGCCCCCGGTCTCCCCGCCGCCGATCCCGCCGTCGCGGACCTACTCGGACAGCGCGGCCGAGGAACTGGACGTGCCGGACTTCCTGAAGTGATAGGACAGCGCGACACCGTGAACGGCGCGCACTTCGGCTTCACCGACCGGTGGGGCGGAGTGAGCGCCGTTCCGTACGAGGAGCTCAATCTGGGCGGCGCGGTCGGAGACGACCCCGGCGCCGTCACGGCCAACCGGGAGCTGGCGGCCAAGTCGCTGGGCCTGGACCCGTCCCGGGTGGTCTGGATGAACCAGGTGCACGGTGCCGACGTCGCCGTGGTCGACGGGCCCTGGGGGGACCGCCCGGTTCCGCGGGTCGACGCGATCGTCACCGCCGAACGCGGTCTCGCCCTCGCCGTCCTCACCGCCGACTGCGTGCCCGTCCTGCTGGCCGATCCCGTCGCCGGCCTCGCCGCCGCGGCCCACGCGGGCCGGCCCGGCCTGGTCGCCGGGGTCGTCCCCGCCGCCGTACGGGCCATGACCGAACTCGGCGCCGACCCCTCCCGGATCATCGCCCGCACCGGGCCCTCCGTGTGCGGCCGGTGCTACGAGGTGCTGGAGGAGATGCGCGCCGAAGTGGCCGTCGCCGAGCCGGCGGCGTACGCCGAGACGAGCTGGGGCACGCCGGCCCTCGACGTGAGCGCCGGCGTGCACGCGCAGCTCGAACGCCTCGGGGTGTGCGACCGGGCGCAGTCGCCGGTGTGCACCCGGGAGTCGAAGGACCACTTCTCGTACCGACGCGACCGCACCACAGGGCGGCTCGCGGGCTATGTCTGGCTGGACTGATGGGGCATGACGGACCGTAAGCAGGAACTCGCCGGAAACCTGGCGCAAGTGGAGGAACGCATCGCCGCCGCCTGTGCGGCCGCGGGCCGCCGCCGCGAGGAGGTGACCCTCATCGTGGTCACCAAGACCTACCCGGCGGACGATGTGCGCATTCTCTCCGAACTCGGCGTGCGCCATGTCGCCGAGAACCGCGACCAGGACGCGGCACCCAAGGCAGCCGCCTGTTCGGATCTGCCGCTTTCATGGCATTTCGTCGGTCAGTTGCAGACCAACAAAGTGCGGTCCGTGGTCGGTTACGCGGATGTCGTGCAGTCCGTCGACCGGGCCAGGCTCGTCACGGCCCTGTCGAAGGAGGCGGTGCGGGCCGGGCGCGAGGTGGGCTGCCTTCTCCAGGTCGCGCTCGACGCGGGGGAGGCGAGCGGGCGCGGTGGCGTCCCGCCCGCGGGAATCGAAGAGTTGGCCGACCTCGTCGCCGGTTCGGCGGGACTGCGGCTCGACGGACTGATGACCGTGGCCCCGCTCACCGGCGAGTACGCCGGGCGCCAACAGGCGGCCTTCGAGCACCTCATGGATTTGTCGACCCGCGTGCGCCGAACCCATCCGGCTGCCAACATGGTCTCCGCAGGGATGAGTGCGGATCTCGAACAGGCCGTGGCCGCCGGAGCGACACATGTACGCGTCGGCACTGCGGTACTCGGAGTCCGCCCCAGGCTCGGGTAACGTCGCCAAGAAGTCGGACCACAGCAGAAAATATGGTCATTACCGCCGAAAGGCGGACGCAACGACCTCGTGGATCGCGGGTACTTGGCAGTCAGCCGATCCACCACAGAGCGGAGGACTCAGAGCATGGCCGGCGCGATGCGCAAGATGGCGGTCTACCTCGGCCTCGTGGAGGACGATGGGTACGACGGCCGGGGGTTCGACCCCGACGACGACTTCGAACCCGAACTGGACCCGGAGCCCGAACGGGACCACCGGCGGCACGAACCGGTGCACCAGTCCCACGGTGCACATCAGCCCCAAAGGGACGAAGGGGTGCGAGTCGTACAACCGCCCGCGCAGCGTGAGCCGGTGCCCCGTTCCGCTTCGCTCGCGGCGGAATCGAGCCGCCCGGCGCGCATCGCGCCCGTGGCATCCATCACACAAGAACGCGCAAGCCTGGAAAAGAGCGCACCGGTCATCATGCCCAAGGTCGTGTCCGAACGAGAGCCCTACCGGATCACCACACTTCACCCCCGGACCTACAACGAGGCCCGTACCATCGGGGAACACTTCCGTGAGGGCACGCCGGTGATCATGAATCTCACTGAGATGGATGACACAGATGCGAAGCGACTTGTCGACTTTGCGGCAGGTTTGGTGTTTGGTCTTCACGGCAGTATCGAGCGGGTGACGCAGAAGGTGTTCCTGCTGTCTCCTGCTAACGTCGATGTCACGGCGGAGGACAAGGCCCGCATCGCAGAGGGCGGGTTCTTCAACCAGAGCTGAGACGCACCACCGGCAAGAGCAAGAGCACGGACCCGAGAACGGGTCCGAGAGATGGTTCAGGGGAGAGGGAAGCACAGGTCATGAGCGTGGTCCTGGATGTCGTCTACATCGCGCTGATGTGCTTCCTCATCGTGCTCATCTTCCGGTTGGTCATGGACTACGTCTTCCAGTTCGCCCGCTCGTGGCAACCCGGCAAGGCGATGGTGGTCGTTCTGGAGGCCACCTACACTGTCACCGATCCACCGCTGAAGCTTCTGCGGCGGTTCATCCCGCCGCTGCGTCTCGGGGGCGTGGCGCTCGACCTGTCCTTCTTCGTACTGATGATCATCGTCTACATCCTGATCTCGATCGTGAGCCGGCTGTGAGCGATGAGAGAGATACGGGCTTGCCGAATGCCGACGACAACGTTGAGGTGAAGAGATGCCGTTGACCCCCGAGGACGTGCGGAACAAGCAGTTCACGACCGTCCGCCTCCGAGAAGGCTATGACGAGGACGAGGTCGATGCCTTCCTCGACGAGGTTGAAGCCGAACTGACCCGACTGCTCCGCGAGAACGAGGACCTGCGCGCCAAACTGGCGGCGGCGACGCGTGCGGCTGCGCAGAACCAGCAGAACATGCGCAAGCCCCCGGAACCGCCCCAGGACCAGCAGCAGCACCAGCAGCATCCGCCACAGCAGGGCGGCATGCCGCAGCAGGGCATGCGAGGTCCCGGCGCTCCGGTGCCCGCCGGCATATCGGGCCCGCCGCAGCAGCAGATGGGTGGCCCCATGGGAGGCCCGCCCCAGCTGCCCAGCGGTGCTCCGCAGCTGCCCGCCGGCCCCGGCGGACAGGGTGGCCCGCAGGGTCCCGGCCCGATGGGCCAGGGTCCGGGGCCGATGGGCCAGGGGCCTGGCCCGATGGGCCAGGGTGGCCCTGGTCCGATGCAGGGCCAGATGGGTCCCGGCCCGATGGGCGGCCCCATGGGCGGCCCGCAGGGGCCCGGCGGCCCTGGTGGCCCCGGCATGCCCGGTCAGGGCGGCCCCGGTGGCGACAGCGCCGCGCGCGTCCTGTCGCTGGCCCAGCAGACCGCCGACCAGGCGATCGCCGAGGCCCGCTCCGAGGCCAACAAGATCGTCGGCGAGGCGCGTTCGCGTGCCGAGGGTCTGGAGCGGGACGCCCGTGCCAAGGCGGACGCCCTGGAGCGGGACGCGCAGGAGAAGCACCGCGTCGCGATGGGCTCCCTGGAGTCCGCTCGCGCCACGCTGGAGCGCAAGGTCGAGGACCTGCGCGGCTTCGAGCGCGAGTACCGCACGCGGCTGAAGTCGTACCTGGAGTCCCAGCTGCGCCAGTTGGAGACCCAGGCGGACGACTCGCTCGCCCCGCCGCGTACGCCCGCTACGGCCTCCCTGCCGCCGTCCCCGGCGCCCTCCATGGCACCGGCCGGCGCGAGTGCGCCGTCGTACGGCGGCAACCAGTCGATGGGCAGCGGGCCGGGCCAGTCCGGTCCGTCCTACGGCGGCCAGCAGCAGATGTCGCCGGCGATGACCCAGCCGATGGCGCCGGTGCGGCCGCAGGGGCCGTCGCCGATGGGGCAGGCGCCGTCGCCGATGCGTGGGTTCCTGATCGACGAGGACGACAACTGACGGGTGACGAACGGTAGTACGACGTAGCCGTCGGCAGCGTTCAGGGCGGGCCCCGGGTTTCTGACCCGGGGCCCGCCCTTTTGGTGTGCGCGGTGTCGGGCGCGGGGCGTTGGTGTGGCCGGAGGTGGGTGACGCGGCCCGGCACGAGCGGGGGGACCCCCGTGGCCCACCCGTGCCGCCCTGGGAGTGCCTCCCAGGCCGTTCAGGCACTGGGGGAGGCACGACCGCCCGCGGCTGGGGCGAGTGGTACGGCGAAAGGGCCCGGCCCCCCGAGGGGAGCCAGGCCCTTTCGTCGTGTTCGTTACTGCTTGCGCAGCTGGAACGTCAGGGACAGTCCCTCGTCCGTGAACGGCTCCCCGTACGTGTCGTCCGCCTCGCCCTGGGCGAAGTCCGTGGCCAGGACCTCGTCGGCGATCAGGGCCGAGTGGTCGGTCAGGGCCGCGATGGTCGCCGGGTCCGTGGCCGTCCAGCGCAGGGCGATGCGGTCGGCGACGTCGAGGCCGCTGTTCTTGCGGGCCTCCTGGATCAGGCGGATCGCGTCACGGGCGAGGCCCGCGCGGCGGAGTTCCTCCGTGATCTCCAGGTCCAACGCCACCGTCGCGCCCGAGTCGGAGGCGACCGACCAGCCCTCGCGCGGCGTCTCCGTGATGATCACCTCGTCGGGAGCGAGGGTGATCGTCTCGCCGTCGACCTCCACCGAGGCCGTGCCCTCGCGCAGCGCGAGGGAGAGCGCCGCGGCGTCCGCGCCCGCGACGGCCTTCGCGACGTCCTGGACGCGCTTGCCGAAGCGCTTGCCCAGCGCCCGGAAGTTGGCCTTCGCCGTCGTGTCGACCAGGGAGCCGCCGACCTCGCTCAGCGACGCGAGGGACTCGACGTTCAGCTCCTCGGTGATCTGCGTGTGCAGCTCGGGGGTGAGCGTGTCGAAGCCCGCCACCGCGATCAGCGCGCGCTTGAGCGGCTGGCGGGTCTTGACGCCCGACTCGGCGCGCGTGGCGCGGCCCAGTTCGACCAGGCGGCGCACCAGGACCATCTGCTTCGACAGCTCCGGGTCGATCGCCGACAGGTCGGCCTCCGGCCAGGAGGACAGGTGCACCGACTCCGGGGCGCCCGGGCTGACCGGCACGACCAGGTCCTGCCAGACCCGCTCGGTGATGAACGGGGTCAGCGGGGCCATGAGCCTGGTGACCGTCTCGACGACCTCGTGCAGCGTGCGCAGCGCCGCCTTGTCGCCCTGCCAGAAGCGGCGACGGGAGCGGCGTACGTACCAGTTCGACAGGTCGTCGACGAAGGCGGACAGCAGCTTGCCGGCCCGCTGGGTGTCGTACGCGTCCAGTGCCTGCGTGACCTGGTCGGTCAGCGCGTGCAGCTCGGACAGCAGCCAGCGGTCCAGGACCGGGCGGTCGGCCGGCGCCGGGTCGGCCTCGCTCGGCGCCCAGCCCGAGGTGCGGGCGTACAGGGCCTGGAAGGCGACCGTGTTCCAGTAGGTGAGGAGCGTCTTGCGGACGACCTCCTGGATGGTGCCGTGGCCGACGCGGCGGGCCGCCCACGGGGAGCCGCCGGCCGCCATGAACCAGCGCACCGCGTCGGCGCCGTGCCGGTCCATGAGCGGGATCGGCTCCAGGGTGTTGCCCAGGTGCTTGGACATCTTGCGGCCGTCCTCGGCGAGGATGTGACCGAGGCAGACGACGTTCTCGTACGACGACTTGTCGAAGACCAGGGTGCCGACCGCCATCAGCGTGTAGAACCAGCCGCGGGTCTGGTCGATCGCCTCGGAGATGAACTGCGCCGGGTAGCGGCTCTCGAACAGCTCCTTGTTCTTGTGCGGGTAGCCCCACTGTGCGAACGGCATCGAACCCGAGTCGTACCAGGCGTCGATGACCTCCGGCACGCGCGTGGCGGCCTTGCCGCACCCGTCCTGCGGGCACGCGAAGGTGACCTCGTCGATGTACGGGCGGTGCGGGTCCAGGCCCGACTGGTCGGCGCCGGTCAGCTCGGTCAGCTCCGCGCGGGAGCCGACGACCGTGAGGTGGTCGTGCTCGCAGCGCCAGATCGGCAGCGGGGTGCCCCAGTAGCGGTTGCGGGAGAGCGCCCAGTCGATGTTGTTGTTCAGCCAGTCGCCGTACCGGCCGTGCTTGACGGAGTCCGGGAACCAGTTGGTCCTCTCGTTCTCCTGGAGGAGACGGTCCTTGATGGCCGTGGTGCGGATGTACCAGGACGGCTGGGCGTAGTACAGCAGCGCCGTGTGGCAGCGCCAGCAGTGCGGATAGCTGTGCTCGTACGGGATGTGCTTGAACAGCAGGCCCCGCGTGTCCAGGTCCTCCGTCAGCTTCTCGTCGGCCTTCTTGAAGAAGACGCCGCCGACCAGCGGGACGTCCTCCTCGAAGGTGCCGTCCGGGCGGACCGGGTTGACCACGGGCAGGCCGTAGGAACGGCAGACCTTGAGGTCGTCCTCACCGAAGGCGGGGGACTGGTGGACCAGACCGGTGCCGTCCTCGGTGGTGACGTACTCGGCGTTCACCACGAAGTGGGCGGGCTCGGGGAACTCCACCAGCTCGAACGGCCGCTGGTAGGTCCAGCGCTCCATCTCGGCGCCGGTGAAGGACTGGCCGGTGGTCTCCCAGCCCTCGCCGAGGGCCTTGGTGACCAGCGGCTCGGCGACGACGAGCTTCTCCTCGCCGTCGGTGGCGACGACGTAGGTGACCTCGGGGTGCGCGGCGACCGCCGTGTTGGAGACCAGCGTCCAGGGCGTGGTCGTCCAGATCAGGAGCGCGGCCTCGCCGGCCAGCGGGCCGGAGGTCAGCGGGAAGCGGACGTAGACGGACGGGTCGACGACCGTCTCGTAGCCCTGGGCCAGCTCGTGGTCGGACAGGCCGGTGCCGCAGCGGGGGCACCAGGGGGCGACGCGGTGGTCCTGGACCAGCAGGCCCTTGTTGAAGATCTCCTTCAGCGACCACCACACGGACTCGATGTACTCGGGGTCCATCGTGCGGTACGGGTCCTGGAGGTCGGCCCAGTAGCCCATGCGGGTGGTGAGCGCTTCGAAGGCGTCGGTGTGGCGGGTCACCGACTCGCGGCACTTGGCGTTGAACTCGGCGATGCCGTACGCCTCGATGTCCTGTTTGCCGGAGAAGCCGAGCTCCTTCTCCACCGCGAGCTCCACCGGGAGGCCGTGGCAGTCCCAGCCGGCCTTGCGGCCCACGTGGTAGCCGCGCATGGTGCGGAAGCGGGGGAAGACGTCCTTGAAGACGCGGGCTTCGATGTGGTGGGCGCCCGGCATGCCGTTGGCGGTGGGCGGGCCCTCGTAGAACACCCACTCGGGGCGGCCCTCGGACTGCTCGAGGCTCTTGGCGAAGATCTTCTGCTCGCGCCAGAAGTCGAGCACCGCGTGTTCGAGCGCGGGCAGGTCGACCTGGGCGGGCACCTGGCGGTACTGCGGCTGCGTATTCAACGAGCTTCCTCCGGCGGACGTGCTGCCTTCCGTCGGAGGGACGAGAGCCGAGCCGTCATGGCCACGTACGCCGCTGTGTGCGGCGCGCTCCCGCGGTACCACCCTCCTTGGCCCTCCGGTGCGTCGTGTGCGCCGGTGAGCCCCCTCATTGGGGTCGCGAGCCGGTTCTACTCGCCGTGGCGGTCGTGTCACGGCTTTCTTCCGGCGGCTCCGGGGTGATCTTCACGTCGCGCTCGCCCCCGGGCTCACACCGTCCCCGGGTCGCTCTGGGCTGCCTACGCCGCTACTCGTCCCCATCCACGCTTTTCGCTCCGCCCAGTGTACGGCGCCGCACGGACAGCGGCCGACCGGTTTTGGTGCCGGGTGGGGCGGGGGCGCCGCACGGCCTCCGTACACCTCCCCACGGCCGGGTGTGAGCCGAATGCCGTCGTCGGGCGTCCGGCTCCCGGGCGGCCCGGCCGGGCTGTGCCCCGGCGGATTACCGGGCGGGGAGCTGGGCACAACGCATGCATGCTCGCCGCGCGGCGCACGGTGGGCGGGCGAATCGGGCGGCGTGCCCCGTTGCCGCGGGACCCGAGTCGATTTATCGTCCCAGCACGATTTGCGCGCAAGATCACAAAATGTGAAGGGGCCGCGGCCATGGTGGCGAAGAAGACCGCCGTACAGCAGCCGGCGTCCGGCAGATCCACGGACGCCGACGCCCTGGGCGGTGCGGCCCCCGAGCCCGCCGCGGCCCGTGGCCCCGGCGGCGGGGCGGAGGGCCGGGCCGGGAAGAAGGCGACCGCGAAGGAGACGGCCGCCGAGGGGACGGCCGCCGAGGAGACGGCTGCCGAGAAGTCGCCGGCCGCGAAGGTGACGGCCGCGAAGAAGTCCGCGGCGAAGAAGGGCGCCGCGAAGAAGACCGCGGCCAGGAAGAGCGCGGCGAAGAAGAGCGCGGCGAAGAAGAGCACGGCGAAGAAGGCGGACGCGGCCGAGGCCGCGGAGCAGACGGGAGCCACGACGGTGGTTGCGAAGAAGACTCCTGGCATGGCCACGGCGGCCAAGTCCGCCGTTCCCAAGGCACGCGGCGCCGCCGCTGAGCCCGGCGACCTCGCGGTACGCCCCGGCGAGGAACCCTGGACCCCGCAGGAGGTGGAGGAGGCGCGCGGGGGACTGCAGTCCGAGGCCGACCGGCTGCGCACCGAGCTCGAATCCTCCGAGCGGTCGCTGCAGGGCATGATGCGGGACTCCGGGGACGGCGCGGGCGACGACGAGGCGGACACCGGCAGCAAGAACATCACGCGCGAGCACGAGCTGGCGCTGGCCGCCAACGCGCGCGAGATGCTCACCCAGACCGAGCGCGCCCTGGAGCGCCTGGACGCGGGCACCTACGGCCTGTGCGAGAACTGCGGCAACCCCATCGGCAAGGCGCGCATGCAGGCCTTTCCGAGGGCCACCCTGTGCGTCGAGTGCAAGCAGAAGCAGGAGCGCCGGTACTGATCCGCCGCGCTGCCGCCCCCGTACGCGTCCTGAGCACGTGCGGGACGGAAGGCGTGCCGTACCCTCGTCCTCAGTCAGGTACCTAGGTCGAGGGACTCACGTGGCAGAGGCGGAGCGCATCATCGGTACGCCGGACACCCCGGACGCGGCGGGGGACGGGCAGGAGCGGCCCGACGCCGAGCAGGAGCGGGCCCCGGAGCGCCCCCGGGGCAGGCGGCGCATCGCCGTGCTGTTCGCGGTCGCCGTGTTCGCGTACCTTCTCGACCTGGTCAGCAAGATGATCGTGGTCGCCAAGCTGGAGCACCACGAGCCCGTCGAGATCATCGGGGACTGGCTCAGGTTCGCGGCGATCCGCAACGCGGGCGCGGCCTTCGGTTTCGGTGAGGCCTTCACCGTGATCTTCACGGTGATCGCGGCGTCCGTGATCGTGGTGATCGCCCGCCTCGCGCGCAAGCTGTACAGCCTGCCGTGGGCGATCGCGCTCGGCCTGCTGCTGGGCGGCGCGCTCGGCAACCTCACCGACCGGATCTTCCGCTCGCCCGGCGTCTTCGAGGGCGCGGTCGTGGACTTCATCGCCCCCAAGCACTTCGCCGTCTTCAACCTCGCCGACTCGGCGATCGTCTGCGGCGGCATCCTGATCGTGATCCTCTCCTTCCGGGGCCTGGACCCCGACGGGACCGTCCACAAGGACTGACGGCGGGGCCGGGGCGCGGGCCCCGCCGGACGGGCGTGCGGGACTGTCCGAGCCGTCCGGCATACTCGACGGGTGAGCACGCTTCCCGATATCCGCACCCTGCCCGTGCCCGACGGCCTGGAGGGCGAGCGCGTCGACGCCGCCATCTCCCGCATGTTCGGCTTCTCCCGTACCAAGGCCGCGGAGCTCGCCGCGGCGGGCAAGGTGCAGGTCGACGGATCGGTGGTCGGCAAGTCCGAGCGCGTCCACGGCGGCGCCTGGCTCGAGGTCGAGATGCCGCAGGCGCCCGCGCCGGTGCAGATCGTGGCCGAGCCGGTCGAGGGCATGGAGATCGTGCACGACGACGAGGACGTGGTCGTGATCGTGAAGCCGGTCGGCGTGGCGGCCCACCCCTCGCCCGGCTGGAGCGGACCGACGGTCATCGGCGGACTGGCCGCCGCCGGGTACCGCATCTCGACGTCCGGTGCCGCCGAGCGGCAGGGCATCGTGCACCGTCTCGACGTGGGCACCTCCGGTCTGATGGCGGTGGCCAAGTCGGAGCGGGCGTACACCTCGCTCAAGCGCCAGTTCAAGGAGCGCACGGTCGACAAGCGCTACCACACGCTCGTGCAGGGCCACCCCGACCCGACCAGCGGCACCATCGACGCCCCCATCGGCCGCCACCCCCAGCACGACTACAAGTGGGCCGTCACCGCCGAGGGCAAGCCCTCCGTCACGCACTACGACCTCATCGAGGCCTTCCGCGCCGCCTCCCTGCTCGACGTGAAGCTGGAGACCGGCCGCACCCACCAGATCCGCGTCCACATGGCCGCCCACCGCCACCCCTGCGTCGGCGACCTGACCTACGGCGCCGACCCGACCCTCGCCAAGCGGCTGCGCCTCACCCGCCAGTGGCTGCACGCCGTACGCCTCGGCTTCGAGCACCCCGGCGACGGACAGTGGGTCGAGTACGCCAGCGACTACCCCGAGGACCTCCAGCAGGCCCTGGACCTCGTCCGCGAGGAGACCTACGGATGAGCGCCCCGCGGCCCGTTCCGGCCTACGAGGTGCGCGTCGCCGACGACCCCGCCGACCGGGAGGCGTGCTTCGCGGTACGCAAGGAGGTCTTCGTCGCCGAGCAGCAGGTCCCCGAGGACATCGAGTACGACACGTACGACGCCGACGCCGTGCACGTCCTCGCGGTCCGGGAGGACGGCGTGGCACTGGGCACCGGCCGGCTGCTGCACGGCGAGGCCGCCGCCGCGAAGAACGGCGACGGCGACCCGGCCGTCGGCTCCCTCGGCCGGCTCGCCGTCACCCGGGACGCCCGCGGACTGGGCGTCGGGGCCGCGCTGGTGCGGGCCGTGGAGGAGGCGGCACGTGCGCGGGGGCTCACGGCGGTGGACCTGCACGCGCAGACCCAGGCCCTGGGTTTCTACGCGCGACTGGGGTACGAGGCGTACGGACCGGAGTTCCCCGACGCCGGGATACCCCACCGCGCGATGCGGCGCGCCCTGTAACCGGAGGTGCCGAACCGGCTGGTGGGTCCGGTGGCGTGGCAGGCTTGAAGTCCGCCGTGTGTACGCCGAGACCCGACCGGAGCGGTGACCGTGGACCAGTTGGCCCTGCTGTTCATGCTGTTGCTCGGGGCCCTGCTGAGCGTCCCGATCGGGGACCGGCTCGGGCTGCCGGCGCCGGTGCTGATGACGGTCCTCGGGATCGTGCTGGCCCTGCTCGACTTCGTGCCCAACGTCGACTTCCCGCCCGAGCTCATCCTGCCCGCGCTGCTGCCGCCGCTGCTCTACGCGGCCGTACGGCGCACGTCCTGGCGGCAGTTCGCGGCCAACAAGCGGCCGATCTTCCTGCTGGCGGTCGCGCTGGTCTTCGTCACCATGGCGTGCGTCGCCACGGTGGCCCACGCCATCGTGCCGGGGCTGCCGATCGCCGCCGCCTTCGCGCTGGGCGCGCTGGTGGCACCGCCCGACCCGGTCGCGGCGACCGCCGTCGCCGGGCAACTGGGGCTGCCCCGCCGCCTGGTGTCCATCCTGGAGGGCGAGGGGCTGTTCAACGACGTCACGGCCATCGTCCTGTACCACGTGGCCATCGCCGCGGCCGTCGGCGGCGCCTTCTCGCCCTGGCGGGCCGGGCTCGACCTGGTGCTGTCCGCCGTCGTCGCCGTGGCCGTGGGCCTCGCGCTCGGCTGGGCCGCCAACAAGCTGCTGGACCTGCTGGGGGACGTCACCCTGCAGATCGGCCTGACGCTGCTGGTGCCGTACGTGTCCTACGTCCTGGCCGAGGAACTGCACGGCTCCGGGGTGCTCGCGGTGCTCACCACCGCGATGTTCCTCGCCGAGTACGCCTCCGACGCCGACGACGTGATGACCCGGCTCGCCGGGCACACCGTCTGGGACGTCGTCGACACGCTCGTCACCGGCGTCGCGTTCGGTCTGATCGGCCTGGAGCTGCACAACGCGATCCACACGGCCTCCGGGCGGTGGACCGAACTGCTCGGGTGGGCCGCGGCGGTCTCCGGTGTGGTGATCCTCGTACGGCTGGTGTGGCTGCTGCCGGCCACCTGGCTGACGCAGCGCCTGCACGCCGGGCGGGACCACGACGAGGACATCCCGACGAGCTGGCGCGAGACCGTCGTCATGTGGTGGGCGGGGATGCGCGGGGTCGCCTCGGTCGCGCTGGCCCTCGCGATTCCGCTGGTGACGGACGACGGCTCGGCCTTCCCCAAGCGCGCGGAGATCATCTTCATCGCCTTCGGGGTGATCATGGTCACGCTGCTCCTGCAGGGGCTGACGCTGCCGTGGCTGGTGGGCCGCCTGGGGGTACGGGCGGACACCGAGCGGGAGAAGGACTACGAGAAGCAGCTGGCGGTACGGGCGGCGAGGGCGGCGAAGCAGCGGCTGAAGGAGATCGAGGCGGTCGAGGAGCTGCCGGAGGAGCTGTCCGAGCAGATGCTGCGCCGCGCCTTCGACATCGGGCTGCGCATCAGCCCCGACATCGGCGACGAGGAGCGGCGCGAGGCGCAGGAGCAGCGGACCCGGCGGGTGAAGCGGATCCGCCGGATCCAGGGCGAGATGCTGAGCGCCGCCCGGCACGAGGTACTGGCGGCACGCAGCGAACCCGGGTCCGACCCGGAGATCGTGGACCGGGTGCTGCGTCACCTGGACGTGCGCAGCCTGCGGTGAGGCGTCACA
>NZ_JAVRFH010000416.1:0-382 GCF_031845825.1 Streptomyces lancefieldiae | reverse complement strand
CGAACACGGAGACTGGCACGCGGCCGCCCAGCGCCACCTGCTCAACCGGTTCCTCGGCCAACTCCACCACTGTCTTCAGACGCGGCAGCATTTCGACGAACAGCGCGCTTTCGCACCGCTCCTTCCAGTGCCTGCATGAGCCCCGAACCCGCCCGGCTCCGCCAACGAGAACAACAGCACTTCGACGGAGCCACACTGTCGAGCGCGAACTCAATCAGAGGTGACCGGGGCCCGCAGGCCGAGCCACTGATCGGCGTCCCAGGCCCGGAACCGCTCCGCTTCGGTGAACCCCAGCTTTGCCGCGAGGCGCATCGAACGGATGTTGGCGGTCTGAGTGGCGAGCACCACTGGCTCACCCGGAAGGACGTCTTCGAGCCAGCCC
>NZ_JAVRFH010000415.1:0-384 GCF_031845825.1 Streptomyces lancefieldiae | reverse complement strand
ACTTGATATGATCGATCTCCATGAACTGGAAGTTGAGATCGCCCAGAATACCTGGGTGAGAAAAGCAGAATTATTTTTTGATAACAACCTCGTCCTTCATGTGAACGTCATCGAGAAGGAACCGGTAGCAAGAGTGTTTACAGAAAATGGTTCATCATTTTATATTGACAGCAGTGGAGGCAGGCTTCCGCTGAGCGATAAGATGAGTGTGAATCTTCGCGTGTTTACTTCATTTCCAGAAGTGAACGGTGTGTGGAACAGCAAAGACAGTGCGCTCGTTCAGGATGTGAAAAAGATCAGTGGTTATGTTTTGCACGACGAGTTCTGGATGGCGCAGGTGGCACAGATCAGTTGTGAAAAAGACGGAAGTTTCGAACTGGTGCC
>NZ_JAVRFH010000414.1:0-386 GCF_031845825.1 Streptomyces lancefieldiae | reverse complement strand
AGCAATGGCGGCGGGGATCGCACAGCTGACTGAGCTTTCCAAGTCAAGTTTCTACAAAGATTTGAATGGCAAAGCTCAGGAATTTGCCGAGTCGATCCAACGGTTTGCTACTGCCCGAAATTATAAAATACGCATTTTTTCAATCGCATCGATTTTTTGGTTTGCTTTTACTGAACAGGAGACCATCAGCGCTGCCGACCAGATTGATCCTTCGAGTATGGAAAAATTCAAAGTTTTTCACCGCGAACTCCTGAACAGAGGTGTTTATCTCGGACCTTCGGGTTATGAGGTAGGTTTTGTTTCTTCTGCACATTCAAAAATTGAGTTGGAGAAGGCAAAACGGGCAATTTTTGAGAGCCTTGATTTTGTTTTCCGGGGGGCAAGAG
>NZ_JAVRFH010000413.1:0-388 GCF_031845825.1 Streptomyces lancefieldiae | reverse complement strand
GAGTAATGGTAGTTAATGATGGATTTAGTAATGGCGCTATTTCGAGGCTCGAAAAGCTAATCACTTTTAAATTACCTGGAATATTGATGTTTAAATCGTAGCAGGCGTAATAAGTGGCAAAAGCCAAACGCTCAACAGAGGTAAAAACCCCATCGGGTTTCAGTTGTTGGAGTGCATTTTTGATAATCACACTGTTTTCTTCGTAGCTGTTGCTGCAATCTACAATTAGGCTTTCATCAAAAGGAAGGTTATATTTTGCTAAGGCATCAATGTAACCTTGCATCCGGGTTTTACCAATTGATAAGCTTTTATTAACCACCAAGTAAGCAATTCGTTTGCAGCCTTGTTCAATTAAATGCTCAGTTGCCAAAAAACTACTATTATAATC
>NZ_JAVRFH010000412.1:0-388 GCF_031845825.1 Streptomyces lancefieldiae | reverse complement strand
GATGTGGATGACGTCGAAGGTGCCGTCGTGCAGCCAGCGGCGGACCCGGGCGGCCGACAGGAAGCCGAAGTTCAGCCGGGCGACGGAGCCGTTGTACGGGACCGGGACGGCCCGGCCCGCCGAGACGACGTACGGCGGCAGCGGGGTCTCGTCGTCGGCCGGGGCCAGGACGGAGACGGTGTGGCCGAGCCCGATGAGGTGTTCGGCCAGGTCCCGGATGTGGAACTGGACGCCGCCGGGGACGTCCCAGGAGTACGGGCAGACGATGCCGATCTTCACGTGCGCGCTCCCCGGAGTCCGGTCCTCATGTGCTCCAGCCGGAATCCGGCCCTCACGTGCCCTCCCCGGGCTTCGGGCTTCACGCGCTCTCCCCGGAATGCGGTCGTCA
>NZ_JAVRFH010000411.1:0-390 GCF_031845825.1 Streptomyces lancefieldiae | reverse complement strand
GAAGACTTGTGACCCCGATCCAGCATCGGCGTGGAGCTGTTCGCACGTGGCCTGCTTCCGGTCGTGCGCATGGCCATGGTCCTATGCCAGGTCTATCATGGAAGCAGCGCGCCCCGGCCCCATGGCTGCCGCGGCCGTTACGCCCGAGCCTGCACCCGCCTGCGGCTCTTCCCGCAGCATTGCGCGCAGATTGTTGGTCTGTGACGCATAGATGCCGAATGCCTGCGCCAGCTGTTCTGGATCGAGCTGTTCAGGGTGCATGAAGTGAACAACGAAGATGGCATTGCCACTCGCCGGATCGAGCGAGTAGACGCCATTGGTCTTGGCACCGGACAAGAGGTTCATGGTCAACAGCTGGCCATACATCTCGGTGCGCATCGTATCCGGCAC
>NZ_JAVRFH010000410.1:0-390 GCF_031845825.1 Streptomyces lancefieldiae | reverse complement strand
ACCGGGGGCTGGGTGAGGAAGCGCGGCCGCTCCAACTTCGCCGTGGCCTCGTGCACTCGCACTGCCGCCGATACCACCTCGTCATGGCGGGGTTCGGGCGTGCCCGCGACGAAGGTGTCCGCCCGCCACCCGGCGACCACGTAACGACCGTCCGTCGAGCGCACCGGGCGGGCGAGCCGCACGCCGTCGATGAACAGCGACTCCCGCACCTTCGCCGACCACGCCGCACGGGCGTGCTCGGGCACCATCGACATCACAACCTCGCCGCAGCGCCAGCCACCCTCCCAGCTAGAGCCGAGCGGTACCGGGCGCACCCCGGACAGGCCGAACGCCGCCAGCTCATGTTCCGGCGGCCGTTCCACACTCACAGCCTCAGCCTAAGGTGTTGAC
>NZ_JAVRFH010000409.1:0-391 GCF_031845825.1 Streptomyces lancefieldiae | reverse complement strand
CGGGAACCAGCCACGGCCGCAGACCGGGTACTCGCCCTGGGTGAAGCCCTCCTGGAAGGTCTTCCAGGGTGCGCTCTCGAGCGTGATGTCGAAGAGTCCCGACTTCTCCAGCTGCCGCTCCAGCTCCTCGAACTCGGGCTGGGTGGAGGAGCCGTACCGGTCGGTGGTGTACCAGAAGGTCATCTTGACCGGCTCGGTGATCCCGGCCGAGGTCAGGATCTCCTTGGCCTGCTTCACGTCCGGATCGCCGAAGGTGTCGAAGAAGCTGGTGGTGTGTCCGGAGATGCCCTTGGGGATCTTCGAGTAGAGGGGTTCGGCGGTTCCCCGGTAGACCTTGGCGACCAGGGCGTCGCGGTCCACGATGTGGGCGATGGCCGTGCGGACGGCGGGC
>NZ_JAVRFH010000408.1:0-392 GCF_031845825.1 Streptomyces lancefieldiae | reverse complement strand
GCGTATGGATTTGCATTAGGTGGAAATAAGTACTTCCAAGAAAGTGATGAAGGGTTGATTCTCTACAACAATGGAAATATAAAAAAATTAAACATTTCCCCAGGAATGATGCCTCAAATTTATAAACTGTCTAATGAATATGTAGTGATCTCTGTGGCGAGTGTTCACTATCCTGCACCATTCATTCAAACTATTAATTTTAACTACCAAGCCAAAGATATAGATACCGATACTGGTTTGAAAAATATTCCTGAATACTTAATTAATGGTGATTTCGATTGTTCTTCAACAGAAAAAGAAAATAAAATTTTCTTTAATTGCTATAATAGTGACTATGAAAATAATGTTTATAAATATTTTTATTCTAATCAAAAATTCACTGCTATAAACAA
>NZ_JAVRFH010000407.1:0-392 GCF_031845825.1 Streptomyces lancefieldiae | reverse complement strand
ACCTGGACAGCGCATTCATCGCGCTGGATACCGAAGTGTCTGCGTTGGTACGTGGGAAAAAGGTGCCACTTCGTGTAAGTAAAATGCCATTTGTGCCGCAACGTTACTACCGTGGCTGATTGACTGTTTCTATAAGTAACGCGATTGCGTTAACGCGCACTAATTTGTAACGCAATCGCCATAAAACAGTGCACTCCCGATAGTCTTTCTTATAGGGACCAAGCTATAACAAGTGATCAACTCTATCGAATAAGTGGGATCCACTACATCCACCCAAGTGCCATAAGCCCTAGCAAAACCTGGGCTTTTGGCAGGGCTTGTTTTTTCTCTATTAGTTGGCGTAGAGTTTATCCACTGTGTTTGCATGGGTCGCTTGGAACCTGGACCTGGGC